>CAWKEZ010000001.1:0-9058 GCA_963848545.1 uncultured Thermoleophilia bacterium
GTCGAAGATGGTGTATCGCCGGCATCTCCAAGCTGGCTCGCGTCGTACGTCAGGTGGCGGCCCGGCCACAGCTTCAGGAGCGCATCACCTCCGAGGTGGCAGACACCATCGTGCGGGCCCTGCAGCCCGCGGGGGCGCTGGTGCTTATCGAGGCGGAGCATCTCTGCATGTCGATGCGTGGCGTGCGCACGGCGGGATCGCGCACTATAACGAGCGCCGTGCGCGGCACCATCGAGTCGCACGACGCCACGCGCGCCGAGGCCTTCGCTCTCATCAACGCGCAGCGCTGAGCGCCGTGGCCCTGCCGGCTTCGCCTACCTGCCGTCTCGACCTTCCGTTTCCCAGCATCATGGGTGTGGTCAACGTCACGCCCGACTCGTTCTCAGACGGCGGCCGGTTCTTCTCCGCCGACGCCGCACTGGCTCACGGGTTGGCCTTGGTACGCGAAGGGGCGAGCATCGTCGACGTCGGCGGCGAGTCGACCAGGCCGGGCTCAGAGTCGGTCTCGGCTGACGAGGAGCTGCGCCGCGTGCTGCCCCTGGTAGAGGCGCTGGCCGAACGGGTGGGCGTACCCGTCTCGGTCGACACCAGCAAGGCCGAGGTGGCACGGCGCACGCTCGCCGCCGGGGCGCGGATGATCAACGACGTCACGGCCCTGCGGGGCGACCCAGCCATGGTCGACATCGTCGCCCAAGCGGGCTGCCCGGTGTGCCTCATGCACATGAAGGGCGAGCCCCGCACCATGCAGGACGATCCTCGTTACGGCGACGTCGTGGATGAGGTGCTGCGTTTCCTCGAAGAAGCGCATGGCCTTCGCTCTGGCCCGCGGCCTGCGCGAGGATCAGCTGCTGGTCGACCCCGGCGTGGGGTTCGGCAAGACGGTGGAGCACAACCTCGCCCTCCTGCACCA
Organism: uncultured Thermoleophilia bacterium; assembly: GCA_963848545.1. GTDB lineage: Bacteria > Actinomycetota > Thermoleophilia > UBA2241 > UBA2241 > CAIXSE01. The sequence goes on from CAWKEZ010000001.1 coordinate 911, forward strand.
TCTGCATCGCTTCGCCGAGCTCGGCCGGCCTGTGGTGCTGGGGGCGTCTCGCAAGAGGTTTCTGGGCGCTATTCTCGGGGTTGGTCCGGCGGAGCGCGGCATCGGGACGGTAGCGACCACCGTAATCGGCGCGCTGGCGGGGGCGCACCTCTTCCGCGTGCACGAGGTCAAGCCCAACTTCGAGGCGCTTCGTGTGGCGCTGGCGGTGCTGGAGGGTGCGCCGGCCGTGTAGCGTGCAGCCGGCCGCGGCCGGTGTCTCAAGGGGAGGTTCGCCAGCATGACGCACAGTCTTTCCATCTCGGTGGAGGGCATCGAGCTGCGAGGGCGGTGCGGGGTCAGCGCCGAGGAACGGGCGGTGGCCCAGCTCCTCGTGGTAGACGTTCACCTCGAACCCAGGGACTGCGCCGGCGCCGAGAGCGACGACCTCGCGGGGACCGTCAACTACAGTCGCCTGGTAGACACGGTGAGAGGCATTGTCGAAGGTGGTGAGTTCCACCTGCTGGAGCGTCTCGCCACGGTGATCGCCGACGCCCTCTGGGACGAGCACGAGCTCGTCTTTCTCGAGGTCGCCGTGGCCAAGCCCGCGCCTCCGGTGGCCATCCCGATCGCCGTGGCCCGTGTCGCCGTCGTGCGCAGCGCGTGAGCGAGCCGCCGCGCAGCAGGGCGTTCCTCTCGCTGGGGTCGAACGAGGGCGATCGCCTAGCCTGCCTTGCGGCGGCACGAGAGGCGCTCGGCGTGCTGCCGGGGACCACCCTGGTGGCCGCCTCGCGGATCTTCGAGACGGCCCCGCAAGAGTACGAGCGGCAAGGCTCCTTCCTCAATCAGGTGGTGTGCCTGGAGACCGGTCTCCAGCCGCTCGACCTGCTGCGCCAGTGCCAGCGCATCGAGAACGAGCATGGTCGGCTGCGCGAGCTGCGGTTTGGCCCTCGCACGCTCGATATCGATATACTGCTCTTCCAAAACGTGGAGTCGTCAGACCCCAAGCTGATGCTGCCGCACCCTCGTATGCTACGACGCGCCTTCGTGCTCGTCCCATTGGCAGAGGTATACGGCTGGGCGCGCGGCATGCCCGCGCTCGACGTCGCCGCTCTGGCGCGCGACGTGGCGCGCGAGCAGGCAGTGCGGCTCTACGATGTCCCGGAGGCGGAGTGATGGCAGGATCCCCAACGGTCGGCGCCGCGCCGGCCTGCCACTGAAGGCCCGGCATGCCGCGTCCCTACATCGCCAACCGCTCAGACGAACCGCTGCACCGGCGCACCTTCGACGTGCTCGTGCTGGGCGGCGGGATCGCCGGCCTTACCGCCGCCATCGGCGCCGCTCGTCGCTGGCGCGTGGGCTTGCTCACCAAGTCTACGTTCGACGACACCACCACCTTCCTCGCCCAGGGCGGCATCGCCGCGGCCGTGGGTCCGTCAGACTCGCCCGAGCTGCATTTCCAAGACACCGTCAGGGCCGGCGACGGGCTCTGCGACGAGAACGCCGTGCGCGTGCTCGTCAATGAGGGCCCAGACCGGGTGCGCGAGCTCATGGAGATCTGCCCGCGCTTCGACAAGGTAGAGGGCGAGATCGTGCTCGGCCGCGAGGGCGCGCACTCGGTAGCGCGGGTGGTGCACGCCGGCGGCGACGCCACCGGCAGTGAAGTGTCCAGCGCCCTGGCCGAGGCGGCCCGTATGGGCAGCCGCGTGCAGCTGTACGAAAACGAGTTCGTGATCGACCTGCTCACCGTGCGGGGGCGCTGCGTGGGGGCGCTCACGCTCAACCTCGACGACGGCGGCCTCACCCTCAACGTCGCCATGGTCACGGTGCTCGCCACCGGCGGCGCCGGCCAGGTGTACGGCCGCACGACCAATCCGCTGGTCGCCACCGGCGACGGCCTCGCCATGGCCTACCGCGCCGGCGCGGCGATCCGCGATCTCGAGTTCGTGCAGTTCCATCCCACCGGCTTGGCTCTTCCCGGTCAAGAGACCGTGCAGCTCATCACGGAGGCGCTGCGCGGCGAAGGCGCCTACCTGCGCAACGCCGCCGGTGAGCGCTTCATGACCGCCTACGACGAGCGCGCCGAGCTGGCTTCGCGCGACATAGTGGTGCGCGCCATGGTGGCGGAGATGCGCCGCGAAGGCCGTAACCACGTGTACCTGGATGCCACCCATCTCGACGGCGCCATGCTGCAGCAGCGCTTTCCCACCGTCACCGCCGGCTTGGCCAAGTACGGCCTCGATCTGGCCAAGCAGCTCATCCCCGTGGCGCCGGTGTGCCACTACTCGGTCGGCGGAGTGATGACCGACGTGTGGGGCCGTACCACCGTGCCGGGTCTGTACGCCAGCGGTGAGGTGGCCAGCACCGGAGTGCACGGCGCCAATCGGCTGGCCAGCAACTCCCTGCTCAAGGGCCTCGTGTTCAGCGACAGGGTGGTGCGCGACCTCGACCGCTATATCGGTCATCTGGGCGAGGATGTGCGGCGCCTGCGCTTCGACTTGCCGGAGGCGGCGGCGGGTGCCGGCGGCGGCGACGCGCCCGGCGCTCGGCGCCGCCTCACCACTATAATGATGGAGAAGGTGGGCGTGCTGCGCCGCGGCGGCGACCTCAAAGCGGCGCTCGCCGGCCTCAACGAGCTCACCTCGGAGCTCAGCTTCCGCAGCCTTGGGGCTGCCGAGTACGAACTGCTCAACATGCTCACGGTGGGCACGCAGATCGCCAAGTGCGCGTTGCTGCGCGAGGAGTCCCGCGGCGTACACATGCGCGACGATTTCCCTGCGCGCGACGACCAGAACTGGCGGCGTCACGTGACCTTGCGGCTACCCGCCCAGGAGAGGGAAGAAGGCCTCATCGGCAAGGTGGAGCGCCCGTGAGCATGCGCACCTACCACGAGGCGGCGCGCCGCGCCGCGCGCCGGGGGCTGGCCGAAGACCTGGCGGGCTACGGCGATATCACCGGTTCGGCTTTCGCCGGCGACGGCGTTGCGCGAGTGGTGGCGCGTGAGGAGGGCGTGCTCTCGGGTCTCGCCGCCCTGGCGGCCACGGCGCAGCTGGTCGACCCCGCGTTGCAGGCCGAACCACTGGTGGCCGACGGCAGCTCGTTTGCCGCCCGCGCCGCGGTGGCCGAACTGCGCGGTCCGCTCTCTGCGATCCTCGCCTGTGAGCGCACCGGCCTCAACTTCCTCTGCCGTCTCTCCGGCATCGCCACGCTCACGGCTCGTTATGTGGCGCATACCTCCGGCACGGCGGCGGTCATCGCCGCGACGCGCAAGACGACGCCGGGTCTGCGGGCGCTCGAGAAGCAGGCCGTGGTTCACGGCGGCGGTACGCCGCATCGCTTTGGGCTGTTCGACGGCGCCTTGATCAAAGACAACCATGTGCTGGCCGCCGGCGGCGTAGCCGCGGCGGTCGCCTTGGTTCGGGGCGGCGCCGCCCACCTGCACGGCCTCGAGGTGGAGGTCGACACGCTCGCCGAGCTCGACGAAGCGCTGGGCGCCGGGGCCGGCATGGTGTTGCTTGACGACATGGACACCCCTACCGTGCGTGAGGCGGTTCGCAGAGTCGCCGGCAGGGCCCTCGTCGAGGTCTCTGGGGGCGTTACGCTCGAACGCGTGCGCACGCTCGCCGAGGCGGGGGTAGACGTGATCTCGGTGGGCGCGCTCACCACGGCGGCGCCCTGGATCGAACTTCAGCCTCGAGCTGGAGACGTAACGGTGCTCCTCGTAGTAGACGTGGGCAACACGCAGACCCACGTGGGCCTGAGCGACGCCGGCGAGATCGTGGGCGAATGGCGCATCGCTACCGTGCGGCATCGTACCAGCGACGAGATCGCCGGCCTGCTGCAGGGGTTCTTCTCTTTGCGCGAGGAGCGCGTGCGGCAGGTGGTCGACGAGGTGGGCATCGCCTCCGTGGTGCCGCGACTCACGCAGCAGTGGGTGGAGATGTGCGAGAACCACTTAGGCGTGACGGCCTTCGTGGTAGGCCCCGGGGCGCGCACCGGCATGCGCATCGCCATGAAGAACCCCAGCGAGGTGGGCGCCGATCGTGTCGTCAACGCCGTGGCCGCGTTCGCCACCTACGGCGGGCCCTGCATCGTCGCCGACTACGGCACCGCCACGACCTTCGACGTGGTCTCGGCCGAGGGCGACTACCTCGGCGGTGCTATCGCACCGGGCATAGAGGTGTCGCTCGAGGCCCTCACCACACGCGCCGCGCGGCTAATCAAGGTGGAGCTCGTGGAACCCGAGCACGCTATCGGCAAGTCCACCACCGAGGCTCTTCAGTCGGGTGCGGTGTACGGGTTCGCCGGCGAAGTGGAGGGCATCGTGCACGCCATCTGGAAGGAGTTGGGCGTGAGAGCCCGCGTCATCGCGACCGGCGGCCTGGCCGAGATGATCGCCCGGCACACCGACGTGATCGACGCGGTCGACCCGTTGCTCACCCTGCGCGGCATCGAGATCGTCTTGCGCCGCCAGCAGCGGTCCTGACGCAGGGAGATCCGGCGTTGACGGCCGACGCCCTGCGCACCCCCTTGGCGATCGGCTCCCTCGCCCTCGACCGGCGCGTCTTCATGGCTCCCATGGCGGGCATCTCCACGGCGCCGTTTCGGCGTAGCGTGCGCCGCTGGGGCGCCGGTCTGGTGTTTACCGAGATGATCTCCGCCTACGGCCTGCACTACGAGAACCGGCGCACGCTTGAGTACCTGGAGTGCTCCACCGCCGAGCACCCGATCGGCTATCAGCTGTTCGGCGCCGACCCCGCCCTGGTGGCCCAGGCGGCACGGGCCTGCCGGGCGGCCGGCGCCGACCTCATCGACCTCGACATGGCCTGCCCCGTGCACAAGGTGCTGAAGACCGGCGCCGGCGCGGCCCTGCTGGGCGAACCGGCGCGGGCCGCGGCGATGGTCGCCGCGGTGGTCGCCGCGGTGGCCGGTGAGGTGCCGGTGACGGTGAAGATCCGCTCTGGGTTGCGCGAGGGCGACGAGGCCGGGCGCCGTACGGCGCCCGGCCTCGTCGCCGCCGGCGCCGCCGCGGTGTGCATCCACCCACGCAGCGCCGCGCAGCTCTATCGCGGTCGCGCCGACCATGGCGTGACGCGCGTCTTGGCTGCCGAGCTGCCCGTGCCCGTGATCGCCTCCGGCGATATTGACGGTCGCGATGCGGCGCTCGCCGCGCTGGCGGCGGGCGCGGCCGCCGTGATGCTGGCCCGGCACGCGCTGGGAAGGCCGTGGCTGTTCGCCGAGGTCCTCGGCGGCGGCCCGCCTCCCGCCCAGGCCGAACGGCTCAAGGAACTCAGGCTGTTCGCCGAAGATGTGCTGCACACCATGGGCTCTCGCGCGGTGGGCCATCTGCGGCAGTTCTGGCAGCGGTATCGCCGCAGCGGGACCATCGACAAGGCGCTGGCGCTGGCGCTCATGCGCGCGCCCGACGTGGCCACGCTGAGGAGCCTGCTCGACCTCTAGCAGTCGCAGGGCTTTTTGCGCGTTTGCGCTGGCGGAACGCATGGCCTATACTTGCTCGCCTGTTCGGCGCGCGGTCTCTATTAGGGGCCGCGTTGCCGTGTTGAAGAGGAGGAACCAGTGGTCGACCGCGAGATCATCCTCACTCCCGAGGGCTTCCAACGCCTCAAGGAGGAGATCGAGTACCTCTCAGCGTTAAGCGCGACGAGGTAGCGGAGCGCATTCGTGCGTCGCGCGATTTCGGCGATATCTCGGAGAACTCCGAGTACGACGATGCCAAGAACGAGCAGGCTATGCTCGAGGCCCGCATCTACGCTCTCGAAGAGCGGCTGCGCAGCGCCATCGTCATCGACTCCAACGCCATCTCCACCGACAAGGTTGGGGTGGGCACCAAGGTCACCCTGCAGGATATGACGGCTGGCGACGTGGTGCAGTACTCCATCGTCGGCTCGGCCGAGGCAGACCCGTCCGCCCACAAGCTCTCCAACGAATCACCGGTGGGCAGCGCGATCATCGGCCACAAGCCCGGCGACAAGATCACCGTGAGCGTTCCCCAGGGCTCCAAGAAGTTCAAGGTCCTGGCCATCAAGAAAGCCTGACCCACTCCGCCGTGGACGCAGAGGGGGAACACGGCGCCGACGTGTTCGCCGAGCGGCGCGCCAAGCTGACTGCATGGCGCCGCGCGGGCGACGCGTTTCCCCTCAGCTATCAACCTCGCGACGAGATCGGGCCCCTGCACCAGATCTACGCCGGCCTGGAGGCCGGTCAGGACTCGGCCGAGGTGCGTCGCGTGGCCGGCCGCGTGGCGGCTCGTCGCGAGCACGGCAAACTCAGCTTCGTGGTGGTCAAGGACGGCAGCGGCGAGATCCAGCTCTTCGCCCAGCAGAATGCGCTCGGTGAGGAACGCTACGCGGCGCTCGCCGACGTCGACCTGGGCGATTTCGTGGGTGCCGAGGGTAACGTGATGCGCACGCGGCGCGGCGAGCTCTCGCTGCGCATCAGCTCGTGGCGGCTGCTCAGCAAGTCGCTGCGCCCGCTGCCCGAGAAGTACCACGGCCTCACCGACGTAGAAACACGGTACCGCAAGCGCTACCTCGACCTGGTCGCCAACGACGACTCCCGCATGGTGTTCGTGAAACGTGCCCGCATCATCCGCGCGCTGCGCGACTTCCTCGACCGGCGCGGGTTCGTGGAGGTGGAGACGCCGGTGCTGCAGCCGCTCTACGGCGGCGCCCTGGCCCGGCCGTTCATCACCCACCACAACGAGCTGGAGCGGGACCTCTACCTGCGCATCGCCACCGAGCTCTACCTCAAGCGCTGCATCATCGGCGGCCTCGACCGCGTGTACGAGATCGGCAAAGACTTTCGTAATGAAGGCGTGAGCTTCAAGCACAACCCCGAGTTCACCATGCTCGAGACCTACGAGGCCTACGTCGACTACACCCATGTGATGACCATGGTGGAAGAGATGATCGCCGATGCGGCCGGCGTCGTCGGTGACCTCAAGGTCACGTTTCGCGAGCACGAGATCGACCTTACGCCGCCGTGGCCGCGCCTCACCATGCGCAAGGCCATCAAGGACGAGACGGGCATCGACATCGGCGCCAACTACGCGCGCACGGTCGGCGACCTGCAGGCGGCCATCAAGGCGAAGGGCCTCGCGGGCACAGTGTCGGCGGCTCCCACGTGGGGTACGCAGGTAGACGAGCTGTTCAGCGAGTGGGTGGAGCCCAAGCTCATCCAGCCGGTGTTCATCACCGAGCACCCGCGCAGACGAGCCCGTTCGCCAAGCAGACGCCGCACGACCCGCGCTTTGTCGAGCGGTTCGAGGGCTTCATCGCCGGCATGGAGATCAGCAACGCTTTCAGCGAGCTCAACGACCCCGACGACCAGCGCGCCCGCTTCCAGCAGCAGATGGCCGACCTCGCGGCCGGCGACGAAACCGCCCACGTGTTGGACGAAGACTTCCTCGAGGCCATGGAGCACGGCATGCCGCCCACCGGCGGCTTGGGCATGGGTATCGACCGCGTCGTGATGATCCTCACCGGCGCCGCCTCCATCCGCGACGTCATCCTTTTCCCCCAGCTGCGCAGCTAGCCGGGTCGGCAAGGCCACCGCCCCCCAGGGGCAGCGCGCCCCCAGGGGGACGCTCACGTACGTTCGCTCGCGCTCGGCAGGCAGGCCACTACTCAGACGGGTTCTTGACGAATGCGGCTACGTCCGCAATCGTAATCCCGCAGGTGCGTGAGCAGCGTCCGCCTCGCAAATCCCCTGGGGGCGCGCTGCCCCTGCGCTGCGCCGGCCGCGGACGCACAGCACCGGGCGGCCCCCGGCCCGCGCCGAGCGTCGTGCCCCGGCAGCGCCGTCGCGACGTCCTTCTGTGGGCGGGCGGCGAAGCGGCTTGCGCCCGCGCCGCGCGGCGGCCCTCTCGGGCCGCCGCGGCCGCGGAGCAGTTCGGAAAGACAGGCTGGCGAGGATCACCACGCCTTCGCAAAGCAGTTCTCGCGGCTGCCCGCGCTCGCACCCTCACGGCTCCCAGGGCGGCCCGCAGGGCCGCCCTGCGGCGAGGGCGTAGCCGCTTCGCCGTCCGCCTACTGGAGATAGCCGCGGGAGGCGCCGCGCACCGGCGAGGTGCGGCTCTGTGCTGCGCGTGTGCGGCCGCGCCGGCCCGCCCGACGACGAGGCTCGCGCTCTCCGCGCCTACCATGGAGACGC
>CAWKEZ010000002.1:0-7402 GCA_963848545.1 uncultured Thermoleophilia bacterium
TCGGGTGCGGCCGATTTCCTGGACGCGCACCATGTTACTGGCCGCATGTTCAATACTTACGAATACGGCGGCTATCTTATCTGGCGCTTGTGGCCGCGCCAGCACATGTTTATCGATGGCCGCGCCTTGAGCGAGAATGTCTTCGACGATTACGCCCGCATCCTTTACAATCACGATGCTTCCGGCGGCAAGAGCGCGCGGCAGTTACTCGAACAGTACGGGATCCAAGTAATCGTCATGAATACCTTCGAGTATGTCACCGGCACGGTGTATCTGCTGGCCCCCGCGCTGGCCGATCCCGCTCAGACCGAATGGAAGCTGGTCTACCGCGACGCCCAGGCGTTGGTGTGGATGCGGCGCCCGCCCGCCGGCGTCGGGCCGCTCGATTCGCTCGAAGTCTTCGGCCAGATGGAAGCCGAGTGCGGCCTGCACCTCGACCGCGAGCCGGACCGTTCCCGCTGCGCCCGCAGCCTGGCCCAGACCTTCGCCAAGATCGGCGACTTCACCCGCGCCCGCCGCTGGCTCGGTGTGTATCTCGACCACCCGCACCCCCCGGACCCCGAAGCCGAGCAAGCCTACCGGCAGTACGTCAGCGCGGGAAAATGATACTTTCCATGACGCCCGTAGATCGATGCGCATTGCAAGACAAGCTGTTGTTACTAGCCGCCCTCTTTGCCATTGTGTGGGCAGTAGGCGTTCAGGGCCGTTGACTTGGCCACGGCGCACCACCCTGATCTCGTGCTCATGGACATGATGATGCCGGTCGTCAGCGGCTACGAAGCCGTGGCCGAGATCAAGGCCAACCCCGCCACGCACGACATCACCATCGTGGGCCTCTCCGCCAAAGCCATGGCCACCGACATGGAACGGGCCACCGACGTAGGCATCGACGGTTACATCACCAAGCCGTTTCGCATTGCCCAGGTGCTCACCGTCGTCGAGAGCTACCTCCAGGTCTGACACAGAAGAGAAGACGGGCGCCGCGGAAGCCGGGGCGCCGCGGAGAGGTCCGTTGCCGAAGTTGGCAACGGGCAGGAGCCGGCGCCCAGCCGGCGTATCTTCTCCGTAGAACCATTATGGAGAACCCTTTCACATCGCCTCAACCACGCATGCTGTGCGTCGCGGACGTCGATGCGCGACTCACCTGCAGCACCTTCTGTGCCCTATGCCCGTACTACGTGCGTGAGCGACGGGCGGGCGAGCGCCGGACCAGCCCGCGGCGCACGCACGACCGCCGCATCCTCGGCCGTCTGTAGCCTCGCGCCCGCGGGTCGCGGCCGGCGCGGCGCAGGGCCAGCGCGCCCCCAGGGGCTTACGAGGCGGCGCTGCTCACGAAAGGGATTGACGATTGCGGCAGAGCCGCGTTCGTTAAGAACCTGTCTGAGTGGTGGCCTGCTCGCCGAGCCGAGCGAACGCAAGTGAGCGCCCCCTGGGGACGCGCTGGCCCTGCGCCGCGCCGGCCTTGTTGACCCTCACCCCCTATCATGGTCTTCGTGGTTCTGCCGATACCGGGGATAGTCACTGACGAGAGGCGCCCCCGACGGACAAGCACTCTGATCACAAGCGCGGCGGCAGTCTCGGCTACGAGCGTGGAGTGAGCCTGGAACTCAAGACCTCGGCGCTCATCGCCGTCGTGCTTGCCGGGTTCTTTCTGGTTGCCATCCGCTGGCTGGACCTGACGTCGGCATGGCAGCTGGCGATCGCGCTGCTGGCCGTGTTCGCCCTCGTCACCATCGCCCTAGACCTCTGGATCTACCGGCCGCTGCACAGCCTCATCAGCCGCTCGCGCAAGCGCCTGGGGGGCAACTACGAGCGCAGCGACCCGTATTACCGCGACGAGGTGAACGAGCTGGGCTACCTCGTGGGCACGCTGATCGCCGTGTTCACCGCGGCCGAAGACAAGGAGTGGGTGTCCCAGAGCATCAAAGAAGACCTCATGCGCGTGCAGTCTCTCAACCGGCAGCTCATGGACGTCGGCGAGCTCGGCAAGGAGATGAACGCCGCCCTGCCGTACCGGGAGACGGTGGAGAGGGTGCTGTCACGCAGCAAGGCCTTCTTGCACGCCGACTTCGCCGCCCTGTTGTTGCTCGATGCCGAGGCTCGCGCCTTCTCGTTGGAGGGCGCCCAGGGGGTGCTCTCGCCCACGCTCTCGGCTGAGTGCTGCGCTTTCACCCCCGACTGTCCGGTACGCCAGGCCATCAGTGGCGGCCGCCTGGTGCGCACGGCCGACCATGCCTGCACCCTGTTCCCACATACCATGCGCGACCAGGTGGTGATCCCGGTAAAGGTCGAGAACGTGGGCGACATGGCCGTGCTGGCGACCTCCACGAGCGGGGATCACGTGGCGCTGCTCACCGACGACATCCTGAACGCGCTGCAGAATCACATGCAGAGCGCCCTCACCAACGCCCACAAGTACGACGCCATCCGCCGCCAGGTGGTCACCGACCACCTTACGCGGCTCTACAACCGGCGCTACTTCATGAACCGCGCCGCCGAGGAGATCGAGCGCAGCCTACGCCACCAGGCGCCTCTGAGCGTGCTGATGATCGACATCGACAACTTCAAGCTGTTCAACGACACCTACGGTCATGCGACCGGCGATCGCGTGCTGCAGACCGCGGCCAGGGCCATGCAAGACGCCCTGCGCACCTCGGACATCTGCGCGCGCCACGGCGGCGAGGAGTTCGCGGTGCTGCTGCCCAGCACGCCGGGAGAAAACGCGTTCTACGTGGCCGAGCGCGTGCGCCACACCCTTGGCGACACGCGCTACACGGGGCTCGGGCTGCCCCCTGAGGTGAACATCACGATCAGCGTTGGCGTGGCCACCTGCCCGCGCGACGCCACCGAACTCGACGCCCTCATGGAACTCGCCGACCAGGCGCTGTACCGCGCCAAGGCCGCCGGCCGCGACCAGGTGGTACTGCATGGCGCCGACCAGCGCCAGAAGGTGGGAAGCTGACTACTTCGCCTTGCGCTGCAGGTACGCGATGAGCGGCTCACTACGCCCACCCATGATCTTCTCAACCACGGCGTCGAGTATGCCCCGTGCGACTTCCTCGTCGCTGACGACGGGCCGGTAGAGGTAGGCCGACTCCGACTTGTCTTGCTCGAGCAGCCCCTTTGCCGAGAGGTTGCGCAGCACGCTCATCACCGTGGTGTAGGCGATGCGCCGCTTCTCGCGTAGTGCCTCGTAGACGTCGCGCACCGTGACTTCGCCCTTGTCCCACACCACGCGCAGCACGTCGGCCTCGAGCCATCCGAGACCGGTGAGATCGCGGCTGCGGTCGCGGCGCCGCCAGGCGGAAGAACTATCGTCAGACATCGCGGACCTCCGTCCGACTTCGAGTATGAACATGCACCTGAACCTTGTTTGACGGGCCGCAGCGCGAGCAAAGTGCCCGCGCCACCTCCGTCAGCGAACCGTCGCACGCACATTGACTGACCGTTCAGGAGCAGAATCTACTCGGGCGGCCTGGGGTTTGCAAGACGGTGAAAGTCGGAAATCCTGCGTCGTCTGTCGGGGTCCGTCGCCCCGAGGCACTCAAACCGTTCGCCTCAGGCCTTCCCGAGGAGAACGCTGAAGCACATCACCGCCAGCACGATCGCCGTGACGCCGACGTAGCGGCGGTCGTGCTCGTAGGCGAATGCGACCAGCGAGCAGGCCACCCGCAGGAGCGGCGTGCCGATGAGCACGAGGAGGCCGAGCGACAGATAGGCGGCGGGGTCGAGCGACGCCAGCGCAGACGGCAGATGACCGAGCGGCGTGAAGGTCCGCGGGCAACTGTGTTCCGCGAACCATGGCGAGCAGCAGCCCCATGGCCATGAGCACCATGCTGACCGCGAGACCGGCGAGCAACGCGCGGCGCACCGTGAGCTCCACGAGGTCCATGGCGTGGTTCGGACCTGAGGGGCGTCTCATGCCAGCAACCCCCGGGCCTGGAGCACCATGAGCACGGCAAACACCGCCAGCACGATCTCGAAGATCCGGGCGAGCGCGCGGGAGCTGAGGCGATCGGCGATCCGCGGACCGAGCCTGGCGCCCACGATGATGCCGAGCGCCGCCGGCACGGCCCAGTACGGATCGAGGTAGCCGCGCCCGTAGAAGATCGCCGCGCTGGTGGCTGCCGTTACGCCGATCATGAGGTTGCTGGTGGCGATGGTCGCCTTGAGCGGCACGCCCGGGGTCGAGCAGGTTCATGATCGGTACCTTGAACGCTCCACCACCTACTCCGAGCAGGCCAGACAGGTTGCCGGCGGCGATGCTCAGCACGAACCCCAGCCACGGGCGCCGCACGCTGTAGCTCACCTTCGCGCCCTTCACTGTTGTCGTAGAAGACGGCCGGCAGCGTGCCGGTTTGGCTGGGCACAACGTCCGCGCCGCGGCGATTCATCTGCCACGCCACGTAGAAGAGCACGGCGGCGAAGCAGTACTGCAGCAGGCGGCCGCTCACGAGCACGGCGGTGATGCCACCGGCCACCGCGCCGGCCGTGGTCGCCACCTCGAGGAACATTCCCAGCTTCACGTGCGTCATCCCCCGGCCCACGTAAACGGTCTGGGCCATCGACGACGTGGCGATCACGCAGACGATGCTGGTGGCGATGGCCGTCTTGATGGGCACGCCGAACGCGAGGGAGAGCATGGGCACCATGATGATGCCCCCGCCGACCCCCAGCATGCTGCCGAACAGGCCGGCCAGCACAGCGACCGCGATGAGCGCCACCAAGGTCATGGCCGCTACTCTACACAGTCGCCAGGGGGAAGCCGAGCACGCCGCAACGGTCGGCCAGCCCGCCGCGCGCCGCTTGGCGCGCCGGCAAATCAGTCGTCGCCGGCCGGCGGCTGCCGCAGTCTTTTCACGAGGCCGCGTCCCTTTTTCGCGCTGAGGCGCCGCTCAACAGCCGCGCGCGAGGGCTCGGTAGTCCGGCGCGGCTCAGGAGGCGGCGCGGCGGCCTTGCGCAGTTTGATGCGCAGGCGGCGCAGCGCGTCCATCTTGTTCAGGTACTGGCTGCGTTGCGCTCGGCAGGTCACGGTGAGCCCGGTAGGAAGATGGCGCAGCCGCACCGCGCTGTCGGTGACGTTCTGATGCTGACCGCCGGGGCCGCCGGCGCGAAAGGTCTCCACCTCGCACTGTGCGAGCAGGGCCACGTCGCTCTCGGGGATGTCGATAGTCGGGCACATGTCGATGGAGCGGCGGAGCCGCAGCCTACGCCGCCAAGCGTACCACCAGCTCGTGGCGCTGACCGCTGAGGCGATATCATGGCCCGATGACTTCAGCACGGTACACGCAGAACGTCTTGCGCCCCGGGATCATTGAGCTCGCATACGGCGAGCCAGCCCCGGAGCTGCTGCCGGTGGGCCTCGTGCGCACCGCGGCCGCGGCGGTGCTCGAGGGCAACGGCCCGGCGGCCCTGGCCTACGGCCGCATAGAAGGGCCCCCGTCGCTGCGCGCGGCGATCGCCCGGCGTATCGCTGCTCGTGAGGGCCATGCCGTGCCCGCCGCCGAGGTGATCGTGAGCGGCGGCAACTCGCAGGCGCTCGACCTCGTGCTCACCGTCTTCGGCGAGCCGGGCGACGTGGTGCTGGTGGAGTCGCCGACCTACAATCTGGCGCTGCGCACCCTGCGTGATCGCCCGCTGCGGATCGTTGCGGTGACGTTCGACGAGGGCGGTATCAACGTCGACGCCCTCGCCGCGAGGCTGCGCGCGCTGCGCGCGGAGGGCCGGCGCGCCCGCCTTCTCTACACCATCCCCACGTACCACAACCCAGTCGGCGCGTGCCTGGCCCCAGACCGCCGCCCGCGTCTGTTGCAACTCGCCGGTGAGCACGACCTGCTGATCGTCGAGGACGATGTCTACCGTGCAGCAGTTCCTTCAAATTGGAGATCTTCTTCTCGTAAAGCAGGATGAGACAGTTTTCGAGAACCGCCTTCATGCCTTCGGGCTCGGTAACGAAGTATGGAGAAATAGAAGCCGCGATCGAACTGCATGCCATCGACAACATCGAGCACGCTTTCGGTGGTCTTCGATTCCTCCACCGTGATGACGCCTTCGGCACCCACTTTTTCGAGCGCGTCGGCCACCATCTTCCCGATAGACTCGTCGTTGTGCGCGGAAACCGTAGCCACCTGCATACGGTCCTGATAGCCGGCCACCGGGCGTGAACGGTCATGCAGGGTGCGCACCACCGCGCGCAGGCCGCGCTCGAGCCCTTTCTTCATATCGATCGCGCTCGCGCCGGCTGCGATGTTTCTGAGCCCTTCTGCAAATATGGAGAACGCGAGTAACGTAGAGGTGGTGGTCCCATCGCCCACTGCATCGCCGGTCTTCTCGGCGGCTTCGCGGAGGACGCGCGCACCGAGATTTTCCACCGGATCTTTGAGTTCCAGTTCGCGCGCGATGGTTACGCCGTCGTTGCAGACGAGCGGATGGCCGAAACGCTTATCCACAAGAACGCAGCGGGATTTCGGACCGAGTGTTACGCGGACAGCGTCGGCCACCGCCTGAGCCCCACGCAGCAGAGGTTTCCCGCGCCTCGGCACGGAACAGGAGTTGTTTTGCAGGCATGACACGCTGGAGAGGGCACACCTCGTGCCATCGGCGGAGTCGATTCCGAATTCGTGAGAATTGACTGACAGCATCGGTCGATCTTCGACTAAAAGCCGGACATCGGGAGGGAAACTCCCGATCCTTCTCCCACTGGGCCAGCCGAAGCCCGTGCAGCCAGTTCGAAAAAGATGCGTCGCAATGGGCGCAGTTCTGCGCGTGTCGCCTCAATTCGGCGCGTTGCGAACCGTGGCCGCCCGCACAGGAAAAAGGTCCGAGAACGCACTCGGGCGGCGCAATCGCTCCTGGGTGGGAAACAAACGATCGTAGGCCTTCGGTTCTGTTTTCCGGGGGGACGCAAAAGCCGCCCGGCTGGGCCGTGAGGACTGGGATGCCGTCGTCTCAGGGCAATACCGGCTGCGGCCAGGGGATTGCAGCCTGATAATTACGCGTCGCAGGATAGCCGGACTAACTTGCGGATCGATATGCGGATCGATCTGTGAAGTCCTTGTGTCCGCGGCGGCTCCAGAAAGTATCAGGAGCGTGACAAATGAAAGTAAATCGACTCTGAGGCGGTGGCCACGTGTCGTCCGGACACCAATCTGGCGGCTGCCGGCGTTTTAATGTAGGAAAACGACTGCGGTATTCTCCCGGTGGTCAACGATCAAAACCAGGTACTCGGCGTCATAACCGACCGCGACGTGTGCATCCCTCTGACGACGCGGGACCGGCGTCCATCGGAACTGTCCGTCGCCGATGTGTACAGGCCGCAACGTGCGCCGTGAGCGATGACATTCAGGCCGCGGAAAAGACGATACGGGAGCGTAAAGTTCGTCGTCTGCCGGTGATTGGTTTT
>CAWKEZ010000003.1:0-23832 GCA_963848545.1 uncultured Thermoleophilia bacterium
ACGCATCCGGCCAGATGAGGTCGGCGGCCTTCGTATGCCAGCTGATCGGGCGACGCACGAGCTCGACCGGCTTGATGGTCGGGATGCGTGCCGGCGACGCCCTCCTCGACGCCCTCTGAGGTGCCGATCTCCCAGACGGCGCGTTCGTTGTTCGGCGGCCTTCAGCGGGGGCTGGTGGCCCTTCCGCCAGCCGACGAGGATAGGCTCGCAGTCCCACATGAACCAGCACCTGGTGAGCACCGGGCGGCTCTTGCGCCAGACCAGCATCTGGTGAGGCAGAAGCCCCACCGCTCGCCAGGCGGCCATCACGATGTCGGTGCGCATCGAGGCGAAGCACTGGTAGAGCGGCGCGTCACTCGACGAGGGCCTCGTCAAGGGCTACCTGCAGGAAGCCGGCAAAGAAGGCGCTCGCCTCTCCGGGTCGGTGTAGGCATCCCAGTGCTTGGTCTTCTCCTCGGCGGAGATGCCTGTCCGTCCTTGCCCCAGGTCTGGGGATGGTTGCCGCCGTCGTAGTCGACCAAGTAGGGCGGGTCGGTGAACATCAGGGCGGCGCGCTCGCCGTTCATCAGGCGCGCGACGTCGTCTTTGTTGTGGCGTCGCCGCAGAGCAGGCGATGCGCGCCCAAGAGGTAGAGGTCGCCGAGCCGGCTGACCGGCTCGCTCGGGTGGCTCTGGTATCTCGTCGGGGTCGGTGAGGCCGGGGTTGGGCGCCGGGGCGAGCAGGCGGGCGAACTCCTCCTCGTCGAAGCCCAGCACAGCGAGGTCGGCACCGAGCTCGATCAGGTCGGCGAGCTCGAGCCGGCAGGAGCTCCTCGTCCCAGGTGGTCTCCGCTGCCGTGCGGTTGTCGGCGATCCGTAGCGCCTTGACCTGCGCCGCGGAGAGGTCGCCGCAGACGATCACCGGCAGCTCACCGAGTCCCAGGCGCTGGGCGGCGAGGAGGCGCGTGTGGCCGGCGATGATCGACGCCCTTCGCCGTCAACCAGGATGGGGTTCTTGAAGCCGAACTCGTGGATGCTCGCCGGCCACCTTGGCGATCGCGCTCTCCGGGCAGACGCGGGCGTTGCGCGCATAGGGGATGACCTCTCGATCGGCCACATCTCGATGCCGGGGCTTCGTTCGTCGTCATCATCACTCACACTCCCGGGAAGTAGGTGGACAGGGCGTCATCGAGGATCTCGGCGAGCCTCTGGCAGCGAAAGGCCAGGGGACGACGGACGGTGCCTCCCAGGCGGGCGAAGGTGGCGGTGAGGGCGCGGGCATCGCAGTAGGCGCGCACCACCTCCTCGTCGGGCGAGGTAGTGGGCGCCTGCCAGGCGAGCCCGGGCGCATCGTCCTGCCTGGGCAGCAGCGGCGCGCAGCGCAGCCGCTCGCGACGGGCGGCCTGGCGGCAGGCAGGGGAGCAGTACTGGCGCGGGCGCCCGCGCGGCGAGCGCCGGGCGGGAAGCTCGGCCGAGCACCAGGCGCAGTTCGGAATGCGAAGGTCCATGAGAGCATCATGCACCGCGCGTCACACGCACTTCTGAAGGGCAATTTCGTGATGGCCTTGTGGCGAATACTGTGACTGCAGAATCGTCATTTTCGGGCGCGATTGAGCTCGGGAGCAGGCGAGGTCTGGGAGGGCAAGCCTCCATGCCGACCCCCTTACCGGTCAGGGTCGCGCGTGCGCGAGCCTGCCGAGCCTGGATGAGCGACTCTGAAAGGAGTAGTCTGACCCTGCTTTGACTGCCGCAGAGAGCCGCGAGCGAAAGCACATCTCAGGACGGAGACGCCATGCGTGATCGTCAGTGCCCGACACCCAACAACAGACCGCGCGCTCAGTGGCGCGCCTACACGCTTCTCGGCCTGGCACTGGTCCTACTTGGCCTTACGCTGGCGTTGCCGGCCAGCGCGATCGCCGCCGGCGCTGCCACCTGGGTTGCCCAGAGCGTACCCGCTGGCACCAGCAACCTCACCGCCGTGGCCTTCGCCAACGCCAGCCACGGCTGGGCGGTGGGCGATGATGGCACCATCCTCGCCACCACCGACGGCGGCACCACCTGGAAGGCGCAGAACTCCGGCACGACTGATGACCTCACCGCTGTCGCTTTTCCGAATGCTACCGACGGCTGGGCGGTGGGCGATGACTCCAACACCGGCACCGCCCTCATCCTTGCCACCACCGACGGCGGCACCACCTGGAGCCCGCAGTACGCGGACGCGACTGATGACCTCACCGCTGTCGCTTTTCCGAACGCTACCGACGGCTGGGCGGTGGGCGATGACTCCAACACCGGCACCGGCCTCATCCTTGCCACCACCGACGGCGGCACCACCTGGAGCCCGCAGTACGCGGACGCGACTGATTACCCGACCGCTGTCGCTTTCGCCAACGCCAGTGACGGCTGGGCGGTGGGCTCGGGACCGACCGGCCTCATCCTCACCACCACCGACGGCGGCACCACCTGGAGCCCGCAAGGTACGACGGCGCCCGGCGACCTCTCCAACTTCACCGGCTACAGCGTCACTTGTGCCGATGCCACTCACGCTTGGGCGGTATGTGATGACGGCAACTGGAACACCATCCTGGCCACCACGGACGGCGGCGACACTTGGAACGTGCAGAGCGCAGGCGCGGACACGATCGCTGACCTGCTCAACTCCATCACCTGTGCCGATGCGACTCACGCCTGGGCGGTGGGCTTGGGCCAGACCGGCGGCGTCATTCTTACGACCAGCGACGGCGGCGCCACCTGGACGGCGCAGAACTCGGGCACAGCCGGCCAGCTCACTGGCGTCACCTGTGTCGGCTCGACTCACGCCTGGGCGGTGGGCGAGGGCGCCGGCACCGGAGTGATCCTCGCCATGGTCATGCCGCCCACCCTGATCGGCTTCACGCCCGCCTCAGGTGTGGTGGGCAGCAGCATGACCCTGAGCGGCACCGGCTTCAGCGGCGCCACTTCAGTCAGCTTCAACGGCGCTGCGGCAACGTTCGTCGTGAACAGCGACACGAAGATCACAGCCCCTGTGCCGGCCGGCGCCGCAAGCGGTCCGATCACCATCACCACCCCTGGCGGCACAGCGACGAGCGCGGCGGGCTTCACCGTCGTGGTCGCGCCCAAACTGACGCTCAAGCTCAGTGGTCTCACGGACGGCGCCTTGAAGCTCGGCAAGAGCCTGACGGCCAAGGGCACCATGACGCCCACCGGCCTCGCCGGCTGCAAAGTCACGCTCGCTGTGCAGCGCAAGCAAGACGGCAAATGGTTGAAGGTCAAGAGCATGGCGCGAACGATGAACGCGAGTTGCTGCTGCAGATGGACCTACAAGCCTGCCAAGAAGGACAGCTACCGTGTCCAGGCCACGATCGCCAAGACGGCCGCGAACACGGCAGCCACGACCCCCTGGCGGATGTTCAAGGTGAAGTAGTCTGCACGTGGCGCGCGATACCTTCGAGCCGTGGCTAGGCTTGCACGCGGGCCGCATAGACAGGCCCCTGTTGCACCCCCTGACTGGCACCTGGGAGCACCTGAGAAGGGCACCTGTGGCCTCTGCGGCCCTCACAGCGCTCAGGCGCCCACCAAAGCGCCACAGATCGCGGCGTCAAGCTCGGCGCGCACCACGTCGCGCCCCGCGCTCTGCAGGTAGTCGGCGAAGTCGCCGGCACCGTCCGGCGGTGCCAGGCGATAGGGCGGGCACCCATGGTGGCCAGGGCGCGGCAGCCCTCGGCAGCACTCTCGTCGGCGCTCATGTCGCGACCGCGACAGCGGACCGGTCCACGGACCAAAAGGTTACCGGGTTACCGAGGTTACCGCTATTTCGCAAGAGTCCCCGTGAGAGAGTGTGCTAGGGCAAAGTTCTGCACACGTCGGTAACCTCGGTAACCTGAGCCTAGACGTCGGTAACCTGTGGCCAGACAACGGCTCATATCAGGGACTCCTGGACGTCTGCACCGACGAGTTGCACGCCGTACCACACCGAAACGGTCTTGCCGCCGAGCTTCTTCTTGTCCGGCCGCGCACCACGGTCACGCAGTTGGCGCCCCCATTCGGAGCCCTTGGGCAGGTCCTTTTGCTCCACGCCGTTCACCTTGGCCCACGTCGTTAGGACTCGCGCAGTCGCTTCCGCGGTGGTCCATTTCTCCGGGTCGCCGAACGTCAGCCAGTCCCACCAGAACTCGTGCAGCGCGTCCATCTCGGCGCGGTAGGCATCGGTCGCGGCGCGCACCTTCTCGGGTACCTGCAAGCCGTGCTCTAGGTAGTCGCTGGCGCCGGCTACCGCCCAGGCGAGGATGCCGGGCAGCTCGGCGGCGATCAGCTTGTCGGTGAAGTTCGTGTCCTGCTCCTCGTCGGGAATCAGCACGTTGAACGGCACCAGGAGCACGCGCCGCTTGATCGCGTAGTCGTCGCACTGCACCCGCGGCTTGAAGTTGGTGTCCAAGATGACCAGGATACTGCGGCGTGTAGGTGAACTCGCCGCGCTGATAGTTGAAGCGGCAGGTGACGTGCTTGGAGGTCAGCACCTTGATCGTGGCGGCATCGATCAGCTGGCCGGGCTTCGACTCCGACGTGCTCACTAGCCGGCGGCCGTTGAGCACGGCGAGGTCGGTACGCACGGCCTCGGTGCGGTGCGCCAGAAACGTCTTCATCGCGGCGGTGCCGCCGTAGTCGCCCATGGCGGCCAGCCAGCTGTCGACCAGCACGACTCTTCCGTTGGCGCCGACGCCGTGGAAGATCGCGAAGATCTGCTCGCCGGCGTAGCCGGTCAAGGCGTAGCCGAACAACGTCTGCATGAAGGCGATGGTCTCGGCGTCGCCGGCGAAGATGCGCTCGAGCTCGGCTCGCCAGACGGGGCAAGGCGCGTCCGGGTCGTAGGCCGCGCCGGCCATCTTTGTCATGCGGTACTTGGGGTCGTGGTCGCGCCGCTCGCCGGTGCGCAAGTTCACGACGCCGTTCGTGCAGTTCAGCAGCTCGGGGTCGGCGTCGAAGTCTTCCGGCTCGGCCTCGAGCGACCTCCAGCGACTTGGCGAGGTCGAGCATGGCGTCGATCGCGCGCTTGGCCTCGCTGCGCAGGGCATGCTTGCGCGAGGTCTTTGGCCGTCGTCGGTCAAGGCGTCGCCGGCCTCTGAGTACATGCTCCGCACGATCTCGCAGGCGTAGCGCACGAGGAGGCCGCGGTCGGCCGTAAGATGCCCGCGAGCGGGGTCGTAGCCGCGGAGCTCGTCGGCGCCACGAACGGCGAACACACGGCCTTTGTGGCGCGCCGCCAGTCGTTCGGCGTTGCCGAGCTCGGTGGGGGGGAAATGGCCTCCGGCAGCGGGCGCCGGTGCGCCCTCGGGTGCTGCTTCCGCCTGCGTCGCCGTCGTCTTCGGCGGGTACTTTCCGATGCTGCCAGCGATGGCGTGCACCTCTCGATCGGCGAGCGGAGGGCGGCAGCGTTTGGCATTGGCAACCAGCAGTGCCGCCTCGAGCTCGTCGGAGCTCCAGCCATCGCGGCGCATCTTGCCCGCCATACTGGCGAGAGTGGCGTTGCGGCTGCCCTCGGGGATGGGCTGGGAGTCGTCGGCGGAATGCTGGCGCCGCGGGCTCGCCTGGCGCGAGGACGGCCGGCTGGCGAAGGCGAGGCGCTCGCCCAGAGCCGGTGGCAGCTCGCGCAGCTGCTTGAAGCCGTGACCGTCGACGGTGATGTAGCTGGCGTGACCGTTGCCGGATCCCGGAGCGATCACGTACCCCCTCTCGGCCTTCACGTCGACGCCAGGGCCGACGAGCTTGCCCTTGTTGTCGCAGCCTACGCGGTAGGGGCCGGCTGCAAAGTAGACGTGCTGCCCGCCGCTCGGAGTGTCGACCAGCATCGTGTCTGTGAGGTCGACGCCAAGGTCGTGACTGACGTTCGCGAAAGTCTCGTATCCGTCGGCGCCGTTCTTCACGTCGATGTCGAGGACGACGAGGCCAGCGGCCCCCGTGTTGATACCGACCATCGGGCCCGGGCGCTCGCTGAAGAGGCGCCGGGTTTCGTCGACGCTACATGTGGCCTCGAGATGCCCGTGGTCGGTCGTCGGCGTCTTGTCTGCCTTGCAGGGGAAGACCGGCCAGCCGCGTCCCGCCAAGTCGAGGGCGATGTTGAGCGCGCTCACAGGTCTTGCCGCTGCCGCCGGCGGCTCAGCAAGCGCCTCCGCGAAGGCCGCGGTCAGGTCGTCACGGCCGGCCACGGGTCACCTCCTGGGGATGTGTAAAACTCAAGTTATCCACGTTGCCGCCCGCGGCCCGAATGCCTCGCCTGTATCGGCCCACAACGTGGCGGCGGCAGACCACGAGCACGGGGAACTGTCTAGTTGCCCGCGCCAGCGAGACGAAGGCACACACGCTCAGGCGGCAACTACACTTATCGGTGGTCATCGGCGGGGCCCTCTCGGGGGAAGGGAGCGGCCTCAGACCAGCTCTGAGCCGCTACGGCTTGCCCAGACGTCGGGCAGATGCATGGCTCCGGTTCTTCGTCCAGCCCGTCCAGCCACCGGGTCGGCAGCCATGACCCATGGCGCTTGTAGTGCGGGTGGCCGTCCTGCATCATCACTCTGGTCGCCCTGCCGCTAGCGGATTGTTCGGCGATTGTGACGACGGTGCCGATGAGAGCACGTGTGGCACCGTAGGCGTTGTCGTTGATGGTCACGGTCCTTGCGGACCTGGCCGTCTGAGTGGCCACCTTCATGTTAACGAGCGGACGTAGGGGCGCCGGCGAAAGCTCATCAAGCGGTACCCGCGGCCGGCTCCGCTGTCGCCTTCGATGATGAAGCCGAGCCGGCGCGCGGCCTCGACGACGAAGCACCGCGCCTCCGCGAGCTCAAGACTCGGCAGGTCGGCATGGGGGCCCACGCAGCGACCCTTTGGGAACCACGGTTCCCGTGCCCCAGAACGAGCGCCAGGCCCGCGCCTTGCTCGACAAACTGTCGCCCACTCGCCCATATGCCAGAGCAGGTCGGTGAGAAGGTCGTCTGCCCAAGCAGGATCGTGTGCGGGGTGCTCGGGGATGGGCTTGCGGGCCCTTGCCTTCCGCCCAGCGTGCGTCTTGGTCACGGCGCCGCAGGTCACGCGCTCTGCTCCCGGCCGGCGCTCGCGAGCATGGCGAGGAACGGCTCAGTGAGAATCAGCAGACGGGATCCGCAGCGGAGCGCCGGCCAGGAGCCCGAACGGGCCTGTTCGTACCCGAGGCCGCGGCTTACACCGACATATGCGGCCGTGGCCTCTACGGAGTTGGTTGGGCGAGACGGGTCGAACAGCGCCGCCAGCCGCGCCCTAGCCGTCTCTCGTTGCTCGCGGCGCCTCTCGGCGTCAGCTTGCTGTGGGCTCATCGTCGTTGACCTCGTCTAGCAGGCAGGCCGGGTCGCCGTGCCAGGCAAGGGCGCCCGCGAGTCGCTCGAGTTCGACCGGGTAGGGCCTGTACGTGCCCGCTCTCCGCCTGCCCTACGCGGGCCGGGTGGATGCGGGCCAGGCGTCCGAGTTCCGCGCGCGAGTACTTGAGCCGCTCCCGCTCGACCGTCATCCGCAACATGTTGTCCCCTTGTTCGCTTGACACTTGAGCTAGCACCATCGTAAGTTAGCCATCATGCGAAAGGCGACGCGAAGTAAGGCGACCGCAAACCGCGCGAATGATGCGGTCCCGGAGTACGGGTGGGAAGTCTCCACGCTTTATCTCGAGGTTGACGATCCCACGGAGCGCTGGATCGAGGTCGAGGGGGGCGACTTGCCTTGCCCCATTGCCGTGCGACTCGGCACCGCACCGTCGGGCCGACCGTGCTTTACTGGCCTCCGCGTAGGGGAGCGTGATGGCCGCAAAGCGTTAGCGTCCGAGGTCAACTCGAAGACTCTCCGCAGCATCAGCCTTGGCAACATCATGCGCGCTCTCCGGGAGATCGCTGTTAGCAAGGATCCCCTTTGGGCCATGCCCGCTGACAGTGGAGCTCTCGTCTCCCTCGAGGGCGTTAGCACGGCTGCCGAGACCTTCTGGGGCGCGGCTGCACCGCAGGCCGTGCCCCTCGAGGATGTTCACCATCGACTCGGTCGGGGGCGCGGCCGCGGCGGACGAGGCCTGCTCCGTGACCACCCGTGTCTCGATGCGGATCCCGCCCGAGAGGCGAGTGCTGACCACCCCGTTCCCCGTCGTCGGTTCCAAGACGACGGCGGGGAAGACGAGGGCCGAGGTATTGCTGGGCACCGCTGAACCCGCCAGGCTGACGGTGCGGCGCGGGCCAAAGGGCGACCCCGAAACTGATCGCCGCACGCTCCAGTGCTACGAAGCCGCGCGCAGCCGTGGCCTGACCAGTAGCGAGGCGATCGCCGAGGTGTCGACGGAGATGTCCGTGAGCATGTCTCAGGTCTACAGGCGTATGGCGAAGGCCCGTCAACGCCGGGGCGACGCCGAATGAGCGTCACCGGCCACGTCTACCAGACCCACTGGCTCGGTCCCGACGGCGAGGAACGCTCATCGTGGTCCTACGCCGTGGAACTCGGCAGGGTGCACGGCCAGCGCCAGCGAGCGAGGCAGGGTGGCTTTCGCACCAAGAAGCTGGCCGAGGCCGCGCTGCGCAAGGCCCTCGAGGCGCGCGAATCGGGCACCTACGCGAAGCCGAGTCGCGAGAGTTTCGCGGACTACGTGACGGGCACGTGGCTGCCGATGGTGGAAGCCAAGCGGCGAGCCACCACGTATGATCTGTACGCGCGCATGATGCGCCTGCACGTCTTGCCAGTGCTCGGCAGCACACTACTGCAGGACGTGCGCCCCGTCGACGTGGAGGCCCTGTACCTCGCCCTGGCCAAGCCGAGCAAGGACGGCAAGCGCAAAGCCCTGGGAGCACACTCGCTGCACAACGTCGCAGTGGTCGTGCACGGCGCCCTGCAGCAAGCTCACAGGTGGGAGTTGGTGCCGCGCAACGCCGCGGCCGGCGTAACGCCTCCGCAGGGCGCGCAGAGGGAAGACGACGGCGAGCCGGCGCACTGGACGGCCGGCCAGGTCGCGGCATTTCTCGATCACGTTGACGCGACCTGCTGCTTCGAGCGCACAGTCATAGAGCGTCGTCAGCGCCGCAATGGCGTTGAGTACACGTACACCCGCGCTGTTCCGGCGGACCCAATGCAACGGGCGCTCTGGTACCTGCTGGCGACGACGGGCATGCGCCGTGGCGAGGTTTGCGGCTTGCGCTGGGGCGACGTCGATACCGCGAACGGCCTTCTGAGCATCCGACGCTCGCGCGTGGCGGCCGGCGCCAAGACGGTGGAATCGGCGCCTAAGACGCGCCGCGGCCGGCGCACGATCGCGCTGGGCCCGGCGACGCTCAAGGTGCTCGGCGAGTGGCACCGGGTCCAGCGCCGCGAGCACCTGCGCTATAGCACGGTGTGGGAAGATGCCGACGGCCACGTGTTCACGCACTTGGTCTACTTCACCAAGCCTACGCGCTACGGCGTGCCTCTGGCGCCGCGCTGGGTGTCAGGCGCCTTTCAGAAGATCCTTGAGGACACTGGCCTGCCGCCGCTCCACCAGCACGGCCTGCGGCACTCCTGGGCTACGGCAGCCCTGAGGCAGGCGAGAACCTGCGCGCCGTTGCCGACCACCTGGGGCATGCCGACACGGCCGTGACCGACCGTACCTACACACACACAGTGCGCCACGTGCAAGACACGACAGCGCGGCGGGTGGACGACCTCATAGCGAGCAAGAGAGCGGGCGGTGATTCAGGACGGGCCACAGAGGGGCCACTCTGGGGCGATCACGACCGACCGTAGAACGCACGTTCAACGCGAAAGTACCTGCAAATCATGTGGTCGGCGTGGCCAGATTTGAACTGGCGACCCCTAGTCCCCCAGACTAGTGCGCTAACCAGGCTGCGCCACACGCCGACCGTACAGGCGCGTATTCTAGCATAGGCTCGCGGCAGGGTGGCGTGGGGAGGGGGTCCTCCCGGCAATCGCCCTTCCTTCGCACTATCACCGCTTCGCCGGCGGCCGGTGATCCGCAGGGACTGAGTGGCGCCAGAGATCGCGCGTCGCGGCCGGCGCTGCGCAGGGGCAGCGCGCCCCCAGGGGGCTTGCGAGGTGGCCGCTGCTCACGACCGGGATTGACGATGGCGGCGCAGCCGCCTTCGTCAAGAACGCGTCTGAGTAGTGGCCTGCTCGCCGAGCCTGAGCGAACGATAGTGAGCGCCCCCTGGGGGCGCGCTGCCCCTGCGCAGCGCCGGCCCAGCCGACAGAAAGCGCTCCTGAGCGCTTCCCCTAGCGCAGTCGCCGGCAAGCTTGCACGGGGCCGTGCCCCTCCTGCTATGCTCGCGACGTATGCACCGCCTCATGCGCCCCGTTCCCAACGTGCTCACGGTGGCGCGCCTCTGCGCGCTGCCGTTCGCCGTATGGACTTATACCTTGGCGGAGCCGCGCGCCGCCTGGGCCACTGGTTTCATCGTGCTCTTCGCCGCGCTCACCGACGTGGCCGACGGCCTTATCGCGCGCCGGTACCAGGTGCAGAGCGAGTTCGGCCGCTGGGTAGATCCCATCGTCGACCGCGTCTTCTTCTTTACCCTCGTGGCCATGCTCTGGGGCTTTGGCGTGCTGCCCTGGTGGGCGGCGCTGCCCCTGATGGTCCGCGACGGGGTCATCCTTGGGCTGGCCTTCCCGACGCGTCTGTACACGCACCAGGGCCCGCAGATCAGCCGCTGGGGCAAGGCCGCCAATCTGGTACTGGTCGCAGCCCTGGAGTGGTTCATCATCGACCTGCGACCGCTGGCGTGGGCCTTCCTGGCCGTCGGCGCGACGCTGTACGTGGGCACAGGCTTGCTCTACGGCTACCGCGCGGTGACATGGGCCGTCGCGGCGCGGGAGGAGAGCCGGGCCCGGCACCGGGGACGCCCCTGAATCCGGCTCATCACCGCCGCGTTTGGCGGTTACGCCCCTCTGGTAGCATAGCCACGAGACACTCCACCTGTTCCGTGGCGAAAGCGAAGGTGAGCCCAGTGCGAGCAGTGGTCATGGCCGGCGGCGAGGGCACCCGCCTGCGCCCTCTCACCAGCAACCAGCCCAAGCCGATGGTGTCGCTGTGCGGCAAGCCGTGCATGGAGTACATCATCGAGTTGCTCGGCAAGCACGGCTTCAGCGAGACCGTGGTCACCCTCATGTTCCTGCCGAAGATGATCCGCGACTATTTCGGCGACGGCTCGACCCTCGGCGTGAGCGTGAGCTACTCCGTGGAGCAGTCTCCGGCCGGCACGGCCGGCAGCGTGAAGCTCGCTGAGAGCTTCCTCAAGGACGACACATTCATCGTGATCTCCGGCGACGCGCTCACCGACTTCGACCTCGGCGAGGTGGTGGCCTTTCACAAGCGCCGCGGCGCTATGGTTACGATCGCCCTCAAACGCGTCGATAACCCCCTCGACTTCGGCGTGGTCGTGGTCAACGAGGAGGGCCGCATCGAGCGCTTCCTCGAGAAGCCGAGTTGGGGGCAGGTGTTCAGCGACACGGTGAACACCGGCATCTACGTGCTCGAGCCCGAAGTGTTCAACCACATCCCGGCAGAGACCCAGTTCGACTTCAGCCACGACCTGTTCCCCAAGCTCTTCGAGATGGGGGCGCCGCTCTACGGCTACGTCGCCGACGGCTACTGGCAAGACATCGGCAGCCTGCCGCAGTATCTAGCCGCCAACCGCGACCTCCTCGACGGCCGTGTGTCCGCCTCTATCCCCGGCATCGAGCTCAAGAACCGCATCTTCCTGGGCGATGGCATCAACCTCGATTCACTCGAGAACATGACGGGTCCGGTCTATGTGGGCAACTACTGCAGGATCGACCCAACGGCGTACATCGGCAAGTACTCGGTGCTCGGCAGCAACGTGGTGGTCAAGGGCAACGCCGAGACGCGGAACAGCGTGATCGGCACCAACACCTACATCGGGCCCTCGGCCAAGGTGCTCGGTACCATCCTCGGAAGGAACTGTGACGTCAAGGCCGGCGCCACCTTCAGCGAGGGCGTGGTAGTCGGCGACGAGAGCGTGATCGGCGAGCAGGCCTACATCGCCCCGGACGTGAAGATCTACCCGTTCAAGACCGTCGAGGCCGGCGCGCAGATCCGCTCCAGTATCATCTGGGAGTCGCGCGGCACGGCACAGCTGTTCGGCAAAGACGGCATCGTGGGTCTCATCAACATCGACATCACGGCGGAGCTGGCCCTCAAGCTCGCCATGGCCTATGGCACGGTGCTGCCCAAGGGTGCGGCCGTGACCACCAGTCGCGACTCGCATCCGGCCTCGCGCGTCATCAAGCGGGCCCTCATCTGTGGCCTCAACTCCACCGGCATCAAGGTGCGCGACCTGCGTGTGGCGAGCAGCGCCATCAACCGCTTCGAGGTCAAGCACGGCAACGCCCAGGGCGGCATCCATGTACGTATCTCAAGTTGGGATCCTGAGATGATCCAGATTCAGGTGTTCGAGCCGCCCGGCATCGACATCAGCGAGAACCGCCAGAAGGCCATCGAGAAGTTCTACGGCCGCGAAGACTTCCGCCGCGCCTTCTACAGCGAGTTCGGCGAGATCGAGTTCCCCGACAGGGCCATGGAGACCTACATCCGCGGCCTCGCCACCGCCTGGGACCCGGAGCGCATCCGCAGCCGGGCCTATCGCCTGGTGATCGACTACTCGTACTCGCCGGCCTCGCTGACGCTGCCCAACATCCTGGGCAGCCTGGGCGCCGAGGTGCTCGCGCTACGTGCCTACAGCGATCAGCGCCACACCAGCCTCGACGCCCAGGAGGTCGGCGCCAACATGGCCGAGGTGTGCCGCCTGGTGCGCACCATGGAGGCCGACCTGGGCCTCGTCATAGGCCCGGGCGCCGACCGCCTCTACATCGTCGACGACACGGGCAGCGAGGTGCCGCTCGAGACGGCGCTGCTCCTGTTCGTGAAGCTCGTCGCTCAGCAGGCTGCCAAGGGCGAGAGGATCGTGCTGCCCCTCACGGTGACGCATCTCGCCGAGCAGCTCGCCGGGGAGTTCGGTGTGGTCATCGAGCGCACCAAGGTGTCGCTGCCCGCTCTGGCGCAGGCCGCGTCGCAAGACGACGTGGTGTTCGCCGGCTCACTCGGTGGAGGGTACATCTTTCCCCAGTTCCTGCCGGCCTTCGACGCCGTGATGAGCCTCGGCAAGCTGCTGGAGCTGCTCGCCCCTCAGGCACGTCCTCTGAGCGCGCAGGTTGCCGAGATCCCGGCGAGCACGCTGGTGCACAAGACGATCGCCTGCCCCTGGGCGCTTAAGGGCACCGTGATGCGCGGCGCCACCGAGCACCTGCAGCGCGCCGCCAACGGCGACGACCGCCAGATAAGTCTCATAGACGGCATCGCGGTGAGCGGCGCGGACGGCTGGGTGCAACTCTTGCCAGACGCCGACGAAGCCGTGTTTCACGTGTACGCCGAAGGAGCAAACCGGCAAACCTCCGAGGCCATGGCGGACGACTTCCTCGGCGTGGTCCGTACCGTCATTCGCGACAACGGCGAGTAAGCCCGCGGGGCCGCGCGCTCTGGGCGTAGGCGCCGCCGTGGCTTCGGCGTGAGCGTCGTGTAGCTTCGGCGTGCGTCGCGCCCAGGCACGTTTGGCGTCGCTGCCGCGAACCGTGCCGTACAATTGCTCTGTATGGACGAAGGCCTTACCCAAGCGGTGGTCGCGCCCGGTCCGGCGCCCGTCGGCCGAGGCCGCCTGCGGCGCCTCGCCCGGTGGTACGGGCGGCATGTGTGGACGGCC
The DNA here is from genome assembly GCA_963848545.1 of uncultured Thermoleophilia bacterium. Taxonomy (GTDB): domain Bacteria; phylum Actinomycetota; class Thermoleophilia; order UBA2241; family UBA2241; genus CAIXSE01. The sequence continues at coordinate 13,733 of CAWKEZ010000003.1, forward strand.
ACGGCCGTGCTCGTCGTGGCGATCGTGGCGGCGGGTTTCGGCGCCGTGCAGCTCGCCGTGCGCGACAGGGTCGGCGACGGAGTCGCGGTGGCCGGCATCGCACTGCAGGGACAAACCGGTGGCGAGGCGCAGGCAACACTGGCGCGTCTCCTGGCGCCGCAGGTGCAGCCGCTACGGCTTGAGGTGAGCGGCAAAGCGCCCCTCGACCTCACGCTCGCGGAGCTCGGCATCGTGCTCAACACCAAGGCCACCGTGCTCGCCGCTGAGGCTCGCGGCCGCCACCGCCTGCCGCTGGGCTTCAGTGTGTGGCTGCCGGGTGGCGGGGAGAGGTGGCGGCACAGTTCTCGGTAGACCCCGCCGCCTATCAGAAGGGGCTCGAGGCCGTGCAGGCGGCGGCCGACGTGCCGGCGCGCGACGCTCGCCTGGAGCTCGCCGACGATGGCCACATCGCCGTGCTGCCGGGCGCCGACGGTACTGCCGTGAACGGCATTGCGCTGGAGCGTGCCATCCTGGCCAGCGTGGCGGCCGGCAGAGCCTACGACGGCCCGGTACCCACGGTGGCCGTGCCGCCGCAGGTGAGCACGGCCGACGCCCAGTCACGGGCCGGGGTCGCCGCCACGTATCTGGCGGCTCCCATCACCCTGCGCTACCACAACAGGGCCATCACCCTGAGCCCGCAAGTGATGGCCGGCATGCTCAGCGTCACGACGGGTGCCGATGCCACGCAGTATCCCCTCACCTTCCGCAACGATCGTGCCCGAGCGATCCTGCACCAGCTCTTTGCCTTCGCCGAGACGCCGGCCGTCAACGCCCGCGTGATCGTCCATCCGAAAGGAGGCATCACGGTTACGCAGAGCAAGGACGGCGAGGCGCTCGCCATGGGCGCACTCCTCGCCGACCTGGACGAGGCCGCCGCCGGCAACGGCCTGCGCACCGTGTTCGTCAACATGAACCCGGCCGCGCCCAAGCTCTCCACAGACTACGTGGAGAGCATGGGCTTCGCCTCGCTGGGCTCGCAATACGTCACCTACTTCGACCCGCGCAACACCGCGAGAGCGCAGAACATCGCTCTGGCCGCCAAGCTCGTCGACGGCACCGTCGTGCAGCCGGGGCAGACCTTCTCGCTCAACGCCACCATTGGCCCGCGCACCCTGAACCGCGGGTTCGACTACGCGCCGGTGATCGCTGCCGGCAACGTGTTGCGCGAGGGCGTCGGGGGCGGCATCTGCCAGTACGCGACCACGCTGTTCAACGCCGTCTTCTTCGCCGGCCTGCGGGTGGTGGAGCGCGACGCGCACGCCATCTACATCTCGCACTACCCGATCGGCCGCGACGCCACCGTCTCGTGGGGGAGCGCCGACTTCCGCTTCCAGAACGACACCTCGAGATCACTCTTGATCCGCAGCTGGGTGCAGTTCAACCACCTCACCGTGGCGCTGGTGGGGAAGACCGGGCGCACGGTCACGTACACGACGAGTCCCTTTTATGATATTCGCAGGCCAGCCCACGGCCAGGCGAACCCGCTGGTGATCTACGATTCCAGCCTTGGTCCGGGGATCGTGCGCTGGGAGCCGGGGGTAGACGGCCGCACGGTCAAGGTGGTGCGCACGGTGCGCAACGCGGCCGGGGCGGTGCTGTTTCGCGACACGTTCATGTCGCGCTACCAACCGCTGGACTGGGTGAAACGCATCGGCACCTGAGCGCCGCCGTCGGCGGTGCCGGGGGAGCGGGGAGGAGCGCCCTTCAGCCGGTCTTGGCGATGACCTGCTTGCACACCACCTTGAGCGTCTCGAAGACGCCCAGACCGGTAACGGCGCTCGACTCGGTGACCGCCGAGTTGGTGTGGTTGAGCAGCTCGTTGAGGTCGGCCACCGAGAACACCTCGGTGAGGTCGCGCTTGTTCATCTGGATGACGAAACCCAGCTTCGTGAGATCGTCGCCCTGGCTCAAGAGGTTGTCCCACAGGTTGAGGTAGCTCTCCACGTTCTCGTCGAGGCGCGTGATCTGCGAATCGGCCACGAAGATCACACCGTCAACTCCCTGCAGCACCAGTTTGCGGCTGGCGTTGTAGTAGCTCTGGCCGGGCACCGTGTAGAGGTGAAAGCGCGTCTGCATGCCCTTGACCGTGCCCAGGGTGAGGGGCAGAAAGTCGAAGTAGAGGGTGCGCTCCTCCTCGGTCGCGATGCTCACCAGCTTGCCGCGCGCGTCGGGGTTGATCTTACGATGGATGTACTGCAGGTTGGTGGTCTTGCCGCAGAGTCCGCAGCCGTAGTAGACGATCTTGTAGTTGATCTCGCGGGCGGCGAAGTTGATCAGCGGCATTGGCGAGGCCTCACACGTCTTTGAACAGGTCGTCCATGACCGAGCCGGCGGCCGTCTCGAAGTCGGCGTCCATGGCCGGCGTGGTGCCGTCCTCGGGCCCTTCGAAGATCTGCCGAAGCACCTCGATGGCGCGCTGGGTGTAGAGGCGGACCTTGCCGACCTGAGTCTCCCGTCCGAATGTGACGATGAGCAGCACCTGCTCGGTGACCTGCGAGACGTGGAGGTTAAGAGCGCTCCCCTCGTGGAAGAGCAGCGTGAACTCGTTCTCGTCGAGGATCTTGGCGAGCTGTTGCGTGGCCGCGAACGAGCTGGCCGCCAGCGAGGCGAGCGAGAGAGTCTCCGGGTGGTAGTCGTCAGATGCCGTGGTGATGGGTTGCCCGGACGTGCTGATGAGCGCCAGGAAGCTCGAGCCCGAGACCTCTTTGAGCTTCTGCAGAAGGTCGTCGCAGCGGTCGAGCTGCCGGTCGTTGATGACGAGTCCTTTGCGTCGCGCCACGCACGCACCTCCGTGTTGAGGCCGGGGGCTACCCGACACGCCCGCGGCCAGCCGAGTATATACCAAGCTCCCGCCGTCACTTTATCGTCGTCCGTGGCCGAAATCATGAGCGCGCAGGCTCCGGCTACGCTCACGCCTCCAGACCGCGAGAGGAGGCGCCTCGCGCCTGCCAATGTACAATGGAACGACGATGCCGGGATTCGCTACGCGCAAAGTGCGCCCATGGGCCTGAAAGGCAGTCTCGCCGAGCTGCCCCTCACCGATCTCGTCGAGATGACCTCGGTGGGTGGCAAGACGGGCCGCCTCGTGCTCTGCGACGAGGAGGGGCTCGTGGCCGGCGAGCTTACGTTCCGTGGCGGCCGATTGGTGGGCGCGGTGTGCGGCGCGCTGGCCGCCGAGAAGGCGTTCTACGCCTTGCTCGCGCTGAAATCGGGCTCCTTCGATTTCGACCCCGCTGCGGTCCTTGCCGACGAGAGCTGCGACCTGGCCACGGAGACACTGCTCATGGAGGGCATGCGACGTCTGGACGAGTTGCGCGAGCTGCGCCGCGCCTTGCCGGCCCCGGCCCGCGTGCGCTACCTCTCGGGTGAAGGAAGCGAGCCCGTAGAGGCCCGCGTGCTCGCTCACCTGGGTCCGGGCGCCCGTCTTCTAGGCGACATTGTGGAGGGCGTGCTCGTCGTCGGTGGGGGAGCGGATGAGTACGACGTGCTGGCGGCCCTGCGGCGCCTGGCAGCACGCGATGTGGTGCGCGTGGAGGTGCCGGCAGACGCGTCAAAGCCGGCAACGGGACATCAGGAATCACCTCAACCTGAACTTGAACGTTGAGGGCCGGTCCGGTAGCATCTGCTATCCAGCCTTCGACGCACGGAGAGGAGATGCGCCATGGACGACATCGTCGACCTCGTATCGCGGTCAGACGACGAGCTGCGCGCCCTGGTCGCTGAGCTCGAGGCGGAAGAACGCGAGATCTCGCGCCGGCGTCGCATACTACAGGGAAAGCTCGACATCCTGCGGGCGGAGATGGTCATGCGCCTGCAGCGCAAGCACAACGAGGGTGAGGCAGTCATCAGCGCCGACGATGTGCAGGGGCTTTCCCGCATCCTCGCCGGCGAGATGCCGCAAGGAGGTCGGCCGGCCGGGAAAGCTGGGCCGGCTTCCGAGGAACCCGCGGAGGACTGACGTGTTCTGCCCCGAGTGCGGCATCAGGAACTCGGAGGGAGCCAGCTTCTGCGTTCGCTGTGGCGCCAGCCTGATCGCCGTCCAGCCCGAGTCTGCGACAACGCTCAGCTACCAGCCCGGGGACGAAGAGGTCGAGTCTAACCCACTGGCGGCTGTGGCCGGCGACGAGGCGTGCCTGGTCATACGCAGCGGGGGCGGGCGCTCCGGCGAGACCTATGCCTTGCGCGGCGATCGCATCGCCATCGGCAGGCACCCCGACGCCGCCATTTTCCTGGACGACGTGACGGTGTCGCGCAACCACGCCGTCGTGATCCGCGAGGGCGATGACTGGGCGATCATCGACGAGGGCAGCCTCAACGGCACCTACGTCAATCGGCGGCGCGGGGGACGTACGGTGCTGAGCGACGGCGACGAGATCCAGATCGGCAAGTACAAGTTCACGTTCATCATCCCGGGCGCGGACTCAGGCGGCGTGAGCGCGTCATGAACCACAGCGGGCTCAGCAGCCGAGCGCTGCCGTGAGCGACCCAGCCGAACTCCTGTTCGATGTCGGTGACGAGAAGCTACTGACCATCGGTTCCGTCGTCGATAGGCTGCGCGGGGAGTTTCCCCGACATCAGCGTGAGCAAGCTGCGCTATCTCAGGAGCAGGGGCTCGTTACGCCGCGCCGCACCAAGTCTGGCTACCGCCTCTACTCGCCGGACGACTTCGGCGCTCTGGTGCGCGCGCTGGCCATGCAGCGCGACGAGTACCTGCCGCTCAAGGTCATCAGACGGGAGCTCGAGCGCAGCCCGGCAGCCAACCTGCCCGGCGCCCGCCAAGGTCTGCGCAAGAGCGATCTGGTGCCGATGGGGGAGGAGCGTGAGTACACCGCCGAAGCCGTGCAGCAGATGACCGGGGCCGATGCCAATCTGCTCTCCGAGCTCGAGGAGTACGAGCTCGTGCGGGCCCGCCAGGTCAGCGGCGTGCGCCGCTACGGCGAGACCGATGCCGGTATCGTGAGCGCCGCCGCGCAACTCGCGCAACTCGGCCTGCGGCCCAAGAACCTGCGCGTGCTGAGAAGTGCCGTCGACCGCGAGCTTGGCCTCGTCGAGCAGGTGCTGCTGCCGGCTCTCAGATCTAATCGCCCGGAGCGACGCCGCGAAGGACTGGGGCAGCTCGACGACATCGTGCAAGCCACCACGCAGCTTCGTCAGCTCTTGCTTGCCCGTGGTGTGCGTCGCCTCACCGGTGGCCGCGACGCGAGTTGAGCCCACGCTCGGCCGGCATCCGCAAACCACACCGGTGGCGCCGGTGCCACGGACTGCTGTGGACGAGACCCCTGGTAGCGATGCTCGCCCGCGCACATCACCTGAGGAGGAGTAGCGCATGACCAACGACCGTATCGACCTCAGCGCCCGCGTGCGCAGCATCCCCGACTTTCCCAAGGTTGGCATCCTGTTTCGCGACATCATGCCGCTGCTCCAGGATCCGGTGTCTCTGCGCGAAGCGGTCGATCGCTTGATCGAGTACGGCACCGGCAAGCACGTGGACGCGGTGCTCGGCGCAGAGGCGCGCGGGTTCATACTCGGCGCCGCCTTGGCCTACGGCCTCGGCGCCGGATTCGTCTGCGCGCGCAAGCCGGGCAAGCTGCCGTTCACCACCATCTCCGCTGAATACGACCTCGAGTACGGCACCGACACGCTGGAGGTGCACGCCGATGCCATCAAGCCCGGCCAGAACGTGCTCGTGCACGACGACCTCCTCGCCACCGGCGGCACCGCCAAGGCGAAGATCGAGCTCGTTGAGAAGCTCGGCGGCAACGTGGTCGGCTGCGCTTTCCTGATCGAGCTCTCAGCCTTGCACGGACGCGAGAAGATCGAGGGCTACGACGTCTTTAGCCTCATCACGTACTAAGCCAATAGCCCCATGCTGTGGGGGCTCCCGCGGCCCGCGACGAGGGCTGCTGCCTGGACTCTGACCGACGCCCGCCACGCGTCGCGTCAGGAGTGGCCAGACCCGGCCAAGAGGGTGCAGAGATCGCCAATCAACAGTCGTTCCGCAGAGCGCTCACGGCCCAGCTCGCCTCTGGTCTGCGCGGTTCGGCCGCAGGTGGGGGAGCCTGGCCCGACGCAGCACGAACATCACCGCCTGCGAAGGCTTCGCCGTACACGACCAGGGGGGTCTGCTACTCAACGGTTAACTTGTCATAACCAGGATTATCGTGCGTTACTGGAGTTCCTCGGCAAGGCCCTCACAACCGAGGGCCCATCTGCCGGTGCGCCGAGATCGGCAGAGGAATCCGCTCTTACCAGCGACGCCCCAGGTACTGCGGCGATGAAGGTAGCTCCCGCACGCAGGAGCTGAGGAACTCGGTGATCGGAGGGCGCACATCGGCGACCTGCAGCTGTGTCTCGTCGAGGAAGCCTGCCGCCAGCACTTTCTCGTCCAGCAGCTGAGGTGTCGCCTCCTGCGGCGCCGATACCTCAAACACCAAGTGCACAACGTGCTTGCGATACGTCGTGTCCGGCGAGATCGACTCGACGATGGCAAGAAGCTTGTAGACGCCCACTCGCAGGCCGAGCTCCTCGTTGAACTCGCGACGTAGCGCATCTGACAGTGTCTCGCCGAACTTCACGCCGCCGCCCGGGAGCAACCGGTACCTCTCTTCCCCACGACCCTGCTCTACCATCAGAAGATACGACCCTCACGCACGAGCAACCCTGCGACACGAATCGTAGGCTTGCCGGCGGCCATGGCTATGTCGGGCGCAGGATCGTGTGCCCTGGTTGTGGCGTCGAGGGCGGGGTCGGCGCTGGCGGCAGCGTGTGCGGGATCAGCGTCCCCGGCAGCTTGTGCGGGGTCGTCGCCGGCGGCGCCGGGAACGGCGCCCTCGGGCAGTTCGGCGTCAGTAGAAGTCATGAGCCTTCTCTCCTGCCGGAGGACCCGAAGCCGCGCGCACCGCGCGCACTGTCGTCGAGAGACGCAGCGCGCGCCAGGGCCACCTCTGTGACCGGCACGAAGAGAAGCTGGGCGATGCGGTCGCCAACGGTCACGGCAAAGGCCTCACTGTGGTCGGTGTTCAGCAAGATGACTCGCACCTCGCCACGATACCCCGGATCGATGAGCCCAGGGGCGTTGACAATAGAGATGCCGTGGTTCGCGGCGAGCCCCGAACGCGGCAACGTGAGTGCGGCGAGCCCGGTGGCAGCCCTAAGGCGATGCCCGTGCCCACCACGGCGCGATGCAACGGCGGCAGGTTCACGTCTTCCGCCGCGTAGAGGTCGTAGGCGGCGTCGCGTTCGTAGGCCCGCCAGGGAAGCCGCGCCTGCGCATTGAGCAAGAGGACGGGCACCACGACGTCACCGGGGCCGCTGATCAGCTGGGCCGCGTTCGAGGTGCGTCTCAGAGGTCATCTGTATCTGCCTGCTCGTCTCGGTGTTCGGCGACCCAGAGGTCATCTGTCTCGGCGTCTGGTTCGTCGGCGACGGCGACGCTCGTCTCGAGGCTGAAGCGAGCGTAGCGCCCGGCCTCCGCCACGGGCAGCCGAGCCTTGAACAACACGCCCTCCGGGGTGTGCTTTTCGCGCACGTCGCTGGCCACCCCGCGCAGGCGGTGCATGTCGGCCGCCGCGCTGTAGGGAAAAAGCAGACGCACCGGTCGCAGGGTCCCGTCGAAGAACTGAGCGAGACGCTCCTGGAGCGTGCCGAGGCCTTCGCCGCATGCCGCGGCGATGAACTCGGCCTCCGGGTAGAGCGCCCTCAAGCGTGCCAGTTTGCCATCGTCGGCCAAGTCGATCTTGTTGAACACGACCACGCGCGGCGCCCCCGAACCGATCATGTCGAGCACCTCGGCGACCGTCTGCTGGCGGGCGGCGATCTCGGAGGCTTCCAGGTGCGCATCGGCGACCACGAGAACCACATCGGCGAGCGTGGTCTCCTCCAAGGTAGAGGCGAAGGCATCGACGAGTTGGTGCGGCAGCTTGCGAATGAAGCCCACCGTGTCGGTGAGCACGTAGTCGCGGTCGCGGTAGCGGTACGCCCGTGTGGTGGGGTCCAAAGTCTCCAAGAGACGGTCGCGCACCGGGACGTGGGCGTTGGTGAGCGCGTTCAGCAGCGTCGACTTCCCGGCGTTGGTGTACCCAGCCAGGGCGATGAGCGGCAGGGCGCTGCGTAGACGCCGAGCGCGCTGCGTGCGCCGCGTCTTGGCCATATGGTCGATGCGCGCGCGCAGCGTCTGGATGCGCTTGCGCACCACGCGACGATCAACCTCCATCTTGGTTTCGCCGGGTCCGCGCATGTTTACCCCGGCGCCCAGGCGAGAGAGGATGAGACCCTTGCCGCGCATGCGCGTGAGCTCGTACTCGAGCTGCGCAAGGTGAACCTGCAAGGTGCCCTCGAGGGAGTGTGCGTGCTTGCTGAACACCGTGAGGATGAGTTCGGTGCGGTCGAGCACGTCTACGTCTGCCGTGACCCCGTCGAGCACGGCCGCCACCTGGGTCGGCGTGAGGTCGTCTTCGCAGACGGCCACCGAGACCCGGTTTCCTTGGTGAGCGCCCTGAACTCGGACATCTTGCCCTTGCCGAGATACGTGACGGGGTGCGGCCGGTGTTTGTGCTGGATCACGTCGCCGACCCAATCGATATCGGCCGAGCTGAGCAGCTCTTTGATCTCGTTCAGGGGCTCGTCTTCACCGGGTGCGCCGTGGCCCCCGGGCATCACGGCGAACACCACGGCGCGCGGACGCGCAGCGGCGGTTTCGCCGTACCGGTCGGCAGCGTGCTCACGATGACCCTTCTAGCCCGTACACGCTCCTCTATGCGCCGCACGGCCTCCTGCACCGGCGCTCGTCGGTGATCGTAACGAGAGCGGCGCACGTATCCCTCTCGCAGGCGCCGTAGGCGGTCCCGGCGTCACGACCACGTTCGCCTGTTCGAGCACTCTCTCGGCGAAGCTGGCTGAGCGTGAATCCGTCCGGTACGCGGCCCTACATAGATGGTTCCCTGGGCGGCACAACATGCATGCCGATCGGCGCGCAGGGCCTCGACGCAGCAAGTCCGCCGCCGCCGGTAGACGCCGCACATCTGGCGCACGCACTCCTGCGAGCCCGAGAGCGCCGCCACGCTGGCGCGCTGTACCGCGGCGAACATGCCGGAGTCCATGTTCGTCTTGAGCGCCAGAACGCCTCGATAATCTCGGCGTTACCGACGACAGCACCCGAACGCCAGCCGGTCATGTTGTAGCTCTGGAGAGGCTGAGCATCTCGATGCGGACTTCCTTGGCGTGGGCGCGGCGCAGAAACTCGGCGCCACGTACCAGTGCGTAGGTGATCTCGGCGTAGGCGTTGTCATTGAACCACGATGATCTCATGGCGCCTCGCGAACGCGACCAGGCGGGCGAAGAAATCGTGTTCGATGACGACGCCGGGGGGGTTGTCGGTCAGCTCGCGGAACGAGCGACCGAGCCTTGTCGAGCACGTTCGCCGGAAGGGCCCGAGATCGGGCTGAAAGCCGGAGCTCGGGAACGAGCGCAGCGGTGCGGGCGAGTCCCAGCCGGCCAGCATCGGAGCGGTGACTAGCAACGGAGCACCTGGGTCTGCGGGCCAGGGCCACGTCGCCAGGGTACCGAGCAGGGCCAAGCATGTGGGCGAGGCCCTCCTTGGCGCCCAGGAGCGGTACGATCTTCGAGGCCGGATCGAGCTCCACGGCGAAGCGCCGAAGTAGAAACGGCCGACCGCCTCGCGAGAAGTCGAGCTCACCCTGGTTGCTGGGATACTGGTGAGTTGTCCTGTCGTGCGCCGTCACAGCGAGCGCTCGACGATGTGCGGCGGCGTAGAAGGTCGGGATACCCCGATGCCGAGGCTGATAACGTCGATGCCGGCGGCGCGGCGCTGCTCGATCTTGCGCTGATGCCGGCGAATAGGTAGGCGGCAGGCGCTTGCACGCGCTGCGAGAATCTCATGGCTCTCCGGCGAATCCTTGCCGGCGGTCTGGGCTGCTACTCTCAGGTGGGCGAGAAATTCCATGGAGAGGTCGCCATGGTAGATCTCTCGGCTGGACCGGTTATGAACACACGCCAGTCTGGCCGAGACCTCAACCTCGAGTCTTCCCGCCGGGCAGCTCCAC
>CAWKEZ010000004.1:0-36474 GCA_963848545.1 uncultured Thermoleophilia bacterium
ACAGGGATCGCTCTGGGCCCATGCGACACTGGTGATCAACAACAGGCTGGTAATGAACAACAAACCGGGCAGGGATATCCGGTGCATGGTCGTGCTCCTGGGTCAGATTCCTCCACAGTCATCCCGGTTGAGCGAAGCATACCATCGCAGGGAGGATCCCGCACTCGCTTTGTTGAAGAACCGCTTGCAGGCGCCCAAAAGGCACGGCTTTGTGTCTATGAAACGAACGACCTTTTCTGTCCTCCTGCTCGTGGGCGCCCTGGCCTTCAGCCCGTGGCCGGGCCTCCTGCGCGCGGCCGCACCCGCCGTGCCGGCCAACCCCGGCCGACCTCTTGCCTGACACCGTCATCGCCAAGGGCAAGGGCGTGGAAATCAAGCACCACCGAGCTCGACGATCAGATCGCGAGATGCACTTCGAGGCCCGGGCGGCGGCCCAAGGCCAGAAGCTCAACGCCGAGCAACTGCCCCTCTACGAACAGAGCCTCCTGGAAGACCTTATCCGCATCCAGGTCCTCCTGCCCGGGCTACGCCCGACGACAAGGCCACCGCGCAAAAACTGGCCCTCAAAAAAATGGAGGACGCCCGCACCGGACTCGGTTCCCAGGAAGCCCTCAACCGCCAACTCAAAGCCGTCGCCCTCACGCCGGTCTGAGGCAAATCGACGACCCGCCACCGCCGAGACTGTCTTGAAGCGCGAACTCAAGGTCAGTGTCACCGACGCGGAGGTCAAAAACTGCGACACCTGTGTCGCCGTGTGCCTTACCGGCGGCGAGAAGGAAGCTGAGATCCTGGCCAGCGAGCTGCGCATCAAGGCCGAGCAAGACGGCCGCGACGCCGAGATCGAGCACACCGCCGCCATCCGGCAGTGCGAGTGGGAGTACCTCGACATGATCGCTGCCAAGGTGAACGACGCCGACCTGGTGCTCAGCATGGCCTGCGGCATCGGTATCCAGAGCATGGCCGAGAAGTTCGCACCCAAGCTCGTCGTGCCCGCCGTGAATACCAACATGCTGGGCATGCCTCAGGAGCACGCCGTGTGGCTCGAGCGCGTGGCGCCTGCGGCGACTGCGTGATCGGCGAGACCGCCGGCATCTGCCCGGTGGTGCGCTGCAGGCAGAGAGCCTCCATGAACGGGCCGTGCGGCGGCAGCTCACGACGGCAAGTGCGAGGTCACCACGCCCGAGAAAGAAGACATCGACTGCGCCTGGGCGCTCATCTGGGAGCGCCTCAAAGCCCAGGGCCGTGAAGAGATGATGTTCATCAACCGGCCGCCCAAGAACTGGGGCAAGAGCAGCTCCGGCGGCCCGCGGAAGATGGTGCGCGAGGAGGCGAAGCCGGTATGACCGCCACCGAGTACAAGGCTGGCAGTAATCTCGAGAAGATCCTGAGCGAGGGCAAGTTCGCGGTCACCGGCGAGTGCGGGCCGCCCAAGAGCGCCGACGGCAGTGTCATCACCAACAAGGCCAAGCTCCTCAAAGGCTACGTCGATGCCGTCGACATCACCGACAACCAGACCGCCGTGGTGCGTGTGTGCTCAATGGTCTCGGGCTACCAGGCCCAGCAGAACGGCGTCGAAGCCATCATGCAGATGACTTGTCGCGACCGTAACCGGCTGGCCATGCAGGCCGACATCCTGGGAGCGTCGGTGCTCGGCATCAAGAACATCCTCTGCCTCACCGGCGACTACATGAGTTTCGGCAACCACCCCGAGGCCAAGGGTGTGCACGACCTCGACGCGATCAACCTCATCAAGATGTACAAGGATATGCGCGACGAGGCCAAGTTCCAGTGACCGGCGAAGAGATGGCCGTCGCGCCGAAGCTCTTCATCGGCTGCGCCGAGAACCCCTTCGGCGACCCCTTCGAGTTCCGCGCCCTGCGCCTCAAGAAGAAGGTCGAGGCCGGCGCCGACTTCATGCAGACGCAGTGCATCTTCAACATCCCCAAGTTCAAGAAGTGGATGGAAGAGGTGCGTGCTCTGGGTCTGCACAAGGAGATCAAGATCCTCGCCGGCCTCACGCCCATAAAGGGCGCCGGCATGGCCAACTATATGAAGAAGTTCGTGCCGGGCATGGACGTGCCGCAGGAGATCGTCGACCGCATCGCCGCGCAGGAGAAGGGCGCGCCGCAGCAGGCGGAGGGCAAGAAGCTCGCCGTCGAGATGATCAAAGAGATCGCCGAGATCGAGGGCGTCGCCGGTGTGCACATGATGGCCGTCGAGTGGGAGCCGGCAGTGCCAGAGATCGTCGAGGCCGCCGGCCTGCTGCCGCGGCCGGCCGTGGCCTAGGAGGTCGGGAATGACCACCTGCAGCCCTCCGAGCGCCGTTCTCGCCGGCAAAGTCGGCGACGGCTGCGGCGAGAACGCCTACAAGTGCTACCAGTGCAAGAAGTGCAGCACCGGGTGCCCCGTGGCTCCCTACACCACCATGCACCCGGCGATGATCATGCGCGCCGTGCAGCTCGGTCAACTCGACATGATCTTCGAAGACAAGTTCATCTGGCTCTGCACGGGCTGCGAGACGTGCACCACACGCTGTCCGCAGGGCATCGATATCGCGGCCATCATGGACGAGCTCAAGATCATCGCGCGGCGCGACGGTCGTATCCCGGCCGATGCCCCGTTCGCCAATGTGCTGAGGCTCAACTACGAGAGCATCCAGCGATGGGGCCGGCTCTACGAGGTCGAGCTCATCGCGCGTGACCTCCTCAAGCGGCCCAAGGGCGCCTTCGACTACCTCACGCTCGGTCCCAAGATGATGCTCAAGGGCAAGATCAGCCTTCTGCCCGAGCGCGGTGACACGGTGGCCATGAAGCGCATGGTCGAGACCTGCGCGAGCATCACCAGCATCAAGCAGTACGAAAAGGCGCAGGCTCGGGGAGGTGCGTCATGAGCAAGGCTCTCGCCTACTACCCGGGCTGCTCGCTGCACGGCACCGCCACCGAGCTCGACTCGAGCTTCAAGGCAACCGCTACGGCGCTCGACGTAACCTTGCAGGAGATCCCCGGCTGGGAGTGCTGCGGCAACACCGCCGTGCACTCCTCCAACCGCCTGCTGGCCGCCGCCCTGCCGGTGAACGAGCTCGCCAAGGTGGAGAGCGACATGAAGCTGCAGAGCGTGGCCGTGCCCTGCGCGGCCTGCTTCAGCCGCTTCATGGCGGGCAGCGAAGAGGCCAAAGACCCCGAGACGGCGGCCGACCTGCGGGCCGTCGTCGGCCGCGCCTACAACGGCTCGGTGAAGGTGCGCAACCTCGTCGACGTCTACCACGACGAGGTGGGTCTCGAGGCGCTGGCCGCCAAGGTAACCAAACCCTTCGCGGGCCTCAAGGTGGCCTGCTACTACGGCTGCCTGCTCACGCGGCCGCCCAAGGTTACCCTGGCCGAAGACCCTGAATACCCCATGCACATGGACGAGGTCGCCGAGACGGTCGGCTGCAAGCCCGTGCAGTGGAACTTCAAGACCGATTGCTGTGGCGCCAGCCTGGCGCTCTGCGAGGTGCCAGTGGTTGTCGACCTCACCTACCGCATCCTCAAGGACGCACGCGACTGCGGCGCACAGGCCCTGGTGGTCGCCTGCCCGCTCTGCCAAGTGAACCTCGACGGCCGCCAGGACGACATCGCCAAGGCCCATCCCGGCTGGCAGCATCTGCCGATCATCTACCTGAGCCAGGTGGTCGGCCGCGCGCTCGCCGTGGACGAGAGGGCGCTCGGTCTGAGAAAGCACATCGTCGACGCCAGTGCGGTGATGGCGTAGGCGACGAGCCGGCCACACCATCGTCCCCAGCGGGGGGCGAGCAGTGTACAAAAGGGGCGCCGCAAGGCGCCCCTTTCGTACGGCGCGCCATTCGCCGTCGTCCTACAGGTTGGGCCGCTGGTGTACCCCGACGCGATTGCCCTCCGAATCCTCGACGAAGCCGATGAACCCGACCATCTGGCCCATATCGGCGAGCGGACTGACCACTCGGCCACCGGCGGCCACCGCGCGATCCATCATCGCTTGCGCGTCGCCCTGCCCGGTGAGGTAGATCGTGACCCCGTCTTTCGAGGGCTTACGCTCACCCAGCACCAGGTCGGCACTGGCGTCGCCGGTCTCCATGGGCAGGAGCGCCACGTGGCCGTCGGACCCATCCATCAGAGGGATCTCGGCTTGCAGCACCGCCCCGTAGAACTTGCGCGCGCGGTCCATGTCGACCACTGGGATGTCGGCCCACACGATCGTATTGGCCATCGTTCTCTCCTTCATGAACTCGTCAATCGGCGGATGGGGGGAACTGGCCGTCACGCGCCGCCGCCAAACGCCGCCAGACGTTCACGGGGACATCTGCGGGGCGTCGGCCTGCCAGGCGCCGCTCTCCTTGGCGGCCGCCACCAGCGCCAGGCCCGCGGGAGCCATGCGACCTTCGGCGATGAGCTTGCGCACGCGCGCCTTGTTGGACTCGGCCCAGCCGACTGCCCGGCTGACGCGGGTGCGCCTGCAGCCACGCTCGCCAAGCCGCGCGGTCGGCCGCGTAGACGGGTTCGCTTGCGGGAATCTGGTTCACGAGTCCAGTCTTCCCCCATCGACGCGCCCGCGCACCAGCTCGCGAAGCAAGGAGAGCGGCCGGCGCGCGCCGAAGCTGGACGGCGGCGGCCCCCTCGCGGGAAGGTGTCGAAGACGAGGAGGCCGCCGTCTTGGAGACCGAGTCTGCGCTACGCGCCACAGACCGCGGTGCACGGAGCGCCGGGGGCACGGCGCCCGCTCGGGGAGTGAGCTCACCAGGCCACTGTGCCTCTGACGTACCTCCTGGTCGCCTGCCTGTCGTGCACAGTTCTACCGCAAGAATCTGAGAGACGCCTGGGCCAGCGGTGAGCGAGACCTGCGAATGCGCCCGGCCAAAGCTGCGAATGGGCGCCGGCGACGGCCCAAGCGGCATCGCACCGACGCGGCGAACACTAGACAATGCGATACCTATGTGATATCACACAGGTATCGCAGACAGAGGCGCGGGCGCGCGCCAGTGCAGGCGGGCTGGGGCTCGCCGACGCGCCCGTGCAGCCGGAGGTGGCAGTGATGTTGGCAGAGCAGAAGACCCCCACCAGGGAGCGCGACACAAGAGTGATGAGCGGTTGGATCATGCTACCGATCACCATCCTGCTGTTCGCCGCAACGCCGTTCCTCATCTACTACTCGTTCGTGTACGGCACCACCGACGCCGCCGGTAAGGCATTGCCGGAGTGGTGGCTGTTCGGCGGCGGCCTCGTCGCCCTGGCCGTCGCCATCTTCAGCTGCGTCGGGTACTTCGCCCTGCAACCCAACGAGGCGCGCGTGCTCATCCTGTTCGGCGACTACAGGGGCACCACCAAGCAGCGCGGCTTCTGCTGGGGCAATCCGTTCTACTCGAACGGTCCGGCCGGCTCGCAGACCTCCTCGGGGACCTGGTGGACCCAGAGGAATAGGGGCAATAGCGAGAGTGCCCAGGCCCAGGCCGCGCGCGGCCTCAAGCGCTACAAGGTCAGCCTGCGCGCCCGCACCCTGAACGGCGACAAGCTCAAGGTGAACGACAAGCGCGGCAACCCGGTAGACATCGCCGCTGTGGTGGTGTGGCGAGTGGAAGACACCGCCAAGGCCGTGTTCGACGTGCAGGACTTCGAGACGTACGTGGCCACGCAGAGCGAGACGGCCGTGCGGCATCTGGCCAGTGCCTACCCCTACGATTCCGGCGAGACCTTCGCCGACACTGAAGACGAGATCACGCTGCGCGGCAACGTCGACGAGGTCAGTGAGGCGCTGCGCGTGGAGCTCGGCGAGCGTCTGGCACAGGCGGGCGTAACGGTGGAACAGGCTGCGCCTCACCCATCTCGCCTACGCCCCCGAGATCGCCCAGGCCATGCTGCGCCGCCAGCAGGCCGAAGCGGTGATCGCCGCTCGGCGCAAGATCGTGACAGGCGCCGTGAGCATGGTGGAGATGGCGCTGCACGACCTCACCGAAAAGCACGTCGTCGACTTCGACGAAGAGCGCAAGGCCAGCATGATCAGCAACTTGATGGTGGTGCTCTGCGGCGAGAGCCAGGTCACACCGGTGGTCAACACTGGAACCCTCTATCAGTGAGCGGCTACGGCCGTTACGCCGAAGGCAGATCCGTGAACCCCAACGCCGCGGCGGCCGGCTGAGACGATGGCTGCGCGCAAACAGTTTTTACTGCGCATCGACCCTGCACTCTGGGCCGACGTCGAGAAGTGGGCCGCCGACGAGCTGCGCAGCGTGAACGCACAGATCGAGTACCTCCTGCGAGAGGCCGTGCGCAAGCGCATGGGCGGGCGCGGCCCGCGGAACTCCACCGGAGGTAGCGGCGAGCGGACCGATTGAAGGCAAGCCGGACGATGGACGTCTCGGGCGCCGAGGGCAAGAATGTATGCGGAGAACCCCGGCGAGGAGGGTGGCATGGAGAAGATCGCGCCTGGCCTGTATCGGTGGACGGCCCCGCACCCGCAGTGGCGACCGCGCACGGAGGAGGTCGTAAGCTACGCCCTCAGCGCCGCCGGCACGCTGGCCGTGGTCGACCCGCTCCTGCCCGGGGCAGACGATGCCCGCCGGGCGCCGCTGCTGGCGGCGCTCGACGAACTGGTCGCGGATGCGCGGCGTCTCGATGTGCTCATCACCATCCCCTACCACACGCGCAGCGCCGAGAGCCTCTACGAGCGCTACTGGCGCGCCAAGCCGACGCTCATCTGGGGCCACGCCAACGTGAAGAAACGGCTTACGCGCGGGGCTCCTCTGGAGCTCATCCCGCGCAGCGCCGCGGGAGACTCTGCCGCGATCGCCGCGGGCGCCGCGCTGGCCTTCACGATCGGCAAGCCGCGGCGCAGCGAGTATCCCCTTTACTTCCCCGAGCACCGCGCCGTGGTCTTCGGCGACGCCGTGGTGGGCACCGCGAGCGGCCCGCGGGTCTGGAACCAAAGCTCAGGCACAGGGGTCGCCTGGTACCGCGATGTGTTCGCGCCCACGTTGCAAGGCCTGGCCGGGCTGCCCATCGATCACGTGCTGGTGACCCACGGGCCGGCTGTGCTCGGGGAAGGGCGGCGAGCGCTCGAAGAGTGCCTCGCCGCCCCTCCCGTGGCGAACTACTGACGTTCCGGCAGTTCTCATTCAACCTCCAGCGTTTTCTCAGAGTTCTCTCAGGAGAAACACCTATGATCGCTTGGTCAAGGGGTGGACTGGAGGGTAGGAAGATGGGCGAAGCAAGCCAGGAAGGCACGCGCATTCTCGTCGTAGACGATGAGCCGAGCATCACCGAGCTGGTTTCGATGGCCTTGCGCTACGAGCAGTTCGTGGTGCAGACGGCCCACAGCGGCCGCGAGGCGCTCGACAAGGCGGCGACCTTCGCTCCCGACCTCGTGGTGCTCGACATCATGATGCCCGGCATCGACGGCTTCGAGGTCGCCCGCCGCCTGCGCAACGGCAGCTCCTCCCTGCCCATCCTCTTCCTCACCGCGCGCGACGCGACCGAAGACAAGGTGCGCGGCCTCACCCTCGGCGGCGACGACTACGTCACCAAGCCCTTCAGCGTGGAGGAGTTGGTGGCGCGCATCCGCGCCATCCTGCGCCGCGTGAAGCCAGTGTCGGCCACGCAGGGCCGTGTGGCCTTCTCCGACCTCGAGCTCGACGAAGACACCCATCAGGTCTGGCGCGCCGGCCACGAGGTCGATCTCACCGCCACCGAGTTCAAGCTGCTACGTTACCTGCTGCTCAACGCCAAGCGCGTGCTGAGCAAAGACCAGATCCTCGATCACGTGTGGAACTACGACTTCGGCGGCAACGCCAACATCGTGGAGACGTACATCAGCTACCTGCGCCGCAAGGTTGACGGCGAGTGTACGCCGCTGATCCAGACGGTGCGTGGCGTGGGCTACACCATCCGCCTGCCGCGCGAGTAGAGGGAGCGCACGGTGACGCTACGCAGCGCCTGCTGCTGGCCCTGCTGGCCCTGGTCGCCGTAGGCCTGCTGGTCGCCGGGGCTGTCACCTACAGCTCCGCTGCGCTCGTTCCTGCTGCAGCGCGTCGACCAGGAGCTTCTCGACGCGCGGCGCGCGGTGGCTTTCAACCTGACGGCGGGGTCACTGCCTGGGCTACCTGATCAGGGCGGCACGAATCCCAACATCCCACCCGGCACCTACGGCCAGTTGCGCGACCTTTCCGGTGCGATACTGAGCGAGCAGGCGTTCGGCTACGGTTACGGCGTGGTCCCGACGCCCAAGCTGCCCACTCCGCTGCCGGGAGCCTCGAGCAGCTCCTCGACCGTGGACCTTTTCGCGGCGCGCGCCTCGGGCACCTCGCCGGTGCGCTTCAGAGTGCTGGTGCAAGCCTTTCCGCAAGCCGATCGCGTGCTCGTCGTCGCCATACCGCTCACCGACGCGCTGCAGACGCTGTCTCACCTGTTCGTCATCGAAGTGCTGGTGTCGGTCCTGGTGCTGGTCGCGCTGGCCGCCGCCGCCTGGCTGCTGATCAAGCGCGATCTGCGGCCTCTCGAGACAATGGCTGCCACCGCCGGTGAGATCGCCTCCGGCGACCTCACGCAGCGCGTGGAGCCGGCCGAGCCCAAGACCGAGGTCGGCCGGCTGGGCCTCGCTCTCAACGCCATGCTCGAGCAGATCGAGCAGGCCTTCGCGGAACGTACCACGTCTGAAGAGAAGCTGCGCCGCTTCGTGGCCGACGCCTCGCACGAGCTACGCACGCCACTCACCTCCATTCGTGGCTACGCCGAGATGTTCCACAAGGCCAAGAAGAACCCCGACGATGCCAGCGCCTCAATGCGCCGCATCGGGGAAAGAGAGCAAGCGCATGGGGGTGCTGGTCGACGAGCTCCTGCAGCTCGCCCGCCTGGGCGAGAGCCGCCAACCGGAGCACGCGCCAGTCGACCTGGCGCACGTCGTGGCCGACGCCGTGAGCGACGCCCACGTGGCGGCCCCCATGCGCCACATCGACCTGACGCTGCCCGCTGCCGGCGAGGCGTCCGGCCTGCCGGCCGTGATGGGCGACGACCACCAACTCCACCAGGTCATCGCCAACCTTCTCGGCAACGCCGTGCGCCACACCCCGGACGGCACACCGGTGCACGTCGCCTTGAGTCACGAGGCCGGGTGGGCCGTGCTCGAGGTGAGCGACGAAGGGCCGGGCCTCCCTGCCGGCGAGCCGGAGAAGCTCTTCGAGCCCTTCTACCGTGCCGATCCTTCGCGCGCCCGCGAGACCGGCGGCACGGGCCTCGGCCTCGCCATCGTCGCCGCTATCATCAACGCGCACGGCGGCACCGTGAAGGCGGCGGCGCGAGACGGCGCCGGGGCGACCTTCACCGTGCGCCTGCCGCTGGCCGACTCCTCCGACGCCGCGCCCCGTGAGACGGCCCGCGAGACCGCGGGGCCCGCCGGGAAGACCCCCGAGACGGCTGCCGAGACGAAAGCCCAGTCGGCCGAGAGCTCGCCGTCGAGCACGCCGGCCGAGCCGGCCGACGGCCCGGCCGGCTGATCGCCGGCTCGCCCTGCGCCACCTCGGCGCAGCCGGGGTGAACAGCGTCGCGAATCGTGCCCCGGCGCTCGTGGCGATACGCTACGATTGCCCAGGTGCCGATCGACACGACACGAGAGGTGGTCCGGCGATGCACTGGCAGCGCGGCTCGCTCAGCCCGCCTGCGCACCCTGGAGGGTACACAGCGCCTGCCGGGTTGGTGAGGCGACGAGGGAGGTTCAAACGATGATGATGGTGCTCGCCGCGATCTCCGCTGGGAGAGTCGTGGTATTCGTCTTCGCGGCGGTGGCCGGCCTGTCCGCCGGTCTGGCCATACGCCGCGCGCTCGACAACCGCCGCGCGCGGCGCAAGTGACAGTGGCTCAACTGCAGTTGTTGGTGGTATACACTGCCGTAGGAGCAAGCGCGGAACGGGGCCGCATGAGCAAGCACACCTTCTCGCGTACCGGATCGCCGGTGCGCAGCCCGTCACAGATATGCGCCAACGCAACCGACGTGTCGTGCCTGGGCACCGCCTGCGTGCCCACCGCGGGAGAAGCGAGGCAGCGGTGACGCCGAGAGCCCCCACCGACCTCGCGGCGACAAGCCGGCATCTCGCGGCTGTCGATGCCGCCTTGGCGGCTATCCTCGAGGCCCGCACGCCGCAGTGCATCCCCGAGGCCGGCTGCAGCCCCGAGGTGCTGCCGCTGGTGCGCTCGATCAACCGCCTCAGCGGGTTCGTCGACGAGCTCACGGCCTTCGCTGTACCACTGGCCAACGGCAACCTCAACGTGCCTTTGCCCTCCCCGGACAACCCTCTAGCCGCGCCCTTCGCGGAGCTTCGCGCGCGCCTCAGCAAGATCGCCTGCCAGGCGAGCGAGCTCGCCTGCGGCGATGAGAACCAGCGTGTGGAGTCGATGGGCGACTTCTCCCGGGCGTTCAACTCGATGATGGGGCTCCTGGCGGAGCGCGAGGCCAGCCTCAAGACGGAGATCGCCAGCCGTAAGGAGGCCGAGGAGGCGTTACAGCACGAGCGCGACTTGCTGGTCTCGGGTCCAGTGATAACCCTGCGTTGGGACATTGACGACGAGGGCACCGTGCTCTACATCTCGCCCAACATCTCCACGTTCGGGTACCGCGCCGAGGAGTTCGTGAGCGGGCGGCGCCGCTTCGTAAGCATCATGCACCCAGACGACTACCCCTGGGTGGTAGAGGACGGCAACGTCAAGTCGCAGAGCGGGCTCAACGGCTGGACCCAGGAGTACCGCGTCATCGACAGCGGGGGCAAGGAACGCTGGGTGCGAGACTACACGCACGCGGTGCGCGACGACGAAGGCTCCGTGGTGTGCTACGAGGGGTATCTCATCGACATCAGCGCCGAGAAGGCGGCCGAGACCGCTTTGCGACGGCGCGAGCAGCAGCTGCGCATGCTCTCGCTCACCGACGAGCTCACCGGCCTCTACAACCGGCGCGGCCTGTTCGCGCTCGGCGAGCACATGATGCGCGGCGCCCATCGCCGTGGCAGTGGTCTTGGCGTGGTCTTCGTCGACCTCGACGGTCTCAAGGAGATCAACGATCGTTTCGGGCACCGGCGCGGCGACGACGCCTTGTGCGACGTGGCCGAGGTGCTCCGCGACTGCGCCCGAGAGAGCGACGTGCTGGCCCGGGCCGGTGGCGACGAGTTCGTGGCCCTGGTTGAGGACGTGCCGCAGGCGGTGGACGAGATCGCCGAGAGGGTGGAGCGGCGCATCGTCGCGCGCAACGCGAAGGGCGACCGGCCCTACAAGCTTCAGGCGAGCCTGGGTGTGGTCTACTGGCCGCCCACCGAGAAAGCGGCCTTGCCCGAGCTCATCGAACGCGCCGACCGGCGCATGTACGAGGCCAAGCGCTCGCGCAGCAGGCGCTGACCGCTACAGCCTGAACTCGTGCCGGCAGATGTCGTCGCCGGCGCTCAGCGCGCTGGTCTGCTTGTGCATGGCCGGGTCTACCCCGAGCATGCCGCACACCATGCCCTGATCGAAGTGGCACACGATGTCGGGATACTCCCGTGCGAGCTCTCGGTAGACGCAATTCTGCACCTCGACGATCGCCACCTCGCCGGAGGAGTCGTCGAGGGTGACTGAGTACCCCGCCGCGTCCATCCACGCTACGACGGCGCGCGGCGTGAGCGGCGCCGAAGGCCTGGCGGCGTCGCCGGCGATGAGCGCCGCCGTCTCCTCGCCGTAGGCTCGGCCCAGCGCGCGAGCGGTCTCCGCCACGACGCCCGGATTCAGCGTCGCCGAGACGAGTTGCAGGAGGAGCCGGGCGAGGCGTTCGTAGCGCCGCGGCGGCAGCATGACCTCGAGACGCTCACCGGAAACCACGTACGTCTTGGCGGGTCGGCCTCCGCCGGCGCGCCGGCGTGTTCCGCACGAGACTAGGTCCATCTCGACGAGCTTCTCGAGATGGGAGCGGGCAACCGTGCGGTGCAGACCGAAGGCCGCGGCCACCTCGGTAGCAGACAGAGGCTCGGTGGCTTCGCGCAGATGGCGGTAGATATTGCGCCGAGTGGGGTCGCCGAACACGTCGGCGAGCCTGCCCAGGTACGTGCCATCTCTGTCGTACGCTGTGTCCACGTGAGCGACTCTATCGCAAATCCAATAGATGTCCAGGGTTTGCGAGCGCCGACTCCCACTCAACCGGCGGCAGCTTTTGTACACCTTGGCCGTCGGCACGCCGCGTTACTGTTGTCGGCGCCTCCGGGAATGCACCAGACACTGCGCCGCACCGTCCGGCCCAAGGGCAGGGAGCGTCGTAGACCGGCCAGCAGGTGCGAGGAACCCTCAAGACAACGTGAGAGGAGCCCCATGATAAAGGTCAAGACCTTCACCACCCCCATCAAGATCTTCGCCACCGTGGTACGTGAGATCCAGGAGCTCGACGATCAAGTGACCTCGTTTCTCAACGACGAGAAGGCCGACGAGGTCTACTCGGTCAGCGACACGACGACGGCCGGCGAGAACGGAGAGACCATCGGTCTCATCCGCGCGGTCGCCTACAGAGTACGCGAGCCGTGAGGTGCAACGCATGGGCCGCGAGCGTGACATCGCCATCCTGAGCGAGGCCTTGCTCCTCGAGGAGGAGGCGGTGGCCCGCTACGTCGCCCACAGCGGCGCCACCGCCGATCCGCGGCTGTTCGCATATTGGGAGGCGCTGCGCCGTAACGAAGCCGAGCACCGCGATCTGCTGCTCGCCGAGCTGCGCCGGCTCGGGGCAGCACCGGCGGGCAGCGTGAACCGTCGCGAAGGGTCCCCTTGAGCGCCCGCGGCTACGCCCGTGATCTGGAGGCGCTGCGCGCCGACTACGGATTCGAGGAGGCGGCGGTGAAGCTCTACGGCCGCATGGCGAGCGAAGTCGGCGAGCCGGCGCTCAAGGAGCTCTTCAAGGAGCTCGTGCGCGGCGAGGCCGGTCACCGTCGCGGTCTGCGACAGATGCTGGCCAGCGTTGCCGACCCGCAGACGCCTGTAGTACTCTTCTGTCCGCTCTGCGGCTGGCAGATCGATTTTGGCCCAGACGCCGGCGAGGGCACCACCGCCAAGTGCCCCATGTGCCCCGGCCGCTTCGCGCTGCGCCTTGACGGCGACGGCAACTGGATCCTGGACAGGCTGGCCCCTTGAGATGAGCGAGCAGCGCATCGGCGACGCTATCGCCCTGATCCCACCGGCCGGGAGGAGACACCGTGCTCGATGACCACCTCAAAGCCAACCTCGCCAACTGGGAGGAGCGCGTGGGCGTGCACTTGGGGTCTGACTTCTACGATGTCGCCGGTTTCAAGGCCGGTGCGAGCTCGCTCACCAGCATCGAGGAGAGCGAGCTCGGACCCTTCGTCGGTGAGGGCACCTCGCTGCTGCACCTGCAGTGCCACCTCGGCCTCGACACGCTCAGCTTGGCGCGAAGGGGCGCCACTGTGACCGGCGCCGATTTCTCGCCCGCGGCCGTCGCGGCGGCGCGCTCGCTGGCCGACGCCGTCGGCCTCTCCCAGCGCGCCTCGTTCGTATGCAGCGACGTGAACTCGCTGCCCGCCAACCTCGAGGGGCGCTTCGACGTGGTGTTCACATCGTGGGGCGTGCTCCTATGGCTCGCCGACCTGCAGGCGTGGAGCGCAGTGGTGGCCCACTTCCTGCGGCCGGGCGGCACGTTCTACATGGCCGAGTTTCATCCCTTCGCGCTGACACTGGCCGACGACGCCACCGCCGACTCGCTGCGCGTCGGCTACCCCTACTTCCAACACGGCCTGCCGCTGCGCTGCGACGAGCCCGGCACCTACGCCGATCCGGCAGCCCAGATCCAGCACACGGTCACCTATCAGTGGACGCACGGCTTCCAGGAGATCATCGATCCGCTTCTCGAGCGCGGTCTGCGCCTGGACTTCCTCCACGAATTCCCGTACACCCACGGGCTGTCGTTTGCGGTTCTCGAGGAGTGCGACGACGGCTGGCTGCGGGTACGCGGCCACCACGAAGACTTTCCCCTCAGCTTCTCGATGAAGATGACTCAGGAGGGATGACGATGGCAGACGCACAGATTCTCGATCCCCTCTTCTCCGAGCCTGCCGACGGCGGCAAGATCGGCGACGAGGGGTTGCTGGCGATCCTCGAGTCGGCGATCGCCGATGAGCGCGCCGCGCAGGAGAAGTACCGCAAGGGCCTCGAGCGCTGCGCCGACCGCGAGGCTTGCGGCATGTTCGAGCAGCTCCTGCGCGACGAGCAGGCGCACGAGCATGCCCTCTCCAGCCACTACGCCGAGGTCAAGAAGCGCATCGGATTGCACGGCGCGCTGCAGGCCGAGTGAGCCATCAGCCAGACGCAACAAATCTTCACCAACCAGGCAAGCCGGGTCCTTGACCTTAGCGGGACGCAGCCGTATTCTTTTGGTGCGTTTTCATAGCCTAAACTGTGAAAGCGCGTCCCGTCAGGGGGACGCACCAGGTGCTTTACCCACCAAGCACCACGGCCCCTACGAAGGCGGCGCCACCCCTCCAGGCGCCGCCTTCGGCCTGTCTGGGGCACCGTGGCGTGACAGCCGCCTAGTGAGCGGTGCACCTGCGGCGCCCCGCTCGTTAGATGGCCTGCGGTGTCTAGCGCCGCGCCAGCTCGCGGAACATGGCCGGCAGGTCGGCTCGGGGAACCACGAGGTCGGCGACGGCGAGAACCTCGGGGGCAGCCTCGGCCACGGCGACACCGAGCCCCGCCCAGCGAAGCATGTCGATGTCGTTCGGTCCGTTCCCGCAGGCGACAGTGCGCTCGCGGCGCAGGCCCAACCGGTCGCACACCCATTGCAGGGCCGCGCTCTTGCTCACGCCGGCGTGTGTGATCTCGATGTACTCCGCCTGCGAGCGAGTTACTGCAAGGCGCTCGCGCCAGCGCCGCTGCAGGACGGGCACCAGCGCCTCCACGTCGGCCGGCGTGCTCAGCACCACGAACTTCGTGGGAGGACGCACAGCGACCACCGCTTCCAGGTCGTCGACGTGCTCCAGGGCGACCCCGGCGTACTCCGCGTAGCGCCGCGCCCAGGCGTCCACCTCCTCCACGTACAGACGGTCGTCGACATAGGCGTTGAGGTGCCGGCCGAGCTCGCGCACGACGCGTACCACCTCGGTCGCCGCCGCCGTCTCGATGGGCCGGTGCAGTAGCCACTCCCCGGTGGCCACGTCGGCGACCATGGCTCCCTGGTAGCACACCATGAGTCCGTCGTGCAGCCCCAGACGAGATGCCACGTGGCGGGCGCTGCTCAGCATGCGCCCCGTGCAGATCGCAAAGGTCACCCCAGCGGCACGCAGAGCGTCCAGGGCCTCCGGCAGATCCGGCGGCGCCATGAGGCTCGGCGAGAGCAGAGTACCGTCAAGGTCAGACGCCACCAGGTCTGGGCGTGGTTTGCCGTCTGGGGTCACCGCGCACGTCACCGAGTCAGCGCCAGCCGCATGGTCTCACACGCCACGGTTCTTACCTGCACGTCGGCGGGTACATGAATACTGCAATCTCCCTTAGACGGAGAAGCACAGACCCCAGCCCCCACGGGGCGGCTTCTCACGAAGACCTGGTTATTCCCAGGTCTTCTTTTTGCGGCGCGGCGCTACGCACCTTTGGCGGGCGCCGCGCCACGCGGCGCGCGGGCGGCGGCACCCGTGCCTGTGACCACGATCTCGACGGCGGTGAGCTCGAGGCCACCCACGCGTCGCAGGTCTGCCGTCAAGACCGCGGCGGCCCGCCGCTGCACCCCGAGCAGGTCGCGCAGCGGCACGTCGGCCTCCACACGCGCCCGCCACGTATCTCCCGATCGGCGGAGCGTGACCTTCCGCGCGATCACCCCGGAGAGGTCGGCCTGCAGGCGACGGCGTAGCGCCGGCTCGAGGCCGGCGATATCGAGTTGTGACCGTCCCCCCTGGCCCGCGTGCTCGACCAGGCCCGGCGAGGGCCGCGGCCGTACCAGCGTAACGGCCAGCAGGACGAGCACGGCGCTGAGCACGGCGCAGATGCCCGCGGCGAGCGCCGTCTGCCACCCCGGGTGACCGGGGAGGCCAGTCCACCAGCGCGCCGGCGACCACACGGCGTGGGAATGTGCCGCCAGGACCACCTCGCGCACGAACGCGGCGGCGGCGACCGCCAGCCCGACGAGGCCGGCAAGGGTGGCGACGACACGGGCGAGCAGCTTCACGGCAGGTGTCTCTTGAGCTGTCGTACGGCGAGCACCCGCGGCCGCACGACGAGCGTGCCGAGCTGAGCGCCCGTGGCCGTCGCGAGCGCGCCGCGCACCTCGGCCTCCACCTCGGCCCGCACGCCCTCGGCGCCGGCCAGCGGCCGGCAGTACAGCCACAGGGTGCCGCTCAATACGCATCCGCCACTCACCCGCAGGCGCGCCTGGGCACGCACCACCTCAAGGTGCCGGCAGGCGACACGCTCTGCGAAGCCCTGCAGCACGGCGGCCGGTACCATCACGCCGCCGTGCCCCTCGGAGAACCACAGCATCTCGTCGCCGGCGCGCAGCACCAGCCACACGAGCACGGCGAGCACCACCATGGCCGCGAGCAGCCACCAGGCGCGGCCGTCGTGCCCACTGGGAAGACCGAGGTAGGCGAGAGGCGAGAAGCTCCTGTGCAGGGCGGCGGCCGCCAGAACGAGAGCGAGCAGCGCCAGCGCTACCCCGCCGGCAACGAGCAGCACGAACGCCGCGACGCTGGCGGCGGCGGGCACCGGTGGTCCGCCGCGGGGTGCCCTGTCAGTCGTCTGAGACAGGCTGCTCCTCCGGGAACACGACATCGGTGACAAAGACGTTGACGGCGCGCACCTTGAGCCCCGTGGTGCCCTCCACCTGCTCCACGACCGCCTTGCGGCAGCTCTCGGCGATGGTGGGCACGTTGGCGCCGAACACGATGCTCATGGTGATGTCGATGTCGACGCTGCCCTCGCGCAGATCGACGGAGATACCCGGCGTGCCCTTGTCGCCGCGCAGCCCCGCCAGCGCCCGCGAGCTGCCCCCGCCCAGGGCATGGATGCCCTCGATGCCCGTGACCGCCTTGTAGGCGACCTTGGCCACGACTCCGTCGGAGATGGTGACGCCGCTGCTCGCGGCCGGTACGTCTTGCTTGGGGGCTTCAGTCATCGCCAACCTCCCGTAGTGGGGTGCACGGCCTAGTGCGCGGCGGCCGGGCTCTTGCCCGCCTAGACTACCCGTCGCGGGCCGCGAGTTGTCAAACTGGCGCCGGCGCGTCGGTCGCTAGCCACCGTAGGCGAGCTAGCCGAGCGGGGCGCCGTAGGCACACCGCTCATTACCCGCACTTGGAGTAGCCGCAGAGACGGCACACTACGCAGCCACCTTCGTGCTCGATGGCGCCACCGCAGTCGGGACACGCGCCCTGAGCGACCTCCACGAGTGAAAGCTGAGGTTCGGGCTTGGCGTCGGCCAGAGCGGCGGCACCGACCACGTAGCGCCGCTCCAGCGCCTTGCCGATGGCGTCGGCGCAGCTGAGCGTGGCGTTGGGGCCCATGCCGTAGGGCACGTGGCAACGGATGCCCTTGAGCTGATCGACGATCTCCTGAGCCGAGGCGCCCCGCTTGAGCGCCAGGCTGATGAGCCGCCCCAACGCCTCGGTGTTGCTCGACGCGCAGCCGCCGGCCTTGCCCATGTTGGCGAACACCTCGCGGGGCCCGTACTCATCGTCGTTCATGATGATGAAGAGCTTGCCGCACCCCGTCTCCATGCGCTGCGTCTCGCCACTGAGGAGCTGCGGGCGCGAGGGCCGCGTCGTGGCGATACCTCCGGCGGCCGGATCTCGGTCGCGTTTCTTCTTGGCCTGGCCGACGTTGAGCACTTGCTCCTCGCGACTGCCGTCGCGATAGATGGTCACACCCTTACACCCTGTCTTGAAGGCGAGCAGGTAGACCTTCTCGACGTCGTCTGACGTGGCTTCGTTCGGGAAGTTCACGGTCTTCGATACGGCGTTGTCGGTGTGCTTCTGGAAGGCCGCCTGTAGCTTGATATGCCACTCGGGCGTGATGTCGTGCGCCGTGGCGAAGATGCGCTGCACATCGGCCGGCACGCCGTCGAGGTGGCGCACCGTGCCCACCTCGGCGATCTGCTTCATGAGCTCGTCGTTGTAGAACCCGCGCTGCCGGGCGACGCGCTCGAAGTGCGGCTGCACCTCGACCATGCGATCGTCGTCGAGCACGTTGGCCCGCACGTAGCTCACGGCAAACAAAGGTTCGATGCCGCTGGAGCAACCGGCGATGATGCTAATGGTACCGGTGGGCGCGACCGTCGTGACCGTAGCGTTACGCACCCGCGCGCCCGCGGGACGATCGAAGATGGAGCCTTCGAAGTTGGGAAACACGCCGCGCTCCCGGGCGAGGTCTTCGCTCGCGGCCTGCGCCTCGTCGTGGACGAAGCCCATGACCTCGCCGGCGATCTTGAGCGCCTCGTCGGAGTCGTACGGCACCTGGAGCTGCAGAAGCATGTCGGCGAAACCCATGACACCGAGGCCGATCTTGCGATTACCCTTGGTCATCGTCTCGATCTCGGGCAGCGGATAGCGATTGACGTCGATGACGTCGTCGAGGAAGCGCACGGCGGTCTTGACGATGCGCCCCAGCTTTACGTAGTCGATGTGCCCGTCGGGCACTACCCTGGCCAGGTTGATCGACCCGAGGTTGCAGCTCTCGTAGGGCAGCAACGGCTGTTCGCCACAGGGGTTGGTGCTCTCGATCTCGCCCAGCTGCGGCGTGGGGTTGTCGGCGTTGATGCGGTCGATGAAGACGATGCCTGGGTCGCCGTTCTTCCAGGCCAAGGTGACCATGCTCCTGAAGACCTTGCGCGCGTGGAGCCTCTTGACCACGTCGCCCGAGCGGGGATTGACGAGCGCGTAGTCCTCATCGTTCTCGACGGCGCGCATGAAGGAGTCGGTGACGGCTACCGAGATGTTGAAGTTGTTGAGGCGATCGTCTTGTTGCTTGGCGGCGATGAAGTCGAGGATGTCGGGATGATCGACGCGCATGATGCCCATGTTGGCGCCGCGCCGCGTGCCGCCCTGCTTGATGGTCTCGGTGGCCGCGTCGAAGACGCTCATGAACGATAGTGGGCCAGACGACACGCCCTTGGTGCTGAGGACCACGTCGTTATGAGGGCGCACGCGCGAGAAGCTGAACCCCGTGCCGCCCCCGCTCTTGTGGATGAGGGCCGTATTCTTGATAGCCTCGAAGATGGACTCCATGGAGTCGCCCACGGGCAGCACGAAGCACGCCGAGAGCTGACCCAGCTCGCGGCCAGCGTTCATGAGCGTAGGGCTGTTGGGAAGGAACTCGAGCGCCGTCATGAGCTCGTAGAACGTAGACTCCCAGTCTTCCACCGGCGCGGCGGGATTATAGAGCCGCTCTGCCTGAGCGACGGCGCGCGCCACGCGATGGAACATCTCCTCGGGCGTCTCGAGCAGCTCGCCGTTCTCGCCTTTCTTGAGGTAGCGCCGCTGCAGGACTTTGAGCGCGTTTGCGGAGAGCTCTATCACTGCCTTCCCTGTTTTACTCATGCCCCACGCCCCCCTTTGGTAGTGGCCACTTGCAGTGGCCCGACAAACACGGTTTCGGCGAGAGCAGCGACCTCCACACCGATGCCCGGCAGCGGCTCTTCGCCGGGTAATGGATCGGCGCCGGCCAGCTCCAGACGGGCGAGCTCCTGCTGGAACTCGTCGATATCGTCGAACTGCCGGTACACGGAGGCGAAGCGCACGTAGGCCACGCGATCGATGTCGCGCAGACGCCTCAGGGCGCGCTCGCCCACCATCGGCGTGGTCACCCTCTGCCCGGGGACGCGCCGCAGCTCGTTCTCGATGTCGTCGACCGCCCGCTCTAGCGTGGCCAGCGGGATGGATCGTTTCTCGGCCGCTCGTAGAAGGCCGTTGAGCAGCTTGTGGCGAGCGAAGACCTCCTCATGCCCATCGCGCTTCACCACCACCAGCGGGACCTCCTCGAGACGCTCGTATGTCGTGTACCTCCGCTCGCAGGCGAGGCACTCACGACGTCGGCGGATGGCATCGCCAGACTCAGAATCGCGAGAATCGACAACTTTACTCTCATCGCTGCCACAGGACGGACATCGCATGGGATTACTCTCCTGACCACAAGATGTAGTGCCCTCACCGAGGGAGGACACCACTATAGTGTATTCCGCGGCCCTGGCAACTATTCCTTCGTGGTTGGCCACAGCAAAACCGCCGGCGATCCATAAGTCTAAGGTTGAGGGTGAGTCTTTCTCCTCTCCCCCCGCGCCATACCGCCTCGCCCGCACGGCGATGCTCAAGGCAGCGAACATGGTACCCCAGCCGCCGGACGGCATGTTGAGGGCACCTGGGCGGGCGAAGGGCTCCCCGGCGGCCGCACGCCAGGAGCCCTCGGCGGTTGTATACTCCCGCCGATGAACGTCATCGTCCTCCCGACCTACAACGAGCGCGAGAACCTGCGCCACGCCCTGGCACGCATTCGCGAGGTGGCCGACGGCCACGGCCTGCAGGTGCACACGTTGATCGTTGACGACAACTCTCCCGATGGCACGGGAGAGCTCGCCGACGAGCTCGCCACCCAAACCCCGGACGTCTCGGTGATGCACCGCGCCGGCAAGGAGGGTCTCGGCAAGGCATACTTGGCCGGTTTCCGCGAGGCGCTCGACATGGGCGCCGAGCGCATCTTCGAGATGGACGCCGACCTCAGCCACGACGCCAGCTACCTGCCTCACTTTCTGCGACTCATCGACCAGGGCGCCGACCTGGTGCTTGGCTCACGATACGTCAAGGGAGGCGGCGTAGAGAACTGGAGCTTCTCGCGCAAGCTCATCAGCCGGGGCGGCTGCTTGTACTCGCAACTCATCCTCGGCCTGCCCCTGCGCGATCTCACCGGAGGTTTCAAGTGCTTCCGCCGTACGGTGCTGGAAACCATCGACCTCGACGCGGTAGGCACCAAGGGCTACGGCTTTCAAGTGGAGATGACCTACCGTACCTACAAGCTCGGCTTCAAGGTGGTCGAGCTGCCCATCATCTTCGTCGACCGCAAGGTGGGCGAGTCCAAGATGACCGGCAACATCTTCCGCGAAGCGCTGACGAACGTGCTCAAGCTGCGCTTCAGCAACATCCCGGCGCGACCGCCACAGTGAACGCCCGCCGGGTGGCCGGCGGCGGCGGCAGGGCCGCGGCGCGGGTGCTCGCCGTCGATGTCGGCACCGGTACCGCCGACATCCTGCTCACCCTCGCCGGCGAGGCGCTAGAGAACGCCGTCAAGCTCGTCGTCCCCTCGCGCACGCAGGTAGTGGCCGCGCAGATCGCGCAGGCGACGGCGCGCGGCCAGACCGTGGTGTTCCGAGGTCCGGTGATGGGCGGTGGCCCGAACGGCGCCGCCATGAGGGCGCACCTCCGGGCCGGGCACGCCTTCGTGACCACCGAGAGTGCCGCCCTGACCTTCGCCGACGACCTCGACGTGGTCCGCGCGCTGGGCGCCCGCGTGGTGGGCGAAGGGGCCGCCGCGGAGGTGATGGAGCGCCTGCCCGACGGGGCCGCCGCGGAGGTTGCCTCTGGCGACTTGGAGCCGGCCGCCTTGCGGCAGGCGCTCGGCCTCCTGGGGGCGCCGCCGCGCTGGGATGCCGTGGCCCTGGCGGTGCAGGATCACGGCTTCAATCCGCGCGGGTCCAACCGTGTCACTCGCTTCGCCCTCTGGGAGGCCGCCGTAAGCGACGGCCGTCGTATCGGCGACCTCTTCTACACGGCGGCAGACGTGCCCGCGGCGCTCACGCGTCTGCGCGCCGCTGCGGCGCTGGGCGCCGAGCTCGCGCAGGGAGGGCCGGTTCTCGTGGCCGACACTGGCCCCGCGGCCTTGTACGGCGCCCTTCCCGCGGGCGTCGACGACGCCATCCTGGTGAACGTCGGTAACGGGCACACGATCTGCGTGATCGCCGTGAGCGGACGGCTGGCCGGGGTGTTCGAGCATCACACCAGGCTCCTCGACTCGGCCGGCCTGAACGAGCGCCTGCGGCGCTTCCTGGCCGGCCGGCTGACCAGCGCCGAGGTACGCGGCGACGGCGGCCACGGCGCCGTGCTGGCCGCCCCCGCACCCGCCGATCTGCCGCTCTACGCCACCGGCCCGCGCCGCGCGCTGCTTGCCGGCAGCACGCTGCCGTTCGAGTTCGCGGCGCCGCACGGCGACATGATGCTCAGCGGCTGCTTCGGCTTGCTGCGCGCCGTGGAGGAACGCGGCCTCACGCCCTAGCCGCCGAGGTCGGCGGCCGCGGGCACGCCGGCCAGGCCTGTGGCCGAGCTCACGGCGTCGACCACGGCGGCGGCCAGCACCCGCGCGGCGACGGCGCCCACTACGCTCACGTCGGCGTGCCGGCCGGCTCTACCCGTGGCCAGCGCGAACACCGTATCGCCGTCGTACATGGTGTGCACAGGGTCGATAGCCCGGGCGAGACCGTCGTGAGCCATCTGCGCCACCTTGGTGGCACCGGCCTTGGTGAGCACCGCGTCTGTGGCCACCACCGCCAGCGTGGTGTTGCCGGCGAGGCCAGGCGTGCGCCCGTCGAGCTCGTCGCGCGGACGCTTCGCGGGCTCGCTGTCGCTCGGGGGACGATGGACCCCGTGCCGGGCGAGCCACTCGGTGCCATCGACGAAGCCGCCGGCCGGGTCGCGCACGCCGGCCACGATGCGCCCGCCTTCTGCCACGACGTTGCCGCCGGCGTTCACCGCCGCCAGGGCGGCAACCACCGCACCGTCGCCGAGCCGCGCGCTGGCCGAGCCCAGCCCCCCCTTGGTCGCGTGCTCCATGCCCATCAGCTTGCCAACCGTGGCGCCGGTGCCGGCGCCCACTGAACCGCGCGGCACCGGCGCCGCCGACGCAGCCGCGCAGGCGGCATAGCCGGCGTCCGCGCCGGGGCGTGCGGCGGGGCGCCCCACCGCCAGGTCGAACAGCACGGCAGCGCACACCAGCGGCACGCGGCAGGCGCCGATCTCACAACCGAGGTGGCGCTCCTCGAGCCAGCGCATCACGCCACCGGCGGCGTCCAGCCCGAAGGCGCTGCCGCCTGTGAGCACCACGGCGTGAATACGCTCAATGAGGTTCACCGGGAGAAGCAGGTCGGTCTCGCGCGTGCCCGGGGCCGAGCCGCGCACGTCAACCCCCGCCACGGCGCCCTCTTCACCGCAGAGCACCACGGAGCAGCCCGTGGCGCCCTCAAGGTCGGTAAAGTGCCCGACTTCGAGCCCAACGACGTCGGTGAGCGTGCCGTTGAGCTTCACGACTGCACGGCCCTGACTTCGTCGAACGTCGCAAGAGCTGACTCGCGAGTGGTGATGGCCAACGGCTGCTCCTTTCGCTCGGGAGCCTAGCACCCGCGCCCCGCGAGAGCCACGGCTGGCCACGCGCCGCGGTGCCTCGCGGCCGTGAGGCGCGACACGCTCGCCGGCGCCCTGTTTTACCGCGGCAGGCACATGGGATAATCTCAGCGTTGCACGTTGAGAAGGAGCGCCGGGAAGTCTGGTCGGCACCGACGCTCGTCTTGTGCTCTGGGTGCCGGATTTGCGTACACGAGTCCGACGCCCTCGTCGTCTCCGGGGGCGATCGGGAGATACGGCGAAGAGGCTGTCTTGGAGTCCTTGATTACGCCTGGCAACATGGTCGTCGCGGCCTCTCTGGCCCACACCGACGCCGTCGTCGTGCTGCTCTTGGGGCTAACGGCCCTGGTGGGCGTGCTTGCTCCCCGGATCCACATGCCCGCCACCGTCGGCCTGGTGATCGCCGGGCTCCTCATGAACGTCACAGGCACATTCAGGATGGAGCTCTCCCCCGACCTCGTCTACTTCGTCCTGCTGCCCATCGTCATCTTCGAGGCCTCGTTCAACCTCGACCAGCAGGAGCTGGTGGCAGACTGGCCGCGCACGCTCGCGCTGTCGTTTCCCGGAGTCGCGGTGGTGGCGGCGCTCGTCGCCCTGGGCGTGCGCGGCCTCGGCCAGTCGTGGACGGTGGCGCTGCTGTTCTCGGCGATCGTCGCGGCCACCGACTCAGTGAGCGTCGTCGCCGTGTTCAGAGAGATCAAGACCGCGGCCCGCCTGAAGACCGTCATCGAGGCGGAGAGCATCATGAACAACGGCAGCGGGGCGGTGGTGTTCGCCGTGACGCTGGCCGCCATCACCGGCGGCCACGCGTCGGCGCCGTGGGCGCTGGGCAAGCTGGCCTGGATGACAGGGGCCGGACTAGGCGTGGGGGCCTTGCTCGCGCTGATCGCCCTCGGGCTTCATCGCCTCGTCGACGACTGGGAGATCGAGCTTACCTTCTCGCTTATCCTGGCCTATGCATCCTTCGTGTCGGCCGAGGCCATCGGCGCCTCAGGCCCTCTGGCCGGTATGGCGGCAGGCTTCCTGCTCGGCAACTGGGGCCACCGCTGGCACGTCATGCCCGTGGTCCGCGACACGATGAAGCAGTTCTGGGAGTACGGCACGTTCCTGGTGAACGGCATGGTGTTTCTTCTTATCGGTCTCACCATGAACTGGCGTACGGTCCTTCACAGCTGGCCACTGATCCTCGGCGCCTTCGTTCTGACCCTCGCCGCGCGGGCGATCATCGTCTACGGCTATGAGGGCTTCGCCCGTGTGCTCGGCGGCGCGCTGCCCGCCACCTGGAACCATGTGCTCTGGCTGGGCGGCCTGCGCGGCACCATCACTCTCGCTCTGCTGTTCACCGTGCCCCTGAGCGTCCCCGGCATCGCAACCGTGCGAGCCCTCACCTTCGGCACGGTGCTGGCCTCCCTCCTCGTCCAGGGCATGCTCACGCCCGGTCTCACGCGGCGGCTGGTCGCGGCCGAGGCCGCCGGCAGGCGGCCCGCCGGGACGCCTGCGCCGCTGGCCGGCTCCGGCGAGGAGGGCCAGCTCTAGGGAAGTCAGGCGGCTGCGCGCCGCGCTCAGAAGCGGGTGCTGCCGGCCAAGGCGTTGGCGAACGCGGCCCGGGCGGGGTCTGTGTAGGTCGAGAACATCACGTGGCGCAGACCTGTGTGAGGATGGTCCTTGAGATAGCGCACCGTCTCGGCGGTCATGATACTGGCGCAGAGATAGAGCGGCAGCCCGGCCAGGCCTGTGCCGAAGGCCGGCATGGCGATCGAGCGCGCGCGGCTGTGCTCCGCGCAGGCCAGCGCGTTGTAGGTCGCCTGGGCGATGAGGCTGGCGCTTGTGCGCAGGTCGGGACCGATCACGACGGTGTGAACGACCCAGCGAGCTTTGAGGGCGTGGCCGGTAGTGGCGACCGCCTGACCGGGCTCGATGGGCGCCAGGAGCAGGGCTTCTTTCTCGATACCCTCGCCGCCAGCACGTTTGATGGCGCCTGCCACGCCGTCGCCCATGCGCAGCTCGCTGCCGGCCGCGCAGGCGATGGCGTCTACCTCGAGCTGCGTGATGTCGCCCGCGGCGAGCTCGAGGACGGTTCTACCGACTGACGTCTTCATGACCCTCCCGGGTGAGTAGGCGCACGATCGTTCGCGTTGATTATAGCCGCGCGCCGGGCTCGGGTTGGCCGCTTACTTGCTTTTGCCGAACAGCCGGCGACGCACCGCCGCCTTCTTCAGCCATTGGATGCCCTCGGTGGGGTTGAGCTCCTTGGGGCAGGCCTCCACACAATTCGTGATGGTGTGGCAGCGGTACACGCCACGCTCGTTGTCCCAGGCGGGCATGCGCTCCTTGGCGGCCGCGTCGCGTGAGTCGACCTCGAAGCGGTACGCCTTGAGCAGCGCGGCCGGCCCCAAGTAGTTGCCCTCCGTCCACACCGACGGGCAGGCGCTGTAGCAGCTCGCGCAGAGGATGCAGTCGATGGGCATGTTGAGCAGGTGGCGTTCCTTGGGCGACTGCGGCAGCTCCGTGTCGGGGGTTTGCGAGTTACGCATGAGCCACGGCTTGATGTGCTCGTACTTGCTGAAGAAGTCGTCCATGTTCCACACGAGGTCGCGGATCACGGGCACGTGCGGCAGCGGCTCGACCGTGACCTTGGCGCCGTGCAGGTGCCGCAGGTTGGTCTGGCAGGCGAGCCTGTAGCGCCCGTTGATGTACATGGCACACGAGCCACAGATGGATGAACGGCAGCAGTAGCGAAAGGCCAGCGAGCCGTCTTGCTTCTCCTGGATGTCGAAGAGCGCTTCGAGCACGGTCATGATCCCGTTGGAGGCCACGATGAAGTCCTGGTAGCGGGGCTGCTCTCCGGTGGCCGGATCGCAGCGCTTGATACGAAAGGTGATGTCGGCCATCAGTACTTCCTCTCCTGGGGCTCGAAGAGGCCCATCTCTACAGGCTTGTACTCGAGGCGCGGTGGTCCCTCGGGCTGGTAGTGCGCCAGGGTGTGCACGAGCCATTTCTGGTCGTCACGTGTCGCGAAGTCGGTGCGCGCGTGCGAGCCGCGCGACTCCTCGCGAGCCAGGGCACCGCTGGCCGAGGCCAGCGCCACGTCGAGCATGCCCTCGAGCTCGCTGGTGCGGATCATGTCGAGGTTCCAGGCGCCACCGACATGCCGCAAGCGTGCCCTCTTGAGGCGCTCCTTGAAATTCAGCAGCTTGTCGATGCCCTCGCGCATGGTGGCCTGGTCACGGTAGATGCCGAAGTGGAAGCGCATGGTTTCGGTCATCTCGGTGCGGATGGCGTAGGCGTCTTCGCTCCCCTCACGGGCCGCGAGATCGGCGATGCGCGCCTCGAAGGCGGCCGCCGCCGTGCCGCCGGCGCCGGCCTGCACGCCCGTCTTCTCTTTACCCCCTGTGTACTCGGTGGCGGCGACCGCCGCGCGCCGGCCGAACACGACCGTCTCGAGCAGCGAGTTGCCGCCCAGGCGGTTGGCGCCGTGCACGCTCACGCAGGAGCACTCGCCGGCGGCGAACAGTCCGGCGAGCCGCGTGCGGCCGTCTACATCGACGTCGATGCCACCCATGGAGTAGTGCTGGCAAGGCTGAATGGGAATGGGCTCGTACACGGGGTCGACGCCCTCGAAATGGATGGAGAGGTCGCGGATGCCCGGCAGCCGCTCGGCGATCTTCTCGGCGCCGAGGTGCCGCAGGTCGAGGTAGACGAAGTCCTTGCCGCCGATGCCGCGGCCGGCGTCGATCTCTTGCTGGATGGAGCGCGCCGTGATGTCGCGCGGCGCCAGCTCCATGGCGGTGGGCGCGTATCTCTGCATGAAGCGTTCGCCGAGGTCGTTGAGCAGATAGGCGCCCTCGCCGCGGCAGCCCTCACTCATAAGGATGTGCGTGGTATACAAGCCCGTGGGGTGGAACTGCACGAACTCCATGTCTTTCAGCGGCACGCCGACGTGGTGGGCCATGGCCGCGCCGCCGCCGGTGCTGATGATCGCGTTGGTGGTGTTGGAGTAGGTGCGGCCGGCGCCGCCCGTGGCCAAGATCACGGCCTCCCCACGGAATTCCTCGAAGCCGCCCTTGACCATGCTGTAGGCCACTACGCCCCGGCACTCGCCGTCCTCGACGATGAGGCTGGCGACGAACCACTCGATGTACATGGTGATGCCGTGTTTGTAGGCCTGCTCGACCAGGGTGTGCAGCATGTAGTGGCCGGTCTTGTCGGCGCCGTAGCACGTGCGCGGATAGCCGGCGCCGCCGAACGGACGCTGGGCGATGCGGCCGTCGTCGAAGCGGCTGAACGGGCAGCCCATGTGCTCGAGCTGGTAAATGGTCGGTACGGCATCGGTGGTCATCTGCAGGGCGGCGGGCTGATCGGCCAGGTAGTCGGAGCCCTTCACGGTGTCGAAGGCATGCTTCTGCGGAGTGTCGTCGGCCGCCTCGGGGTGGTTGGCGAGGGCCGCGTTCACGCCGCCCTGGGCGGCGCCGGAGTGGCTGCGCCCGGGGTGCACCTGGCTGAGGACGGCGACGTCGATGCCGGCCGACTTGGCCTCGATGGCGGCCCGCAGGCCGGTGAGACCCCCGCCGACGACCACGAGCTGATGGTAGATCATCGCGTCCCCCCTCAGGCCACCCAGACCCAGAGGGCCCAGATGCCGTAGACGATGGCGAGGATGCCGACGATCCAGAGAGCGGCGTCGAAGATTCGCCGCCCGCCGCGGTTTGCCAGCCCCCAGTCGAGCACGACCATGCGCAGGCCGTTGAGGCCGTGAAACACCACGGCCAGCAACAGCACGATGTCGTTGACCAGCACGACACCGTGAGCGAGGCGGGCGCCAATGTTGCTATACGACAGGTGGCCGATGGCCATGTAGTGCGTGAGCACGAGGTGCACAAGGATGGTGACGATCACGAGCACCGCAGTGACGCGCTGACCCAGCCAGGGCCACATGCCGCCGCGGCTGCTCTCGATGACGTCTGTTCTGGTGGCCATGGCTCGTCCCCTATCCCAGGATGAAGCTGGAGGCCTTGATGGCGAAGCCGCTCAGCGCCAGCGCCGCCACAACCATGCAGATCCAGTAGACCGCCTTGTGCTGCCTGATGCCCACCCCGATATCCATGAGGATGACGCGCACGCCGTTGAGCGCGTGGTAGAGAACGGCGGCGACCAGCATGAGGTCGAAGAACACGAGCACCGGCCTGTCGAAAAACTTGAAGAGGTGGTTGATGCCCGCCGGCCCGCCGATGCGTCCTTGCGAGATCACCCACAGGTGCACGAACAGGTAGGCCACCAGCACGAGGCCACTGATGCGGAAGAGGATCCAGGCCCACATGCCGACGCCCTTCCAGAGGCCCGCGCCGACGTTGGCCGTCTCGCGCTCTTTCGCGCTCAAGATACGTACCCCCTTAGCAACGGTGAGAGAAGAACGGCGCGCAGACAGGTGAGGCAACTCACCCCGTTTGGACGCCAATGGTAGAACGACGACGACAAGAGTGGCAAGGGCCACAGGTCTCCGCGGTGTCCAAAAGGGTGCGACTGTCTGGACTCGGCGGTACGGGACGCTGTCCAGAAGGGCACAGCTGGCTGGGATCGGAGGTACAGAACGGCCAAGCGCCGGGGCGGGGAGGAGTTCTCCGCCTCCCCGCCCCGGCGGCTACCGTGAGCCTGCGCGAGGTCTACTTGCGGCGGCCGCTGCGACCACGCGCCGCGGTCGTCTTCTTGGCGCCGCCCTTGACCTTGGGCGCTGTCGACTTGGGGGTAACCGCGGTTTGGGTAGCCGTGGTTCTCGCCGGCCCCTTCGGCGTCGGCTTCTTGGCCGCTTTGGGCGTGGCCTTGGACGCGGCCTTCCCGGCGGCGCCCGCCTTGGTGGCGGCCCGGCGGCGCGGCGCGGCCCGTCCGCCACGCGCCGGCGCAGACCCGTTCTGCGCCGCTTCCTGGCGGCCCGCCTTGCGGCGCGCGATCTGCAGAAGCTCGCTGGCCTCTTCGAGGAGCTCGTTGGCCTCGGCCAGCTCGGCGCCCTTGCCGTTCATCTTGAATCCCATGGCAGCCAGCCACACCTGCTCGACGCGGTCGACGGGCACGAAGCGCATGCCTCTGCGCAGCTCTTCGGGCACGTCCTCCAGATCGGCCTCGTTGCGACTCGGCAAGATCACCGTCGTGATGCCGGCGCGCTGGGCGGCCAGGGTCTTCTCTTTGAGGCCGCCGATAGGCAGCACCTGACCGGTGAGGGTGACCTCGCCAGTCATGGCCACCTCGCTGCTCACCGGCGTGCCGGTGACCAGCGAACAGATCGCGGTGGCCATCGTGACGCCGGCCGACGGGCCGTCTTTGGGGATGGCGCCGGCCGGCACGTGCACGTGGATGTCGTGCTTCTGGAAGTAGTCGTCCTCGAGGCCGAGCTCGCGCGAGTGCGTGCGCACGTAGCTCATGGCGGCCATGGCCGACTCTTTCATCACGTCGCCGAGCTGGCCGGTGACGGTGAGTCCGCCGTTGCCGGGCATGGCCGTTGCCTCGATGAACAGGATGTCGCCGCCGACGGGCGTCCAGGCGAGACCGGTGGCCACCCCAGGGTCGCTGGTGCGCCGCTTGACCTCGGCGATCATGCGCGGCCGGCCCAGCAGCTCGTGGATGCGCTTGACGTTCACGCTGAACCGCTTGCGCCCGCCGTTGGTGGCTTCGGCCACCTCGCGGGCGATCTTGCGGCACACGGTACCGATCTCGCGCTCCAGGTTGCGCACGCCTGCCTCGCGCGTGTAGCTGGAGATGATCTCCACGATCGCGGCGTCGGCGAACGTCACTTGCTTCGGCTTGAGGCCGTTCGCGTCGATCTGCCGCGGCACCAGATAGTTGCGCGGCGATGTGCAGCTTCTCTTCGATGGTGTAGCCGGCCAGCCGATGATCTCCATGCGGTCGCGCAGCGGCGCCGGAATGGGCTCGAGCTGGTTAGCCGTGGTGATGAACAGCACCTTGCTGAGGTCGAAGGGCAGGTCCATGTAGTGGTCGCGGAAGGTGACGTTCTGCTCGGGGTCGAGCACCTCGAGCAGGGCGCTGGCCGGGTCGCCGCGCCAGTCGGCGCCAGTCTTGTCGATCTCGTCGATCATGAACAGCGGGTTGTTGGTGCCCGCGTCGCGCATGGCGCGCACGATGATCCCGGGCATGGCGCCCGATGTAGGTGCGGCGATGCCCGCGGATCTCGGCCTCGTCGCGCACACCGCCCACACTGATGCGCTCGAACTTGCGCCCCATGGCCTCGGCGATGGACTTGCCCAGGCTGGTCTTGCCGACGCCGGGAGGCCCGACGAAGCAGAGGATGGGCCCGTGCAGGTCGGCTTTAAGCTTGCGCACGGCGAGGAACTCGAGGATGCGGTCTTTGACCTTCTCGAGGTCGTAGTGGTCACGCTCGAGGATCTCGCGCGCGTGGGGCACGTCGAGGTTGTCGTCGCTGCTCACCGTCCAGGGCAGAGTGGTGATCCAGTCGAGGTAGGTGCGGATCACCGGATATTCGGCGCTCTGTGCCGAGATGTTGGCGAGGCGCTCCAGCTCGCGACGCGCCGCCTTGTCGGCCTCCTCGGGGAGCTTGAGCTCTTCGATCTTGGTGCGCAGCTCGGTGATCTCGGCCTCTTGCTCGTTGCTCTCGCCGAGCTCTTGCTGGATGGCGCGCATCTGCTGCCGCAAGAAGTACTCGCGCTGGCCCTTGTCGATCTCGCTGCGCACGTCGCTCTGGATCTTGGAGCCCAGTTCGAGTACGTCGAGCTCGCGCGTGAGGATGCCGATAAGCTGGCGCATGCGCTTGTCGACGTCGCTCTCTTCGAGTAGCGCCTGCTTGTCTTCGCTCTTGATGCGCATGGTGCTGCCCACGAGGAAGGTGAGCGGACCCGGCTCCTCCACGTTGGCGGCCGCCATCTCGAGTTCCTCGGGCAGATACGGCACCAGCGCCACGATCTTGCTGAAGACACTCAGCAGGCTGGCGCGCAGTGCCTCGAGCTCCTGGCTCTCCACCACCACATCTTCGACCTTGCTGATGTTGGCCGTGAGATAGGGCTTTTCCTGCACGTACTTGTCGACGTGCACGCGCTGCAAGCCTTGCACCAGGATGCGCATGGTGCCGTCGGGCAGCTTGATCATCTTGTGGGCGAGGCCCACGGTGCCAATCGGGTACAGCAGGTCTGGTCCGGGCACCTCCACCTCGGCGTCGCGACTGGTGACCAAGGCCAGCAGGCGATCGCCGGCGAGCACGTCGTCGATGAGCTTGATGGAGCGTTCCTGGCCGATCGTGAGCGGGATCATGGTGTCGGGGAACACGACCGTGTCGCGCAGCGGCAGCACCGGGAGCGTGCCGGGGATCTCTTGCGCGGTGGCTTCAGACTGCGTGTCTTGAGGCTCGCTCATGCTTCGCCCCCTCCCGTCTGGATGTCGATCTGCGGGCGCCGGCCTCGCGCTCGGTGAGCGTGAGGCGCACCTCGAGGATTCCGGACTCGTAGGTGGCGACGGTCACCTCCGGGTCGACGTCGATCATGTAGCCGTACGTGGCGCTCCGAAACGGGCCGTAGTCCATCTCGACCTGCTGGTACACGCGCCCTTCACGCGTGGGGAAGCTGCGCTCGCCGCGCACCACCAGCTCGTGCCGGTCGACGTACAGCTCGATCTCGTCGAGCGCCATGCCGGGCAGCTCGAAACGCACCACAATCTCGCGCGTGTCTTCTTCGAAGAAGGCATCGGCCGCTGGCTGAAAGCCACGGCCGCGATACTGCTGCCGCGTGGCGATCACGCACGAGTCGTTGAAGGCGCGCAGCACCTCGTTGTGCATCTTCTCAAAGTCCACGGGGTGACTCCTTCGCGCGTGGCCGTCGCCGGGAGAGCAGGCCGGCGGCGGCGGCGCGTTAACGGGCAACTCTGTGCCAGCTCCTACCCACTGCGCCCGCGAGCCTAACGACCGCCATGCGAATCTGACGCCCTGCGGGGTGATGCATCTGTCAGCGGTGGGGTTTACGATTGGGCTGTGCAGCTCGCCTTCACGACGGTCGACGACTTTTACGCCCTCCTCGAGCGGGGCCCGCGAAGCGCTCGACTATCGCGAAGTGTGGCCGCGCCTCTTCCCCGTCGCCAACTGCCCTCCCGATCTCATGCACAAGCTGGTCGACGACATCGTGCGCGGCGACGAGCGCTTCTGCTGGGAGAGCGACGCGCACGTGGGTCTGGTCGCCTGGCGCGGGCAGCGCCACGATTTGGCCGATGTTGCCTTCACCGTCGTCGACATCGAGACCACCGGCGCCACGCCCGGGTTCTCCAAGATCACCGAGATAGGCGCCGTGCGCCTCGAGGGAGGCAAGGAGGTCGATACCTTCTCGTCGCTTGTGAACCCGGGCGTTCCCATCCCCGAGATGATCACCAGCATCACCGGCATCGACGACGTCACGGTGGCCGACGCCCCGCCCGTGGAGGTAGTCCTGCCGCGCTTCGCGGCGTTCGCCACGGGTTCGGTACTGGTGGCCCACAACGCCCCCTTCGACCTCGGCTTCCTCGACTACGAGCTCGGGCGCCTGCGACGGCAGACGTTCGCCCGCCCGGCGCTCGACACCCTGCGCATGGCCCGGAAGCTCTGCCCGCAGCAACGCTGCTCGCTGAGCGCCCTGAGCTACCGGTTCGACACCCGCGTGAAGCCGGTACACCGCGCCCTGGAGGATGCCCAGGCCACGGGCGAGCTGCTGCTCCTGTTCCTGAGCTGGCTGCAGGAGCAGGGCATGAATACGCTCGAGGAAGTGGTGCGCTTCTCTGAGCCGGGCACGCGGCGCAACTTCCACAAGATCTCGCTCACCGACGGGCTGCCCACCACCCCCGGCGTGTACATCATGCGTGACGCCCAGGGACACGCGCTCTACATCGGCAAGGCCGAGAACCTGCGACGCCGCACCAGGGACCATTTTCTCCAGCGTCAGGCCTACCATGCACGCCAGGCGCTGGAGCTGCTGGAGCGCATCGAGGCGGTGGAGACCGGCTCCGAGTTCGGCGCCCTTCTGCTCGAGGAACGACTCATCGCCAAGCATCGCCCGCTCTACAACTCGCACGGCACGCGGGTAAGCAGCTACCACTACGCAAAGCTCAGCGCCGACGAGTATCCGCGCTTGTACGCCACGCCCAATCTGCGCGATGACGGCTCGCTCTATGCGGGGCCGTTTCGCAAAGCCAGCGTGGCGCGACGCTTCGTCGACTGCGTCAACGGCGTCTTTCCGCTGCGTACCTGCGCGCACCTGCCGGGGCGGCGGGGCGCGAAGGCGCGACCGGACGGCGCCCGGACGGCGCCCGGGCACGCCTGCCCACGCGCCGGTACCGGCGCCTGCCTGGCGCCCTGCAGCCGGCCCCTCAACGGCGGGTACGCCGCCGTGGTGGAGCAGGTGCGGCGCGTGCTCGAAGGACATCGCCGGCGAGCTCGACGTCCGGTTGCGAGAGCGCCAGGCGAGTCTCGTGCGGTCCCTCGCCTTCGAGCAGGCCGCCCGTCTGCAGAACCAGCGCGAG
The DNA here is from genome assembly GCA_963848545.1 of uncultured Thermoleophilia bacterium. GTDB lineage: Bacteria > Actinomycetota > Thermoleophilia > UBA2241 > UBA2241 > CAIXSE01. The sequence continues at coordinate 33,869 of CAWKEZ010000004.1, forward strand.
GCGCTGGAGCGCGGCTTGCGCGGCGTCAAGCGGCTGCAGGCCGCGCAGCGCGAGAGCGCCGTGCTCGTGTACCCGGCCAAGCGTGCCGGCTGGGCGGCCTTGTGGGGTGTGCGCGGCGGGGGAGTCGTGCTGGAGCGCGAGGTCGGCCGCGACGCGTTCGGCGACGAAGCCGCTCGCGGCTTCGTCGCCGCGGTGGCCGCAGCCGCGGCGCCGCGACCACCCCTGCCGGCCGGCGCCATCGACGAGATCCTCCTGGTGCACGGGTGGCTGGAGAGGCACCGCGCGGCCGTCAGTGTGCTTGACCTGCGCCCGCTCGTAGCCGGCGAGCAGGAGCTCGCGGCCGTTGCCGCCGAGCTCATACGGCGCGTGCGCCTCTCTGCCGCAGCTGGCGAGAGACGCGACATCGCCATCGCCTGACGGCGCCCGCGCCGGCAGGAGTTTCCGTCCGACGTTTACACGAACATATGTTCGTGTTACTCTTACAGCCCCTCGCATGTTCATCCAGCGGCACCCTCCAGGAGCGCCCCATGTCCAGCGGCGGAGCTACCTCCAGCGACAGAGCCGGCCCCAATGGCAAAGCCGGCCCCATCGCCGTCGCTTGGGACGAGCGGCAGCGCCGCCCGGTGGCCTTCGTGTGGCGCCGCCGGCGTTACCGCATCGAGCGTGTGCTCGAGACGTGGGTCGTCGAGACGGGCTGGTGGAAAGACGACGGCCACGTGAGCCGTTCCTACTGGCGTGTACGCGCCGGAGGGCGCGTGTTCGACCTGCGCTTCGACCGCCTGGGCAAGGCGTGGGCCCTCGAGCGAGTCCTCAGTTGAGCCGCCGCGGAGCACGCCGATGAGCTTCGTTCACCTGCATGTGCACACGAACTTCTCGTTCGGTGACGGCGCCGCGCGCATCCCCGAGCTGGTGGCCGCCGCCGCCGACAAGGGCATGCCGGCTCTGGCGGCCACCGACCACGAGGGCCTCTACGGTGCCGTGCGCTTCTACCAGGCCTGCAAGGCGGCGGGCATCAAGCCTATCGTCGGCGTCGAGCTCACCGTAGAGTCGGCCGTGGGCCGCGACGGCCGGCCGCGCCGGCCGGCGCCGGCCGCCTGCCCAGACGGAGCGAGCGATAATGTGCGGTGTGGCTGCGCCGCACCGCACCAAAGCCCGCCTGCGGTGGCTTTTGAGCGCCCTCCCGCGCGCCGTCTGCCCCCGCCCAGCGCCGGCCCACGAGACGACGACCCCGAGGTCTCGCCCTGGCCCCCGCCGCCCGCCGCTCCCGGCGGTCGCATCCAACACCTGCACGGCGCCGCCACGGTGCCGCCGGCCGCCGCCCGGGCGGCCGGCGCCGGCGGGCACCACCTCCTGCTCCTCGCCCGCGATTACCACGGCTGGAGCAACCTCTGCCGCATCATCAGCGCCGCCCACCTGGAGCACCCCGGCGAGCCTCCCGTGGCCCGGCTCGCCACCCTGGCCGAGCACAGTGGCCACCTCGTGGCGCTCAGCGGCTGCCGCCGCGCCGAGATCTGGTCGCGACTGTTGGCCGGCGAGCGCGCCGGTGCCCGCGCCGCGGCCTCCGTGTTTCACGAGATCTTCGGCCGCGACTTCTTCATCGAGCTGCAGCACGAGCTGCTGCCCGACTCAGACGCAAGCCTGCGCGCTCTCAACCTGCTGGCCCACGAGCTGCGCCTGCCCACCGTGGCCACCAACAATGTGCACTACACGGTCAAGGCCGACGCCCCCCTGCACGATGTACTCGCCGCCGAGGCAGCCAACCAGCCGCTGCCCAACCCCCTGGGTCGCAAGAACGCCGAGCTCTACCTCAAGAGCGCGGCGCAGATGCGCCGCCTCCTGCAACGCTACCCCGAGGCCTACGCCAACACCGCGCGCATTGCCGCACGCTGTAACCTCGATCTCGGCCTGGGCCGCCTCCTCTTTCCCGCCTACCCTCTGCCGCCCGGCGAGACCGCCTTCTCAGAGCTCTGGAAGCGCTGCTTCGCCGGCGCCGAGCAGCGCTACCGGCCGCTCACCGCCGAGGTCACGGCGCGCCTCGAGCGCGAGCTCAAGGTCGTCGAGCAGCTGGGCTTCGCCGAGTACTTCCTCGCCGTGCACGACATCGTCGAGTTCGCTCGCGGCCGCGACTGCACTACGGGCTGGTCGGCCGACAGCGAGATAGTGCCCAGCGCCGGATCGAATTCCGGCAGCTCGTTGAGCTTGAGCTTGGCGATGACTTCGGAGGCGAGATCGCGCGAGAGAATGAGCTGGACCTGGCCGGTCACCGCCTCCTGATCGACCACGCTGCGGTCGATGATATCCTTGTCGGCATCGGGGCGCAGGAAGACGTTGTCGCGGCCGACGACGAGCACGCGCGCCTCGGACTGATATTTCGGCGGGATCATCAACACCACGCCGAAGGTGACCAAGGCGACGATGATGGTCGGGCGCAGGATGGTGTAGCGCTTTTGCCAGAGCGCGGCGCCGAGACTCGCCAGATTGAAATCGGCGTCGACGAATTGCCCGCGCAACGAGGGCCGAGACGGTGACGACGCCAAACTCATTTCGCGGCTCCTGGATTGACCGGCGGAGCACGATCGTTGACGGAAAGCCCGCTTGCCGGCCGG
>CAWKEZ010000005.1:0-5226 GCA_963848545.1 uncultured Thermoleophilia bacterium
GTTGTAGCCTTCGTCGAGACCGTCGTATTGCTGGGGAGTAGCCGTGAACGTGATGACGGTGGCGAGCAGCCCTTCGGATTCCTCTTGATCTGGTAGGTGAGCTTCTTCTTGCCCCACTCGTCGATTTCGGCGATGTTCCTTTGCCTGTTTCGACGGTGTCCGAAGACGCTCGACGATCTTCTTCTCGCGCTCCTCGTCCACGTTCGGTTTCACGATCAGCATCAGCTCATCTTGTTGATCTCGATCCACCTCCTATGGTCCGCCCAGCCTCGGATGCTAGAGCCGGGGTGACAAGCCACCTCGCGGCGACGTGAATGGGCACTCTATACCAGCCCCGCGCACGTGCACACAAACCCTAACGCTTTGGAACGACCACCGACAGGGTGACGACACACTGAGCCGGTGACGTACTCAGGCAGCGATGCGCCCGTCGGTCTCGGCGATCAGTTCCTCGGCCACCGGCGCCCCGGTGTCGACCTCGGCCGATACGAACTCGCCGTCCTCGAGGCCCTCGATGCCCCAGATGGCCGGCTCGCCGCGGCCGGCCCGTCTCGTCGGAGTGCATGTGCACCAAGGCGGGCTTCGCGCGCGCCACGAGCCCGCGGGCGAAGTCGTCGTCGCCCCGGAAGGCGGCGACGATCGCGTCGACGGCGCGTCGCACGGTCTCGGCGCGCAGGGTGGCCAAGCCGCCGACGCGAGGGTCTTCGGCCGGAGGCTGAAGACTCGCGCACCTCGCTGCTGTGGATCTCGCCGCCACAGCCGGCCCGGCCCCATGCGCCGCGCCTTGGCGGAGGGCGCCGGCGTGTCGGTCTCGTCGTCGGCCACCGGGCCGGCACGCGAAGGAGCGCTCCTTGAGGGCCGGCAGGTCTCGGCCGCGCTCGATGGCCACGAAGCGGTCGTCGACGGGCACGGCTCGAAAAGCGAGTTCAGCAGCGTCGACTTGCCGGTCGCGCGATCGCCGACGAGGAGCTCGTGCCGGCGCTCGCTGGGACTGCGCGAGCTTTCGTCCCTTGCCCAGGAAGAGAGTGCCGCCCTCCGACGGCCACGGAACGTCGTGGAGATACCCGGGAGCACCTACCTCGCCGCTTACGTCACGGAGGTATTCGAGAGAGCATGCACGGCGCGCGACGAAGTGCTCCAGGTACGCGTTCACCTACGCCTTGGGCGGCTGCGCCGGGTGCTCGAGGTGCTCACGCGTACTCTCGCCGATACAGGCACGCTCAGCTCGGCCACGGCCGCATCGATCTCCCTGATCAGCGCGACCTGCGGCTCGCGCGGGCGGCGTCGCGGCCTTCGCCCGCCACTATCTGCGGGGAGCCGTCTTCGTCGGCAGAGGGATCGGCGGTCTGCCGTCGTCGTCGAGCATGTGCCTCTTTTCCGTCTTTGCAGCGGTGCCTGCCTGTCGGCTGGCCTGAGTATGAGCGCCTTTGGTCCCCGAGTCGAGCCGGCCGTTTCAGTGGTACAGTCCTTGCATGACGGCCACCGCGATGGTCGCTGTGGCTGCCGCTGGCCTCGAGGCGCTGACCACGGACGCCGCGCGCGGGCGGTCTCGACCTCGTCGATGCACCCACGTGGCACCCTGTGCTCACCTCGGCCTGCCGCCGGCGCCACGGGCATCGTGCTGGTGAACGGTCACCATGCCGGTGCCCAGCGCGTCCTCGAGGCCGGAGACCAGGTCTCGCTGTTTCCCCCCCTGGGCGGAGGGTGATCTGCCGCTCGTGCACGACGCACCGCCTTCGTCCGGCGATCCCCTGACCACCCTGCCCTCCCGCGCGCAGGCATCGTTTTGCCACGGCCATCGTCGGCCTGCTGCTGGCCGCGTCGCTCGGTCTGTGCCGGTCTGCTGGCGGCGCGCATGTACTACTCCCACACCACCCACTACTGGTTCTTGATGTGGAACCTGGTGCTCGCCTGGGCGCCGTTCGGCTTCGCCGCGGTGGCCTACACGCTGGCCTCGGCGCGCCGCGCGGTTCTCTATGTGCTCATCGTCGCCGCGGCGCTGATGTGGCTGCTCTTCTTCCCCAACGCGCCCTACATCCTCACCGATTTCCTGCACCTGGGCAGTATGGGCGATATCGTGCCCGGCTGGTACGACGTGGTGATGCTCTATTGGTTCGCCTGGACTCGGCTCATGCTGGGCGTGGTCTCTCTCTACCTCATGCAGGAGATCGTGGCGCGGCCACTGGGTTCCACGGCGGGCTGGGCGTTCGCCATCGTGGCGGCCTTGCTGGGCAGCTTCGGTCTGTACATGGGCCGCTTCCTGCGCTGGAACAGCTGGGACCTTCTGCGCCGCCCGGGGCCACTGGCGGGCGAGCTCTTCGGCAAGGTCACAAGCCGCGCGTCGCAGCCGCGCCTGCTCGGCTTCACGCTGCTCTTCGCCTTGCTCTTCCTGTTCATCTACACGGCGGTGTACATCTTCGCCAAGCTCACGCGGCCGCGCAGCGACTGAGCCGCGAGCGCTCCTCCCGGCGCCGGTTGCCGCGCCGACGCAGGGTGTTACACTCCGCTCATGACCGCTGGAAACATCCCCCGCCTCATCGAAACCCTCAAGGCGCAGGCCGGCGACGACAAGCACCTGTCGTGCTCCGAGGCGTTCAAGATCTCCAGCGACCTCGACGTGCCTTTGTCCGAGGTGGGTCGCACCTGCAACGAGCTGGGCATCAAGATCATGCAGTGCCAGCTCGGCTGCTTCTAGGCAGGGTCCCAACGGGCGGGGTGGCCGCAGGCGCTCCCCGTGTGCCGATCGGCGCTCTGCAGCCGATCGCCTTTCATGCCGCACACCCGCAGGGCGATCGGCGCGAGGCGTCGATTGCCCTCATTGTGCGCTCCTAGGCAGCGGCTCGGCCGCCTCGCGGGCTTCGGCGGCTTTACCCTTGCTCCATAGTGTTAACCTCTTCTCCGCTGGGGGAATCAACTCAGTGTGAGAGTAGTGGGGAGGGCTGAGGGCGCTCATCCCCCGCCGAATGGCCCGGCGCAGCGGCCAGGGCCGACGAGAGGTGACGACAATGGCAACCGTGATGCGCGAGAGCGGCATTAGATCCTATGAGATGTTCATCGGTGGTGCGTGGGTGCAGGCGCGCAGTGGAGAGACGTACGAGGTCATCGATCCCGCTTCCGAAGAGGTGATCGCCCGAGTACCTCGTGGTGGAGTCGCAGACGCGGAGTTGGCGGTACGCAACGCCCGCGAGGCGTTCGATACCGGGCCCTGGCCGGGGATGACCGCCGTGGAACGCGGCGAGATCCTGCAGAAGGTGGCGGCCAGGATCCGCGAGCATGCCGCCGAGCTGGCTCGGCTGGAGTCGGTGCAGATGGGCAAGCTGCTTGAGGAATCGCTGGTCGACATGAACGACGCCGCGCACACCTTCGACTACTACGCCGGGGCTGCCGTGGGACTCAAGGGCGAGACGCTCGAAGTGCCGGGCGAGACGATGAGCATGGTCGTCCGCGAGCCGGTAGGCGTAACCGTAGGGATCACGCCGTGGAACTACCCCATGCTCATGGCCGCCTGGAAGGTTGCCCCGTCGCTGGCGGCCGGCAACGTGATGATCCTCAAGCCGGCCACGGTGAGCCCCCTGACGAGCCTGGAGCTGGCGCGCATCTTCGCCGAAGTCGGGCTCCCCAAGGGCGTGTTTCAAGTGCTCACGGGCCCCGGTGGCGAGATCGGCGATTACCTCGCCGGGTCGCCCCTGGTAGACATGGTCGCCTTCACCGGCTCGGTCGAAGTTGGCAAGAGCATCATGCGCAGGGGCGCCGAGAACGTGAAGAAGGTGGGCCTGGAGCTGGGCGGCAAGAGCCCCAACATCGTCTTCGCCGACGCCGACTTCGAGGCGGCCATCGACGGCGCCCTGATCGGCATCTTCGCGGGCACCGGCGAGGTGTGCTCGGCCGGGTCGCGGCTGGTCGTGGAGCGCTCCATCTACGACCGCTTCGTGGGCGAGTTGGTGAGCCGCGCCATGGCCATCAAGGTCGGCGACCCACTGGATGAGAGCGAGCGAGATGGGGCCGCTGGTTTCGCGCCAGCAGCTCGACACGGTCGAGAGGTACGTGAAGATCGGTCTGGAGGAGGGCGCCAAGCTGGCGACCGGTGGCCATCGCCTCGAGGGCGCGGGCTATTACTTCGAACCCACCATCTTCGTTGACGTAGGCAACTCGATGCGCATCGCCCAGGAGGAGATCTTCGGGCCCGTGCTGGTGGTCATCCCCTTCGCTACCGAGGAGCAGGCGATCGCGCTCGCCAACGACACGATCTACGGCCTGGCCGGCGCCGTGTGGAGCCGCGACGTCACGCGCTCGCTGCGCGTGATCAAGGCGGTGCGCGCCGGTATCACCTGGGTCAACACCTATCACCCGACGTACAGCGAGGCTCCGTGGGGAGGCTACAAGCAGAGCGGTATCGGCCGTGAGCTGGGCTCCTACGGCATCGATGAGTACACCGAGGTGAAGCAGATCAACATCGACCTCACGGGCAAGCCCCTGGGCGTGTATCAGCGCGGCAAGGTGAGGGTCGCCGCCGGCGGGCGCAAGAGCGTGCCGCGCAGCGAGCGCCGTCCCTTCCAGCAGGGCGAGGTGAGCAAGGACGAGGCGTGGGTGAAGTTCTGCCCGAATTGTAACTGAGTGACGCCCACCCGCCCGTGACGCCCAGCGGCCGCGCCTGTTCGAGCGGTCGGGGCGAGGGGTATGCAGCGCACGAGGCCACGTCCGGCGCCGATGGCCGGCGGCGGAGCTAACTTGGAGGTGCGCAACGTGAGCACGATCGTTGAATCTGCCTCCACGGTGCGGGTCAGCGATCTGATCGAGCGGGGGCTGGCCCTCCGGGGACCGTACGGCAGTGGCGAACCGCTGGTGGTGCGGGCGCCCTGGGACGGCGCCGAGCTGGCGCGCGTGCCGACCGCTACGGCGGCCGACCTCGATGTGGTGCTCGACAGAGCCCGTGCGGCCGCCGCGGCGTTCCGCTGGGTACCGGCGTGGCGGCGCGCCCAGATCCTGGAGCGCACCTCGCACCTGATCGACGAGAACGCCGAACAGATCGCGCGCCTCATGGCCGCCGAGGGCGCCAAGCCGCTCAAAGACGCACGCATCGAGGCCAAGCGCGGTGTCTCCACCTTCCGCTGGGCGAGCGAGGAGGCCAAGCGTACCGCCGGCGAGATCGTCGAGATGGACGCCGATCCGGCCGGAAGAACCGCTTCGGCTGGACGATCCGCGAGCCGCGCGGCGTGATCGCCGCCA
>CAWKEZ010000006.1:0-24165 GCA_963848545.1 uncultured Thermoleophilia bacterium
GGACGAGTTCCGCCGCCAAGACGCCCTGGGGCTCACCATGTACGGGCAGATGACCGCCGGATCGTGGATCTACATCGGCACGCAGGGCATCCTGCAGGGTACCTACCAGACCTTCGCGGCCGCCGGCCAGAAGCACTACGGCGCCGATCTGGCCGGCCGCCTGATCCTCACCGCCGGCCTGGGCGGCATGGGCGGCGCCCAGCCGCTCGCCGTGAGCATGGCGGGCGGCGTGGCGCTCTGTGTGGAGGTCGACCCGGCACGCATCGCGCGGCGCCTGGAGATGGCTTACGTCGACGTCTCGGCGAACTCCCTGGACGAGGCCCTGGCGCTGGTCGACGAGGCGGTCAACGCCAAACGTCCGCTCTCCATCGCGCTGCTCGGTAACGCCGCCGACGTGCTTCCCCGAGATGGTCCGCCGCGGCGTGGCGCCCGATCTGGTCACCGACCAGACCTCTGCCCACGATACGCTGAACGGCTACGTGCCGGCCGGCTGACTCTGGACGAGGCCACTACGCTGCGCTCCGCCGACCCCGCGGAGTACGTGCGCCGCGCCATGGCAGCATCGTCGCCCACGTCGAGGCCATGGTCGCGCTGCAGCGGCCGGCTCGCACGTCTTCGACTATGGCAACAACATCCGCGGCGTGGCCGCCGAGGCCGGCTACGCCGACGCCTTCGCCTTCGAGGGCTTCGTGCCGCTCTACTTGCGGCCGCTGTTCTGCCGCGGCAACGGACCCTTCCGCTGGGCGGCGCTGTCGGGCGAGCCCGCCGATATCGCGCGCACCGACGCCGCCGTGCTGGAGCTGTTCCCCGATAACGAGATGGTGACCCGCTGGATCAGCATGGCCGCCGACAGGTCCGCTTCCAGGGCCTGCCCAGCCGTATCTGCTGGCTCGAGTACGGCGAGCGCGCCAGGATGGGCGCGCGTCTTCAACGACCTGGTGGCCTCCGGCGAGGTCAAGGCGCCGATCGTGATCGGTCGCGACCACCTCGACTCGGGCTCGGTGGCCTCGCCCTATCGCGAGACCGAGGGCATGCGCGACGGCTCCGACGCGATCGCCGACTGGCCCATCCTGAACGCCCTGCTGAACACCGCCGCCGGAGCCAGTTGGGTGAGCTTCCACCACGGCGGCGGCGTGGGCATCGGCAAGAGCCTGCACGCCGGCATGGTGGTGGTCGCCGACGGCACCGAGATGATGGCGGAGCGCTTGCGCCGCGTGCTCACGACCGACCCCGGCACCGGCGTCATGCGCCACGCCGACGCCGGCTACCCCGAGGCCCTCGAGGCGCCGCCGAGATTGGTATCGACTTGCCCATGGCGGCGGGCACGGGGCGTCTCATGACCGCCACCGCCGAGAAGCCGGCCGCGGGGGCCGAAGAAGCGAGGTCTCCACCGCAGATCAATCTGGAGCTCGATCTCTGCAAGGCCTGTGGTATCTGCATCGCGTTGTGCCCGGAAGTGGTATTCGACCGCGACGGTCTCGGCTACCCGCTGATCGCGCGCCCGGCCGAGTGCACCTCATGCTTGCTTTGCGAGCTGCACTGCCCCGACTTCGCCATCGAGGTTCAGCGGCGGCCCAAGAAGCGGCCGGCGGGTAAGGCCGCCACGCCCGAGGCCATCGCCGAGGCTCACACCGACCGTGTGAAGGCGGCACTCGCCGCCGGCGGCGGCGGCCAAGACTCGCCCGACGCCGACTTCGCCTGCCACGACGAGGAGAGCTGAGATGCCCCCCACACCTGTTCTTCTGCAGGGCAACGAGGCTGTCGCCGAGGGCGCCATCGCCGCCGGCGCGCGCTTCTTCGCCGGCTACCCCATCACGCCGTCCACCGAGATCGCGGAAACTCTCGCGCAGGCGCTTGCCGCAGGTAGACGGGACCTTCATCCAGATGGAGGACGAGATCGGCAGTCATCGCCGCCGTATGCGGCGCCTCACTGGCCGGATCCAAGGCGCTCACGGCCACCTCGGGCCCGGCTTCGCCTCATGCAGGAGATGATCGGCTTCGCCTCGATGGCGCAGGTCCCCTGCGTAATCGTCGATGTGATGCGCGGGGGTCCCTCGACGGGCCTGCCCACCGACGCCCAGTCAGGGCGACGTGATGCAGGCCCGCTGGGGCACCCACGGCGAGCACTCGGTGATCGCCCTGGTGCCTAACAGCGTGCGCGAGTGCTACACGCTCACCATCGAGGCCTTCAACCTGAGCGAGCGTATCGCACGCCGGTGATTCTGCTGAGCGACGCGCTCGTGGGCCACATGCGTGAGGCGGTCACCCTGCCCGTGCCCGGTGAGCTGCGTATCGCCGAGCGCGGCGCGCCCGACATAGACCCCGACGACTACGACACCGTGCAGAGCACCCTCGATAACATCCTGCCACGGCCTCCGCTGGGTTCACCCTTCCGGGTGCACGTCACCGGCCTCGTGTACAACCGCAAGAGCGGCGCGCCCGACACCGGCGACCCGGCCGTGGCCAGCGATCTGGGCCGCTACCTGCGCGAGAAGATCTACCACCATCGCGACGCCATCGTGCGGGTGGAGGAGACCGACATGGAAGACGCCGAGGTGGCCATCTTCGCCTACGGCTCCGTGGCCCGCTCGGCGCGCGCCGTGGTGCGCTGGGCGCGCCGGCGCGGCGTACCCGTGGGCATGGTGCGGCCTATCACTCTATGGCCGTTCCCGACGGCGGCCGTAGACCACATGGCCGAGCAAGTGCGCACCGTGATCGTCCCCGAGATGAACATCAAGCAGATGAGCTGGGAGGTGCAAGCCGCCGTGGCCGGTCGCGCCAGGGTGGTCGACTACGGGCGTGTAGACGGCAAGCTCATCACGCCGGCCGAGATCCAGGAGCTGGTGAAGAAGGAGTTCTACTACCACACTGGGGGGAGTCATGAACGCGATCGTCGACGAGCAACGGCTCGAGGCGGCGCCGGCCGAACTGCAGCGCGCCACGCATCAAGCCGCACGCCACGAGTGAGATTCTGCCGTATCTGCGTACCCCGAAGACGCTCTGGTGCCCGGGCTGCTCCAACGGCACCATCACGCGGGCGCTGATCGACGCCGTTCTCGGCCTGAAGCTCGACCCGGAGAAAGTGGTCGTGGTCGCCGGTATCGGGTGCAGCGGGCGCATCAGCGCGTATCTGAGCTACAGCACCGTTCACACCGCCCACGGTCGCGCCCTGCCTGTGGCCACCGGCGCCAAACTGGCCGACCCTTCACTGCATGTGATCGTCGCCATGGGTGATGGCGACTGCGCGGCCATCGGCGGCAACCATTTCATTCACGCCGCGCGCCGCAACGTCGACCTCACGGCGCTCGTCTTCAACAACTCCATCTACGGGATGACGGGCGGGCCAGATGAGCCCCACGACCCACACGCGGAGACCGCTCGACGACGAGCGTGTTCGGCAACGTCGAGCCCGCCTTCGACACTCTGCCAGCTAGCGCACGCCGCCGGGGCCAGCTATGTCGCCCGCAGCACCGCCTGGGCCTACCGACAACTCGTAGATGTCATCGCGGGCGGAATCGTCCACAAGGGCTTCTCGCTGGTCGAGGCGATGGCGGTCTGTCCCATCTATTACGGCCGCTTCAACCTGACGTCCGACCCCGCCGAGTTCCTGCGCGGCCAGAAGGAGCGCGGCGTGCCGGCGAGCCAGTTCGACGAGGGCGAGTCGCGCCTGCGCGAGCGCTACCCGGTGGGTGTCCTGCACCACTGCGGAGCGCGAGGACCTCGGTGCCGGCTTGGCTCGCATCGTGAGCAAGGCTCAGGAGAAGCTGTCCGTGGCTGAGATCACGCGACGACGACCATCTCGCATGGAGCTGCGCTTCTCCGGCTCCGGGGGGCAGGGGATTCTGCTCGCCGCGGCGATCGTCGCCGATGCCGCCACGGCTCTGGGCAAAGAGTCGTGCAGACGCAGAGCTATGGGCCCGCGGCCCGAGGCGGCGCCTCCAAGGCTGAGGTCATCGTCGCAGACGACGATATCGACTACCCCGAAGTAGCCGCCCCGGGCATCAGTGTCTGTCTTTCGCAGGCCGCCTATGACAAGTACGCCGCTCGACGCGCGCCCAGGCGGTTGGTCGTCTACGACTCCGGACTGGTGCCGAGCCCGGCGATGGCCTCGACGACTTCGAGCTAGCGGGGTTGCCGTTCACCCAGGCGTCCGCAGAGCACTTCGAAGAAGACGGTGGTCGCCAACATCGTCGCCTTGGGCGCTCTGTTGCAATCGGCGGCGTATCTGCCCGCCGAGAAGGTCGAGGAAGCCGTTTCGTCGCGCGCCGGAGCGGTTTCGTGAGCTCAATGTCGCGGCGTTCCACCTTGGCCTCGGGCTGGCCAGCGAGTCTGCGGAGGGCGCGCTAAGCATCGCGGCGATCGCCGTTTACGCGCTCGTCATCCATCGCCGAACGGGAGCCCTGAGATCCATGGATCTTCTCGAACATCAGGGCAAGACGCTCTTTGGGCAGGCGGGTCTGCCGACACTGCCGTCGCCTGGTGTCGACCGCGGCCGATGCCGAGCACGCCGCTGCGAGGTCGGCCTGCCCGTCGTGGTCAAGGCCCAGGTCAAGACCGGCGGGCGTGGCAAGGCCGGTGGGGTGCGCCTCTGTCGACACCGTCGCGGAGGTCGCTGTGGCGGCGGCCGAGGTGCTAGCATGACGATCCGGCCGAGCCGGTGAGCGCCTGTGCTGGTGGGAAGGCCGTCGACGTCGAGCGCGAGATGTACCTCGCCATTTCCCTGTCGCGCTCCCACCGCGGCCCGATTCTGATCTTCTCCAGACAAGGCGGAATCGACATCGAGGCAGGCTGGCACGCAACAACCCCGAGGCGTTCTTGCGTCGCCATCGACCCGCTTCTCGGTCTCTGCGACTACCAGGCTCGCGACGTGGTCACCGCCGCGGGCTGGACGGCAGGGCGACCGCCTGGCGCGGCACGCCAGAAGCCGAGCTCGACGTCGCGCTGCGCGCCCTGTCGCGTCTCTACCGCGAGCGCGACGCCACGCTGATCGAGATCAACCCGCTGGCACTCACCAGGCCGGCGAGCTCGTCTGCCTCGACAGCAAGGTGACCTTGGACGACGATGCGCTCTGGCGGCACACCGACTTGTTGGGCGAGGAGGCCGACGGACGAACGCGAAGCCAAGGCCCGCAAGGCTGCGGGTCTCGCCTTCGTTTCCTTAGGTGGCGACATCGGCGTGCTTGGCAACGGCGCCGGACTCGTGATGAGCATCCTTGACCAGATCGCCGCGGACGGCGGCGCGGCCGCCAACTTCTGCGACATCGGCGGCGGCGCGCGCGCCCACGTGGTCGCCACGGCGCTCGACGTCGTCCTCTCGACGGACCAGGCTCGCGCCCTGCTGGTGAGCATCTTCGGCGGCATCACGCGCTGCGACGAGGTGGCTCGCGGACTCCTCCAGGCGCTCGGCGAGGTGCAGGTGCAGGTGCCCGTGGTGGTGCGCCTCGACGGCAATGCCGCGGCGGAGGGCCGCGCCATCCTAGCCCAGGCGCACCGTGACGGGCTCACCGTGGCCGATAACGCCGCCGAAGCTGTAAGGCTGGTGGTCGCGGCGGCACGCGAACAGGCCGGTCGCCGGCCCGGCTACCGACGAAACTGCGCAAACCACCCCGGCTGCGCCGCTGCACGTGGAGGCCTGATGGCGATTCTCATTGACGAACGCAGCCGCGTGCTCGTGCAAGGCATCACCGGGCGCGAGGGCGCGCTTTCACACCGCCCGCATGCTGGCCGCTGGCAGCGCCGTCGTGGCCGGCACCTCGCCCGGCAAGGGTGGTCAGACGGTGGCCGGCGTGCCGGTCTACGACTCGGTGGCCGCGGCGCGCGCGGCGAGCGGCGCCGACGTGGCGGTGCTCTTCGTGCCGGCGCGCTTCGCTCGCGACGCCATGATCGAGGCGGCCGACGCCGGCGTGGCCCTCGTGGTCTGCGTCACCGAGGGCATCGCGATGCGCGACATGGCCGAGGTTACGGCCCATCTCGCGCGGCGCGGCACACGGCTCGTCGGCCCCAACGGGCCCGGGCTCATCAGCCCCGGGCGCTGCAGCGCCGGCATCATGCCCGCGGACGTCTTTGCGCCCGGAGCCGTGGGCCTCGTCTCGCGCTCGGGGACGCTGACCTACGAGGTGGTCCACGAGCTCACGCGCGGCGGCCTCGGGCAGTCGACCTGCGTGGGCATGGGTGGCGACCCCATCCACGGCCTCGGCTTCCTCGAGTGCCTCGCGCTCTTCGAGGCCGACGGCGAGACCGCGGCGGTGGTGCTCATCGGCGAGATCGGCGGCGACGACGAGGAATCCGCCGCGCGCTTCGTCGAGGAGCACATGACGAAACCGGTGGTAGCCTACGTCGCGGGCTTCAGCGCCCCTCCCGGCAAGCGCATGGGTCACGCCGGTGCCATCGTGGAGGGCTCGTCGGGCACGGCCACCGAGAAGAAGGCCGCGCTTGAGGCAGCGGGCATCCCGGTGGCGGCGGCGCCGGCGGACTTGGTCGGGCTGCTGAGGGCAACACAGCAGAAAAGGGGGTCCCAGTGATGCAGATCACCATCGGCGACGCACCCCTCACCATCGAAGATGTGGTTGCCGCGGCGCGCGCCGCCGCCGCGGTGACTCTGAGCGAGGCCGCGCGCCAACGCATCGTGCGCGCCCACGGGGTTATCGCTCGCGTGATCGCGGACGAGCAGGTGGCCTACGGCGTCACCACCGGCTTCGGATTGCTGGCCACCACGCGGATCCCCGTCGACAAGGTCCGCGAGCTGCAGGTGAACCTGGTGCGCAGCCACGCCGTAGGCGTGGGGGCGCCGCTGCCTCGCGAAGTGGTGCGCGCCGCCATGGCCATCCGCCTGAACACCATGGCGCGGGGGCATTCAGGCGTGCGCCTCGAGGTGGCGGAGCTGCTCGCCGCCTGGCTCAACGCAGATCTCGTGCCCTACGTGCCCTCGCGGGGCTCCTTGGGAGCCTCCGGCGACCTGGCACCGTCAGCCCACCTCGTGCTGGCCATGATGGGCGAGGGTGAGCTCCTCACCGTGGACGGCGAGCGCGTGCCGGCCGCGCCGGCGCTGGGCGGCGCCGGCCTGGCGCCCCTGGTGTTAGAGGCCAAAGAGGGCCTCAGCCTGCTGAACGGCACCCAGTTCATGGCCGCCATCGGCTGCCTCGCGGTGGCCGACGGCGAGGCCCTGCTCGACTCCGCCGACCTCATCGGCGCCATGAGCCTCGAGGGCTTGCGCGCGTCGGTTGGGCCCTTTCAGGAGCGCATCCAGCTGCTGCGCGCGATCCCCGGCCAGCTCCATACGGCGGCCAACGTGCGCGCCGCCACTGCCGGCAGCGAGATCATGCTCAGCCATCTCAACTGCGACAAGGTGCAAGACGCCTACTCGCTGCGCTGCATCCCCCAAGTGCACGGCGCCTGCCGCGACGCCCTCGCCTGGCTGCGCGCGGTGATCACGGTGGAGGTGGACTCCGTCACCGACAACCCGCTGGTGTTCCCCGACACGGGCGAGATCATCTCGGCCGGCAACTTCCACGGCGAGCCTCTGGCCCTGGCGCTCGATCTGGCGGCTATGAGCCTGGCGGAGATCGCCTCGATCAGCGAGCGTCGCACCTTCCGCCTGCTGACCAGCTCGCTGAGCGAGCTGCCCCCGTTTCTGACCACCGATAGCGGCCTCAACAACGGCTACATGATCGCTCAGTACACGGCCGCCGCGCTGGTCGCCGAGAATAAGGTGCTCTGCCATCCCGCGAGCGTCGACTCCATCCCGTCGTCGGGCGACCAGGAGGACCACGTGAGCATGGGCATGACGGCCGCCCTGAAACTCGGCGATGTGCTCGCCAACGCGCAGAGGGTGCTGGGCATCGAGGCGCTCTGCGCGGCCCAAGGCATCGACCTGCTGGCGCCGCTCAAGCCGGGAGTGGGCACTCAGATGGGCCACGACATCGTGCGGCGGCTGGCGCCCACGCTGGAGCGTGACCGCTACCTTTCGCCCGAGATCGAGGCGGCGGCGCGGGCCGTCGCAGACGGCGCTTTCGCCGCCGCCGCGCGCGGATCGCACGAACCATGAACTGTGACCTGCTCATACGCGGCGCCGGTGAGCTCGTCACCATGGACGAGTCGCATGGCCTGGGGGTCATTCCTCGGGGCGCCGTGGCGGCCTACGAGGGCCGCATCGTGTGGGTCGGCGCCGAGGCCGACCTGGGTCACTCCGTGGAGGTGCCCGGCGACGCCCTGGTGATCGACGCCGAGGGCGCCTGCGTGATGCCGGGCTTCGTGGACGCGCACACGCATACGGTCTTCGCCGGCGAGCGTGCCGGCGAGTACGGCCGTCGCCTGGGTGGGGCCTCGTACCTGGAGATCCAGGCCGCCGGGGGCGGCATCATGGCGACGGTGCGCGCCACGCGGGCGGCTGCGCAGGACGATCTTGCCGCTCTCACCCGTCGCCGGCTCGACTCGCTGCTCAAGCACGGCACCACCACTGTGGAGATCAAATCGGGCTACGGGCTCAGCCTCGAGGACGAGCGCAAGATGCTGGCCGCGGCCAAGACGCCTCACGCCGCGAACCGCGTGTACACCCTCCTCGCCGCACACTCCACTCCCGAGGAGTACGCCGGGCGCGACGACGCCTACGTGGACTATGTGGTCGGCGAGATACTGCCGGCGCTGGCGGGCGCGGCCGAGTTTGTTGACGTGTTCTGTGACGAGGGCGCTTTCACGGTCGCGCAGTCGCGGCGCGTGCTGGCGGCGGGGCGCGCTCTCGGCTACCGGCTCAAGATCCACGCCGAGGAGCTCGCCCACACCGGCGGCGCCGCGCTGGCGGCCGAGCTGGGCGCCGTCTCGGCAGATCACCTGATCCACGTGGACGCTGCCGACATGGCGGCCCTGCGGGCCGCCGGCACCTCGGCCGTGGTGCTGCCCGGCACGAGCTACACCCTTCACGTGGCCTACGCCCCGGCGCGCACGCTGCTCGATAGCGGCGTGAGCCTCGCCCTGGCGAGCGACTTCAACCCGGGCACCTGCAACTGCGAGAACTTGCAGCTCATCATCTCGTTCGCCTGTCAGGAGATGCGGCTGACCCCCGCCGAGGCGCTGCGCGCGGCCACGGTCGGCGGCGCCGCGGCGCTCGGTCTGCAGGCCGAGGTGGGCAGCCTCGCGGTCGGCAAGCGTTGCGACTTGCTGGTGCTGGACGCCGCCTCGCACGAGGAGTTGCCGTACCATTACGGCGTCAATCTTGTAGACAGTGTCATCGTGGGCGGCGCTCTCGCGGTGGAGCACGGGGTGGTGCGGGAGCTCGCCGGCAGCGCCGCGGGAGGCGAACTGTGACCCTTATCGAGTGCATCCCCAACTTTTCCGAGGGTCGCCGGCCCGAGGTTATCGAGCAGCTCGCCGCGGCCGTCTCCGCAGTGTCTGGTGTGAGCCTTCTGGACGTGCAGAGCGACGCCACGCACAACCGCTGCGTGGTCACCTTCGTAGGCGACGAGCACGCCGTCGCTGAGGCCGCCTTCCGGGCCATCGGCGAGGCGGCCCGGCTGATCGATCTCAACCGGCACAAGGGTGCCCACCCGCGTTTCGGCGCCGCCGACGTGGTGCCGTTCGTGCCGCTGGCAGCCGACGACATGCCGCTCTGCGTGGAGGTGGCGCGTGGCCTTGCGCGGCGCGTGGCGCAGGAGCTCTCCATTCCTGCGTATCTCTACGAGAACGCGGCTCGCAAGCCGGAGTTCCGCAATCTGGCGACGGTGCGCGGCGGCGGTTTCGAGGAGCTCCGCGAGGTTGTCGCCGACGATCAAACGCGGCGCCCGGACGAAGGCGAGCCGCGCCTGCATCCTACGGCGGGCGCGGTCGCCATCGGCGCACGGGCGCCCCTCATCGCGTTCAACGTAAACCTCGACTCCGACGACCTCGAGCTGGCGCGGCGCATCGCCCGCGAGATCCGCGAGCGCGACGGCGGCATGCCCTGCGTGAAGGCCCTTGGCCTGGCTCTTGACGGCGGCCTGGTGCAGGTCTCCATGAACCTCACCGACTACCGCGTCACCTCCATGGCCGACGTGGTCGCGGCGGTATCTGAACGGGCCGCCGCCGTCGGTGTCGCGGTGCGCGAGAGCGAGGTCGTGGGCCTACTGCCCGAAGACGCGCTCGTACAGCTCGCCAAGTCAACCCTGCACGCCGCGGCGTTCAGCCGCCAGCAGGTGCTCGAGGCCAAGGGTACTCGACACCCTCCTTTAACCGGCGGGTGCGAGTGATCATGAAGGCACTGCGGGAGGTCTGAAGATGAAGGTGCTGGTCGCCGATCAGAAGCTCGTCACCGAGTTGCTGCCCATGGAGCGCGCCATCGAGGTGATGCGTGAGGCGCTCCTCATGCTCGCCGGCGGCGATGTGGTAATGCCCCTGCGCAGCATGGTGGGGCTTCCCGGTGGGGAGAGCGTGCTGGGCCTCATGCCGTCGTACCTCGGCGGCCTCGGCGCCGTAGGCGTCAAGGTCATCGCTGCCTTTCCCGCCAACTTTGGCACCGAGTGGGACACCCACCAGGGCGTGGTGCTGGTGTTCGACACGGAGCGCGGCCTGCTGCGCGCCATCGTCGACGCCACCGCCATCACCGCGATCCGCACGGCCGCCGTGAGCGGCTTGGTCACCGACCTGCTGGCGCGGCCCGAGGCCGGCGACCTGGCGATATCGCGTCGGCACCCAGGCGCACACGCACCTGCAGGCGATGCGCGCCGTGCGGCCTGTGCGCCGAGTGCGTGTCTTCAGCCTGCCAGTGGAGAGTGCAACGGCGTTCGCGGCGCGCGAGTCCAAGCTACACGGCCTCACGGTGGAGGTCGCCGCCAGCGCCCGCGAGGCCGTGGCCGACGCCGACCTGATCTGCACGACGACGACGGCCACCGAGCCGGTCGTCCTTGGCGAGTGGCTGAGCCCGGGAGCGCACATCAACGCCGTAGGGGCCTACACGCCCACCACACGCGAGCTCGATTCGGCGCTGGTCGCCAGCGCCCGCCTCTACGCCGACCGCCGCGAGGCGCTGCTCGCCGAGGCGGGCGAGTTCCTGATCCCCAAGAGCGAGGGCCTCTTCGGCGACGAGCACGTCGTCGGTGAGATCGCCGAGCTGCTCACGGGCCGGGCGCCGGGGCGCACGACCGCGACGCAGATCACCCTCTTCAAGAGCCTCGGTATCGCGATCGAGGATCTCGCCGCCGCGCACAGCGTCTACGAGGCCGCCAAGGAGCGAGAGCTGGGTACCTGGGTGGAGATCGGCGGCCGGCACTTCGGCAGCGCCGCGGAGGCCTGAGGCATGGCCGCGGCCCCCTACCCCGACATCTTCAACGACGTGTTCGGCCCGGTGATGCAACCGGGGTCGAGCTCGCACACGGCGGCGCCCTGCCGCCTCGGCAAGCTGGCCGCCGATCTCCTTGGAGAGCCAGTCGCCAGCGCCCGCATGGTGCTCGACACGCGCGGTTGTACGCCGGCACGTTCGGGATCATGGCCGAAGATCGCGCCATGGTGGCCGGCGTGCTCGGCCTGGCGCCCGACGATCAGCGCCTCTTCCACGCCTTCGAGCTGGCCGAGGCGGACGGCATTGAGGTGAGCTTCGTGTTCAACGAGCTCAGCGAGAGCGATCACCCCAACGCCATGAAGTTCGTGCTGAGCGGCAAGAGCGGCCGTACCGTAGAGCTGGTGGGCAACTCCACAGGCGGCGGCATGGTGGAGACGGTGATGGTCGACGGCTTCCCGCTGCGCATCATCGGCGACACCTTCGTGGTGCTCCTCTTCGACCCCCAGGAGGTGGCCAGCGACGAGCGGCTCGCGGCCCTGCAGGAGGAGCTGCCCGAACGCGTCGACCAGAAGAAAGTCAGCGTCGCAGGGCGCGGTTGCCTGCACGCGATCGAGGTTGCCGTGGAGCCCGATGCACCGGCCTTGAAGAGAGTGGTCGACGCGGTGCTGCCCGGAGTTCGTCTGGCGTTGCTGGAGCCGCTGCTGCCAGTGGTCACTCAGCCAGACCGCAAGCCGCAGCTCTTCGACACCATGACTGCCTGGCGGGAGATTGCCGAGCGGCGCAGCCTGGCGCTCTGGGAGGTGGTCGTCCTCTACGAGATGGACGCTTCCGGCTGGCCGCGGCACTGGATCGTCGACCGCATGAAGATGCTGGCGGCGCTCATGCACCGCCAGACGCGGGCGGCCTACGAACCGGGGGCCGTTATCCCGGTGAGCCCCTTCAAGCCAGACTTCGCCACGCGCTGGGCAGAGCACGCCGCCTCGCCCCACAGGCTGACAGACGAGCTCACGGCGCAGACCATCAGGTGGGCCTACGGCGCCGGCGCGGGCATCCCCGGAGTGCAAACCGTGCCCGGCCCTATGGGGGGCGGCGGCGGCTACATCTATGCCGCGCTCAGCGCCGTCAAAGACGCCCGCGGCCTGAGCGACGACGACCTGCTGCGCGGCCTGTTCGTGGCCGCCGGCGTGGGCGTGATCGCTTTCACCGTATCGGAACCGACCGGCGAGGTGATCGGGTGCACCGGCGAAGCCGGGGTGTGCGGCGCGATGGCTGCGGCCGCGATTGTCGAGATGGTCGGCGGCAGCCCGCAGGCAGTGGAAGACGCGGCGTCGCTCACGCTGCAGGCGTTCACCGGCATGCCCTGCGATCCCATGCCCGGCGGCCTGTGCATGCCCTGCCGCAGCCGCGTGTTGGCCGCCGCCTGCATGGCCCACGTGTTCGCCGACCTGGCGCTTGCCGGCCACGCCGCGGTGCTGCCGCTGCACGAGGCCCTCGAGGTAGCCGACACCATCGGTCGCGGGCTGCCGCCGGAGCTTCTCTGCACCGCCGAAGGCGGTGCCTGCGCGGCGCCGACGGCCCAACGACAGCGCATCGAGTACCGCCGCTGGTTCGACGAAAGCCGGCCCGCAGACAGGCCTCCGGGGAACCTCATTTAGGGGAGAGACTTGGGCATGACCGTGGTGCTTACAGGGAGCGATCTCACGCTCGCCCAGCTGGTGAGAGTCGCCCGCGAGGGTGAGCGCGTCACCCTTCAGGGAGGCGCGCGCGAGCAGATGGCCAAAGCCCGCGCCGTGGTGGAGCGGGTCTTCGCGGCCGGCAGCCCTACCTACGGCCTCACCACGGGATTCGGTGTGCAGAAGCGGGTTGCCGTTGCCCCCGAAGATGTCGCGGCATTCAACGTCCGCCAGATTACCGAGCATCGCGCCGGGCAAGGGCCCGCGGCCGCGGACGATATCGTGCGGGCCACGATGCTACGCCTGGCCAACCTCCTGGCCGGCGGCACGACGGCGGTGCGGCCTGAGCTCGCCGACCACCTGGTGCAGGCTCTCAACCGGGGCAAGCTGCCGCGCGTGCACCTTCTCGGCTCCATCGGGGCGTCTGATCTTAGCGCCATGGCCGATATTGCCCACGGGGTGTTCGGCACCCAGACGCTGGCGGCTGGCGAGGGACTGGCGCTCATCAACAACAGCGCCTTCGGCACGGCCTTGGCGTGTCTGGCCCTGCACGACACGGCGCAGCTCCTGGATGCCGCCGACGTCGCCGCGGCTCTGGCACTCGAAGGGTTCGCCGCCAACTTCTCGGTTATCAAGCCAGGCGTGGAAGACACGCGGCCATACCGCAGCCTGGCGGCGGCGCTAGCCCGTGTGCGTGGCTTGCTGGCGGGAAGTTGCCTGTGGGGCGGGTGCGACGCGCGCAACCTGCAAGATCCCCTGACGTTCCGCAGCGCCGTAGCGGTACAGGCGGTGGCCCGCGACGCCCTCGACAACGCCATGAGCATCCTCGCCATCGAGCTCAACGCGGCCCAGGGCAACCCGCTGGTCGACGTGCAGGACGGAACGGTGCGGTCGGTGGCCAACTACGAGGTGCTGCCGCTGGCCGCCGCGCTGGACTACGTGCGCATCGCTTTGGCGTCGGCGCTCACGGCGGCCGGCGAGCGCGCCGCCAAGATGCTCGACACCCCATGGTCGGGTCTACCCACCGGCTTGAGCGCGAGTCCCGACCGTCCAGACCTGGGGCTGAGCATTCACGCCATCACCGCCCAGGCGCTGACCGCCGAGGCGTGCCTCCTCGCCCAACCGGTGTCGTTCAGTCTGGCGAGCACCACTGGCGCCGAGGGCATCGAAGACCGGGCCACGATGATGCCCCTAGGGGCCCGGCGCCTTGCCGAGATGGGCACGCTGGGCGAAGGCGTGGTGGCGATAGAGCTGCTCGTGTCGGCCCAGGCCGTCGACCTGCGCGGGCGGCGCCCGTTGGGCCGCGGCACAGCCGCGGCCCACGAGCTCATCAGGCAGAGGATCCCGGCTACGGGTGCCGGCGACCCGCCGCCCATGGACGTGACTTCACTGCGCGACCTCATTCGATCCGGCGTCCTGTCGACCGTGGCGCGCGGCGCCGACGAGCAGTGAGCGCCCGTCAGCCTGCCGTTGAGGCGCTGCGCTACGTGGGGCGTACCTTTGCCGTTTCCGACGCCGTCCAGAAGGTCACCGGAGAGCTGGTCTACGGCAGCGACATGCGCCTGCCACACATGCTGTACGCCAAGCTGCTGTTGAGCCCGCTCGCCCATGCGCTGGTCACCAGTATCGACGCCAGCGCGGCCGAAGCCCTGCCCGGCGTAGTGAGGGTCTTCTTCGAACCTCAACGCGCCCTCGCGGGCGTACTCTCGCTCGCGTCTGCACCCGGGGCAAGACCTCTGCCCGGAAGACGAGGTGCTGTTCGCCAAGCACGTGCGTTTCGTGGGCGACCGCGTGGCGGCCGTGGTGGCCACGAGCCAGGAGATCGCCGACGCCGCCGTGAAGCTGATCGCGGTGGCGTACGAGGGACTGCCGGCTCTCCTCACGCCGGAGCAGGCACTGAGCGAGAGTGCGGTGCGCATTCACCCGGGCGGCAATCTGCTCTTCGAGCACGTGCTCGAGTACGGCGAGCAGCCCGGTGCCACGCCGGGCGTCCTGACTGTGACGAGCACCACGTCTACCCCGCGCATTCACCACGCGGCGCTCGAGCCGCACGTGTGCGTGGCGCACTGCGATGCCTCCGGCAAGCTCACAATCTGGGGTGCCACCCAGGGCGCCTACGGCGTGCGCAGCGTGGTCGCCGACCTGCTCGACCTCGACTACAGTCGGGTGAGGGTCATCAAGGTCCCCATGGGTGGGTCGTTCGGCGGCAAGAGCGAGTTCATCCTGGAGCCGGTAACGGCGTTCATGGCCATGGAGCTGCGGCGTTCCGTGATGCTGCTGCTCGACCGCGAAGAGTGCATGATCGCGACCATGACTCGGCCGGCGACTGCCTCGACGGTGCGTACGGTGGTGGCCGCCGACGGAGTGCTGCGGGACGTCACGGTGACGACCCTGCTCGACGCGGGGGCTTACGCCGCGAGCACGGCCGACTACGCCACCGCCATGTGCAGCAAGGCGCCGCGGCTCTACCGCATGCCGCACTACCGCCACAGGGCACGCGTCGCGTACACCAACACGCCCGTCGCCGGGGCCGCCCGGGGGTGGGGGGCTCCGGAGATCCTCACGCCGGTGGAGATCCACATGGACCGCGTGGCGCGCGAGCTGGGCATGGATCCGGTTGAGCTGCGCCTCAAGAACCTGGTGCTGCCCTTCGCCGTGGATCCCGCCAGTGGCCTCTCCCTGGGAGACGCCCGCGTGCGTCAGTGCCTGGTGGAGGGCGCCGCGGCGTTCGACTGGGCGGCCAGGCGCGCCCGTCCGCTCGGCACTGGTCGCTATCGGTGTGGGCTCGGCGTCGCCTGCGGTGCGCACAAGAACGGCATGTTCGGCGGCTCCGCCGAGGCCAGCAGCATGAACCTCAAGATGAACGAGGACGGCAGCTTCGTGCTCAGCGCCAGCCTGCACGATCCCGGCTGTGGCGTTGTCACCACCATGGAGGTGATCGTCGCCGAGGTGCTGGGCGTGAGCCCCGACCTCGTCGCTGCCGGCGAGGCCGACACCGACGCCACGCCCTACGACTACGGCACCTACGGCAGCCGCGTTACCTACGTCTGCGGCGCCTGCGCCAAGGCCACGGCGGCGAAGCTCAAAGCGGGTATCTTGGCCGCCGCCGCCGAGATCTTGGAGGTGCCGGTCGACGATCTCCGGGCGCAGGATGGGCTGATCACGGTGCAGGGCGACCGACGCACCATGACCTACCGCGACATCGCCCGCGAGGGCCACATGCGGCATCAGCCCGCGCTCAGCGCGTCGAACACGTACTACGCCTCGTCTAACCCCGGCTCGTACAGTGTGCAGTTCGCCGAAGTGGAGGTCGACTGCGCGACGGGGCTGACGGCGGTGACCGATTTCCTCGCCGTCAGTGACGTGGGCAAGGCGATCAACCGGGGCATGGTCAAAGACCAGTTCCAGGGCGCGGTACAGATGGGCATCGGCTACGCGCTCTGCGAGCATCTGAGCGTTGACGACGCGGGCCGCTGTGGCCTCGACGGCTTTCGGAACTACCACATCGTGAACGCGCCCGACATGCCCGATGTGCGCGTGGTGCTCATCGAGCACGAGGGCGACGATGGGCCGTTTGGCGCCAAGAGCGTCGGCGAGATCGCGACGGTGCCGACGGCGGCCGCGGTCATCAACGCGGTGAACCACGCCCTGGGCACGTCGCTGAGCGACCTGCCGGCCACGCCCGAGAAGATCCTGGCTGCGCTGGCCGACGACGAAGGTGAGGCCGCATGCGAGTGTCGTTGACCGTGAACGGGATCCCGCATGAGGTGGACGTCGCCCCGACCACGAGATTGATCGACCTGCTGAGGATCGAGCTTGGGCTGACCGGCACCAAGGAAGGGTGCTCCGAGGGCGAGTGTGGGGCATGCACGGTAATCGTCGATGGCAAAGCCGTCAACTCCTGTCTGCTGCTAGCCTTGCAGGTGCGCGGCAAAGAGGTGCTCACCGTTGAGGGGCTGGCCAACGACGGTGAGCTCGACATGTTGCAGCGGACGTTTGTGGAGCACGGTGCCGTGCAGTGCGGTTACTGCACGCCCGGCATGCTCATGTCGGCCAAGGCGCTGCTCCTGACCTGTTCCCAGCCCAGCGAGCAGCAGATCCGCGCGGCTCTGGCCGGCAACCTCTGCCGCTGCACCGGGTACTCGGCGATCGTGGACGCGGTGGGCGAGGCAGCCCGGCAGATGGCGGAGCTCGCAGCGACGCACGTCGCCGAAGAGCTCCGCGCGGGAGGAAGCGATGCCTCCGTGTGAGCTGCTCACCCCCGCGAGCGTGCCGGAGCTGGTGGCCGCCCTGGGGTGCGCCACGCCGGCCAGCGAGCTCCTGGCGGGCGGCACCGACCTGGTGAGGGCCATGCGCCTCGGGCACTGCCGCCCCGATCTCATCGTGGACCTATCGGGCGTAAGGGAACTCGCCGGCGTGCGCGCCGAGGCCGGTCACCTGCGCATCGGCGCGATGACGACCTTCGCGCAGCTGCAGGCGGACCTCCTGGTGTGGCAGCACGCCGCGTGCCTGGCCGAGGCGGCCTCACAAGTCGGGTCTGTCCAGATCCGCAACGTCGCCACAGTGGGCGGCAACATCGGTAATGCGTCGCCGTGCGGAGACAGCATCCCGGCCCTCATGGCGCTGGGCGCTACGCTCACCATCCTCGACGGCACCGGGAGGTCAGTCTCTCGCCCCATCGGCGACGTGGTCATTGGCGACGGCGAAACCAGCCTTGCCGCCGATGAGGTGATCACCGAGATCGTCGTGCCTACCCTCTCCGCCAGGCCGGCCAGCGCCTTCGCCAAAGTCGGCTCGCGCTCCATGGTTACGGTGGCCAAGCTGAGCATGGCGTTGATCGTCGGCCTCAACGCCGAGGCCGGCACCGTGGCTGAGGCCCGCGTGGCCCTGGGTGCCCTGGGCGACACAGCCTTTCGTGACGCCCGTCTTGAGGACTGCCTGCGCGGCCGGCTCGCCGACGAGGCGACGGCGCGCGACTTCGTCGGCGAGTGCGAGCTGGCGACGCGACGCGCCATACCCGGGCGCCTCTCCCTAGCGTACAAGCAGCGGGCCGTGCGCGGTTTGGCCTACGATGCCTGGAACGCCCTGGGGCTGTGCCCCCCCTGCCAGCCGGACTAGCGTGAGCACGCGGCAGGGTCAGCCCTCTGCGGCGCTCTCCAGCATCTCGATGGCCTGCTCCGGGCAGCCGGTGCTGCACAAACCGCAGCCGCGGCAGGCGGCTGTGTCTATCTCTAGAGCCGGCTCGCGGTGGCGGTCGATGGTGATCGCCCCGAACGGGCAGCGCCGCACGCACTTGGCGCACAAGGTGCACGTGGCGGCATCGCTGGCCGCGCGGTAACGTCGCGCCGGCCACACGTCGGCGGCTCCCAGCCGCTCGCCCGCCAGTATGGGGAAGCAGCAGTCGCTACAGCAGTTGCAGATGCCGTGATGGCCGTGCAGGCTCGAGAGATACGCGGTGTGCATGAGCCCTTCGCGGTCGGCCTGGTGAAGTACCTCGATGGCCCGATCTTTGCTGAGCTCCCAGCCTATCTCGCGGTCGTTGCCGAAGCGCAGGCACACGGCGTGCGATTTGTCGCAGTTGCCCCACATGGCGCGGCAGTTGCAGGGCCACAGGTAGATCGCCGGCGCGTCGCGGATGAGCTGTTCAGCCTCGGCAAGCAGCAGGTAGGTGTAGTCTCGCTGGTCGCTCTCGGCGGCCCGACCGGCACGCAGCGCCTCCACCCCGGCACCCACCTCGCTCAGGTAATCGTCGAGCTCCCATTCGTTGAGGAGCCGGCGGATCTCGGCGGGGATGTCGCGCCAGTCTTCGAACAGCGCCCAGAGCTCGTAGCGCGCGTGGAAGTCGTCAGGTGTGTAGAGGCCGTCGTTGCAGCTCACCACGGCGTGCCGCATGGCGCGCTCCAGCCTGCTCGGCGCGTAGGCGCCGGGCAGGCTGCCGGCCGCGGCGGCGAACGCGATCTCGAGGTCGTCTTCGTCGTAGAAGCGGTCGAGCCATGGGACGATGAACGCGGGCGCTCCGATGAGGGCGGCGAGGCTGCGCAAACGCTTGTCGTCCCTAGCGGGAAGGGCGTGGCGTTCGGGTCCGGTGCCCGTGTGTTTGGTCACTGTGCCTCCCGGCAGCGGCTGGAGGTGCTTTCGTAAGGGTCGGTTTCGCGGGGGTCGGGGCGACCGACAGCGACAGCCACGACACTCGCGATGGGTGAGAGAACGGCGCCGGCTGCGCGGCGAACGGCCTTGCCGCCGCGGCCTCGCCGCCGGAGTCTTAGGCGTGGGAGAGCGGCTCGATGGTCCAGCAGAGACAGTTGGGGCGCCAGATGTCGGCGCGCGCCGCAGACAAGCTCACCAGTGCGCCCGGGGGCTCATGCATGCCGCGCTCTCCTTTCTCACTCTGCGTTCCTTTCAATTATGGGGCCGGGCGCCTCCGCCGGCAACAGGCAGCCCATCTTCTGTCTCGCGAGCGAGACACAGCCGCCCTTAGCATGCCGTCGACTTGCATAGACATACATACTCTTGTAGGAAAACGACAAGCTCGCTAGAGTGCGTCCGCGATGCGGTCATCCTTGGATGGATGCTTCACGTCAGGCGCTTTGCGCCCTTGCCGTGCCGAAACGAGGGCTGCGCTGGCCGTCTCGCGGCCGCCGGCGCGCGCGCCGTGACGATGCAGCGCAGCGCGTCGGCCTAGCGGCAGTTTGCACCGTAGTGATTACGTCTGCATGAGGAAGGATGGCCAGTGAGGATCGACGACAACCGGCTGTACTACGGCACGACCTTCGGCGGCGACCTCGTGAGGTCTTACGGGTCGCCGCTTTGGGTTTACGAGGAAGAGACCGTCCGCGAGCGTTGCCGCGAGCTCAAAGGTATGGTCGACCTGCGCAGCTTCCGCGTCAGTTACTCGTCGAAAGCCAACAGCAACGTAGCCCTCCTCAGGATCATCCGCGAAGAAGGACTGCAGGTGGACGTGATGTCTCCCGGCGAGGCGTTCCTTGCCTCAGAGGCCGGGTTCACGGCCGAGGAGATCCTCTATGTGGGCAACAACGTGTCGCGTGACGAGCTTTCGTACGCGATCGAGCGCGGCATACGCGTGAGCGTCGACTCCGTGACTCAGCTGCGCTACTTCGGAGAGCTCAATCCCGGCGGCGAGGTCTTCGTGAGGGTCAACCCCGATCTCGGCGACGGCCATCACGATCGGGTGATCACATCCGGCAAGGTCAAGTTCGGCATCACGCCGTCAGACATGCCCACAGTGCGCGCCATCGCCGCCGCTCACCACGTCACCGTCACGGGTGTGAACATGCATATCGGCTCGCACTTCCTGAAGCCGGGCAGGTACCTGCTGGCGATTCGCCGCCTGCTACGCATCGCCGAGGACTTCGACGACCTGCGCTCTATCGATTTCGGCGGTGGCCTGGGCATCCCGTACTGGCGCGCCGACGAGCAACGGTTCCCCATTCGCGAGTTCGGCCGCGAGCTCGGCTGGATCATCGAGCAGTGGCAGGCCAGAACGGGGAAGCGCGACATCACGTTCATGATCGAGCCCGGCAGATACGCGGTCGCCGAGAGCGGCTCGCTGCTCACCACGGTCCACTCGATCAAAGAGAACTTCGGCACGGTCTACGTGGGCACCGACTGCGGGTTTAACGTACTCCTGCGGCGCCAGCTGTACGCCGCCCACCACGAGGTGATCGTCTGCAACAAGGTAGAGAGTACCGACGTCGCCAAGGTGACCGTGTGCGGCAACATCTGCGAGAGCGGCGACATCATCGCCGAAGACAGGGTGCTGCCCAGGATCTACCTCGACGACACGCTCGCCATCCTCGATGCCGGCGCCTACGGCTTCTCGATGTCGTCGAACTACAACGCGCGCCTACGGCCCGCCGAGGTGCTCATCGGCCTCGACGGCAACGCGCGCGTGATCAGGGAGCGCGAGGATCTGAGCCACTTGCTCATCGGGCAGCGGGCCTGACGTCTCCCCGCCAAGCATCGATCACGCGTGGTACCCGGGCCGCGGCGGTAACGCAGAGAGCGCCGTGCTAGAGTCCGGCCATGGACGATCGACACGTGCGCGGCCGGCCCGTCAGGGCATCGCTGATGATCACCTGTCTGGGCGATGCCCTGTTTCCCACTGTCGGTGTGGCGGCCGTCAAAGTGCTGGAGAAGCTCGGCGTGAGCATCGACTTCCCGGCGGCGCAGACGTGCTGCGGGCAGCCCGCCTTCAATAGCGGCTACCGCGACGAGGCGCGGCGCATGGCGCGCGCCTATCTGCGCGCCTTCGCCGGCAGCGGGTACGTGGTCTCTATCTCGGGCTCCTGCGCGGCGATGGTGCGCGACAACTACGAGCGGCTCTTCGCGGGCCTCCCCGAAGAGCGCGCGGCGGCGGCCCTTGCGGCGCGGACCTTCGAGTTCAGCGAGTTCCTGGTGGATGTTCTCAACGTGGAGCACCTGCCGGCGAGCTTCACCGGCACCGCGACCTTTCATCACTCCTGCCACACGCGACGCCTGCTGGGCGTGGCTGAGCAGCCGGAGCGGCTGCTCGGCATGGTCGAGGGCCTCGAGTATGCGCCGCTCCCCCGGGCGCAAGACTGCTGCGGCTTCGGTGGCACCTTCGCCGTCAAGATGCCCGCCATCTCGGCCGCCATGGTCGACGAGAAGATCGATCACATCCTTGAGACCGGGGCGCGCACGGTCGTCGGTCTCGACGCGAGCTGCCTCATGAACATCGAGGGCCGGCTGCGGCGTCGCGGTGAGCGGCTGCGCGTGATGCACCTCGCCGAGCTGCTCGCCGAAGCGTGGCAGGCGTGAGCCAGGCGACGCGGCGGGCGTTCGACCAAGCCGTGGCGGCGGCCTTGCGCGACGACGGGTTGCAACGCGTGCTGCGCGACGGCCAGGACTACATGCAGACAGTGCTGGAGCAGCCGCGCCGGGAGCTGGATTGGCCGGCTCTGTTGGAGCAGATCGAGGCGCTGCGCACGCACACCGTCGCGCACCTCGACTGGTACCTCGAGCAGTTCGCGACCAACGTGGAGAAGAACGGCGGCACGGTGTTCGCGGCGGCGACGGCGGCGGAAGCCTGCGAGTACATCACCAGGCTGGCGCGGGCGAAGCAGGCCCGGCTGATCGTGAAGTCCAAGTCGATGGTCACCGAGGAGATCCATCTCAACCGGGCGCTCGAGGCGGTCGGGGCCGAGGTGGTCGAGACCGACCTCGGCGAGTTCATCATCCAGCTCGCTCAGGAGCGCCCGTTTCACATCTCCGGCCCGCGATTCACCAGTCGCTCGAGCAGATCCGCGCGCTTCTCTCGGCGGCGGCCGGTCGTGAGCTGCCCGCCGACCCCCCGCGCTTACGGCCTTCGCGCGCGGCGCCCTGCGCGAGAAGTTCCTCGCCGCCGATATGGGCATTCGCGGCGGCAACTTCGGCGTGGCCGCGAGCGGCACGGTGGTGCTGCTCACCAACGAGGGCAACGGGCGCCTGACGACCACGCTGCCCGACCCACGTGGTGGTGATGGGCATGGAGCGCCTGGTGCCCGACTTTCGCCAGCCTCGCAGCCATTCTCGCTGTGCTGCCCTGGGCCGGCGCGGGCTCGCGCATCACGCTCGTACGTGACCGCCATCTCGGGGCCCAGCGGCCCGGCGAGGCCAAGACGGCCCAGAGGAACTGCACGTGGTTATCGTCGACAACGGTCGCTCGCGCATCTCGGCGGCAAGTACCAGAAGGTGCTCGACTGCATCCGCTGCGGCGCCTGCCTGGACGTGTGCCCCGTGTACCGCAAGATCGGCGGGCACGCCTACGCCTCGGTGTACCGCGGCCCCATCGGGGCCGTGCTCAGCCCTCTGCTCGACGGCCTGCCGGCCACCCCGAGCTGCCCTTCGCCTCCAGCCTCTGCCAGGCCTGCAGCGAGGTGTGCTCGGCGCGCATCCCCCTGGCCGAGTACCTGGCCGAGCTGCGCGCCGACGCGGTCGCCGGCGGCCTGTGGCGCGACCTGTGGCGGCGGCTTTGCAGGCTACACGCGGGCCGCGACTGAGCGCGCCTCTGGGCCGCGCGAGGATCTGGGTGGCGCATGTCGGCTCTGCTCCTCGTGCCGGCCTGGCGGCGAGCTGCTGCGCCGGCGTGGCCCGCGGAGGCTGGACCGCCGGCCGGGACCTGCCGGCGGCACCCCCGTGGGCAGCTTCCGGCGGAGTGGCGTCGGCGCGGCCTCCACGCGCGCCTCGGCGGGGCGGTAGCGCTGGAGCGTGAAGCGTTCCGGGCAGCGTCTGGATCGGCGCCGGCCTTCGTGAGGTGCGGACTCCGCTGCGGCTCGGGCGGGAATCGGGTCGGTTTCGCCCCTGCTCCCGGCTCGTCGCGTCGTCTTCCGCCGTCGCGGCGAGTCCGTGATCGTGCGGCTCGCCTCGCGTTGTTCGTCGAGCGCCTCGACGAGCCTCGGCGCCGAGGCGCGGGTGCTCGCTTCGTGGTCGGCGGCGCGGAGCGCGGTCGAGCTGCTCGTCGCCGAGCGGGGCTGGCATCGTAGCGTGCCCGCCCTCGTTACGCTGGCCGGCGATCGCGGCGCACTGGACGCCGAGGCGGTCACGCGCCTTGGGTCTTTGCGAGGCCCGACGCGGCCGTGGCCGAGACCGGTACGCGGTGGTGGTGAATCGTGGCGCAGTGGCGCGCGGCTACTCGCTGCTGCCACCGGCGATCGGCCTGTTCGTCGCCGAATCTGCGATCGCCACCACCATGGGCGACGTGCTTCGCGCGGTGGACGAAGGGTGACGAGCTGCCAGCCTGCCTGAGCTTCATCAGCGGCGTGAGCGCCACGGCCGACATCGTCTCGGTGCGTGTTACCGGCGTGCACGGGCCCGGCGAGGTGTTCGTCTGGGTGATCTCCGCCGGCGACTGACGCCGCGCGTGGGGAGGCGCGTCACAGGCGAACGCTCTGCGGCCGGCGAGACGCCGCCTACGTCCCGGCCGGGTGCTATCCTTGCCGTATGGATGCCAAGCCGCGCCCCAATCGCGATATCTATCTGAGGGCGCTCCGCGGACAGACACCAGAGCAGCGCCTCCTGAAGGCTTTCGAGCTGGGCGAGCTCTCTCGCGATCTGCTGCGCGCAGGCCTCCGGCAGCGCTTCCCAGATGCTGGCGAGGCCGAGCTACAGCGTGTCTACCTGGATCGGCTCGAGAGATGTCACAACAGGCGCTCCTGAAGCGGCTCGTCGAAGCGCTCGAGAGCGCCGGCATCCCGTACATGTTA
Source organism: uncultured Thermoleophilia bacterium (assembly GCA_963848545.1). Taxonomy (GTDB): domain Bacteria; phylum Actinomycetota; class Thermoleophilia; order UBA2241; family UBA2241; genus CAIXSE01. The sequence goes on from CAWKEZ010000006.1 coordinate 24,140, forward strand.
TCGGGCTCGCTCGCCTAGCAATCGTT
>CAWKEZ010000007.1:0-9648 GCA_963848545.1 uncultured Thermoleophilia bacterium
GAGCCGGAGGCCAGGAGGTCGAAGGGTGAGGCTGACCGAGCCCTCGAGACTCGACGCCACGATGCCGCAGCCGGCCTCGCCGCTCTGCACGGCCTGCATGACGTCGCTCACCAACGGAGACGGGGAACGGTCAGGGCAGCGGCTTCTCTAGGGTGGTAAGAGGTGCCTCCTCGGGGGACATCTGCCGAGGAAGGAGATGGTAAGGGGCGCTGTCGGAGGTCCTCCAGTCGCGTCGCAGTCGTAGAGATAGTGCCACACTAGGCTATCAGACGTGGGACATGGAGAAGACGCCCGCGGGCGTGGGACGTTAGGCGCCGTTACGCGACGTGTCAGGCGTCGCTGCGCGGGGCGTCTGGATCGTCGCGCTCGAACCCGGGTTCAACCCAGGTGAAGGAGTCGTCGTCGAGCAGCGTCGCGCCGGCCTGCCGCTCTGCTGAAGGCTCGCTGCGCGGCAGCCGCTCCGCCGTGATCTCGGCGGTGTCTTCGGCTGAGGGTCCCGCGGCGGCGTCTGGCGACGACCCTTGGTAGCGCCTGTCTGGCGCCGCGGAGCGGCCGCCGAGGGGCGACCCGTTCCTGATCCTCCAGGCGGGGGGCCCGGGCGCTGTGTGGCCCCGTCTCGCCAGACGCCAGCGGCCGCGGCACGGCCGCCGCCACGGCTTGCTCCTCTTCGGGCGAGAGATCGCGGTCCGCGACCCCGTCCTGCAAGTGCTTCACATAGATGCGCGCGAAGTCGCGCGCCGCGATGGCGCTGAACACCACGCCGGAGCGGTAGCTGTCGAGCAAGGCAAATGAGGCGCTCTGCTCGCCGCCGCGTCGCGAAACGCGTCGTAGCGCACGATGGCGCGGTTGGTGAGGGCGTGGTCGAGGTGGGCTTTGCGCTCGTCCAGCTGATCGGTGAGGATCTCCACCGCCTCGCGCATGTTGCGCACCTGCGTGTCGAGGGCCTCCGCGGCGGCCACGATGTCGCGGTCCTCGTGGTGGCCCAGCACCACGGCCTGGGAGCGTCGCAGCTGGCGCAGGCCCTTCCAGATGACCAGGACGAGCGCCAGCACCACCAGCGCGAGCGCGGCCGCAGCCAGCGCCACATAGGGGGCGATGTGGGTCAGCGTCTGCACGCCGCGCTACTTGAGCTGCAAGAGGATCTTGTACCTGGCGGCGTTGTTGCTCAGCACCTTCTCACCGGGTACCGGTCCACAGGTGACCGTGAGCGTGGAGACCTTGCTGAGCGCCGTTCCGGGGATGTCGAACCCGGTGACGGAGGCGCTGCCCGTCTGGCCCGCCGGGAGTCTGGCGATGGTGCCGGTGCTGGCGGCCTTGACGATGCTGCCGCCGGGAAGCTCGAACTGCGCCGTCCACCGGCACGTTGCTCTCGGTGACGTTGCCCTGGTTCTGCACCTTGACGGCGAAGGAAAGGTTGATGGAGGCCGGGATGCTGATCGTGGAGCCCTTCGAGAGCGTCACGTTCCCGGGCTCGGCGGTAACGCTCACCAGGCCGACGCCGTGAATGCCGGTGAGCTTCGTCGAGCTGTGGATGCTGGCGAGCATCGCCTTCAGGTGAGCCAGGTCGAAGGTGCGCGAGGTGAGGTAGTACGTGGCCGTGGGCACGGCCACGTCGGCGACTCCCTGGTCCTTCATGATGTTGCGTGCCTGGGTGTAGACCTGGCTCATGTAGTACGCGTCCGGGCCGCTGAAGTAGCCGCCCAGGGCGGCCAGCTTGCCGGCGCTCACCTTGCCCGATCCGAGCGTGCCCAGCACGGTGGCACGGAAGAGACTGAAACCCTGCGCCCGTACCTTCATGCCCTCGGAGAAGACGGCCTGCTCGCCGCTCAGCGGGCTGGGAGCCGAGAGACGACCGGCGCCCACGGCGATCTCCGACTGCTTGCTGCTCAGGGACTGGAGCGCGGCGATGATTTGCTGGCGCGAGTATTTCGTGGGCTTGCTGACGAGCTGATTGAGCGACTTGCCCAGGGTGGCCGAGTCGCTGATGGCGCCACTCACGCCGGCGAAGTAATTGCGATACGAGGCGACCTTGCGATTGTGCTGGCAGCTCCGCGCCCATAGGGCGAGGGCGAAGACCAGTATGAAGAGGATAGCGGCGAGAATCACGATGCGTTGGATGCGGGTACGACGGCGGTTGGTACGGCGACGCGCGGGCCGGCGCGGTGTCGAGGGTGAAGTGTCGCGCCTGGAACCCTCGCTGGGTGCGTCGTCGTCGAAGAAATCCACTCCGCAGACCCCCGTTCTTCAGGCGGTTGGTGGGCGAGGCGGGACTTGAACCCGCACGCACGTAAGTGCACTAGACCCTGAACCTAGCGCGTCTGCCAATTCCGCCACTCGCCCAGCAGCTCGTACAGGGTTCGGATTGTACCATAACGAATATCCACCTAAAGAAAGGACGACGTCAGCCGCCCCTATGCCCGCTTCCGTTCACACCACCACACCTCGCTACGCCGACTGGCGCGACCGCTACGAGCTGATCGGCAAGATCGGCAGCGGTGGGTTTGCCGAGGTCTACGAGGCTCTCGACGTGAGGCTCAACGAGCGCGTCGCGCTCAAGGTGATCGCCGAGGGACGCGGCATGTCGGGGCGCGTGGTGCGTGAGGTGGAGGCGGCCGCGGCCCTGGCGCACCCCAACATCGTGGCGCTCTACGACTGGTTCGGCGACGGCGAGCGCAGCGTGCTGGTGTGGGAGCTCGTCGAGGGAGACTCGCTGGACGGGCTGCTCGGAGAGCTCGCCGTGGGCGACGTGGTCGCGGTGGGCGCGGAGCTACTCGAGGCCCTCGCCTTCGCGCACAGTCAGGGCATCATCCATCGCGACGTGAAGCCTCAGAACGTGATGCTCGACCGCGAAGGGCACGTCAAGGTGATGGATTTCGGCATCGCGCGGCTGCTCGACGCCGACACGCTCACCCATGACGGCGATGTGATCGGCACGGTCGCATATATGTCGCCCGAGCAGGCGGCCGGCCGGCGGGTGGGCCCGCCCAGCGACGTGTACTCGGCCGGCATGGTGCTCTACGAGCTGCTCACCGGCGAGCATCCGCTGCGCGGCGTAACGCCCGCCGAGACGCTCTCCAACGTGGCGGCGGGGCGCGTGCCCCCGCTGGCCACGTTTCGACCGGACCTGCCGGACGAGCTCGTCGGGCTCATCGACGACGCCTGCGCGTCGCGCCCCGGCGAGCGGCCGACGGCCGCCGAGCTGGCCAAGGCGTTGCGCAACCTGCTGCGGCGGCGGTCGCTGGCGAGCCCGCCGCCTGCAGCACGCTCAGAGGCTGGTGCGCCCATTGTGGCGCGTCGGGGTTGTGGCGGAACGGGCCGGCGGAGCCGGCCTCGCCGCGGTCACCAGCGGCGCGCTGCTGCAGGCTCTGCCGGCATACCCGCAAAGCTGGATACTGCCCCTCGTGGCGATCACCACCGCCATCTGGGCGGTGGTGCCACAGGCCGGGCTGGCCTGGCTGCTTGGGATGCTGGCGTTTCCGGTCTTCAACGTCTCGCTGGCCCTGGGTGTGGCCTACCTCGGCTTCGCCGTCGTGCTCTTCCTGCTCTTGCGCGGCAGACCCGTGGTAGCCCTTTGGCCGGCCCTGGCCTTGTTGCTCACGCCGGTCTACCTCACCCTGCTGGCGCCGGCGGGGGCCGCCGTGCTGGGCCGCGCGCGCGGCCCGCTGGCGGCCGCCTGGGCCGGCGCCGGCACGCTCGTGTATCTGCTCATCATGGGCGCCGCCCGCGGTCCGTTCACGGTCTTCCAGGCCCGCGGGCACCTGGCCGCCAGCCTCTCGGCCGATCGCAGCCCTCTCTCGGTAGCCGCCCGCCTGTTCGGCGTTGCCCTGGCGCCCACCTGCCTGCTGCAGATGGCCGTCTGGGCCGGGCTGGCGGCGGCCCTGGGCTTCGCCTTCGGCCGCCGCCTCGAGGCTCGCCTGTGGATGTGGTCCATCACCTTCGCCGCCACGTTTGCCGTCTACCGGATCGTGCCGATCGCCTACTGGGGGTATCCGGCCGGGCTCGCGCAGCTTCTCCCGAGTGTGGCCTTGGCGGCAGGCGTGATAGTCTTGCCGCTGGTCTTGGCTACCGGCGACCGGCCGGAGGAACACGACGATGAGCATCTTCAAGTCGATTGAGAGAAAGCTCGAAGGCCTCGTCGAGGGCGGCTTCGGGCGAGCCTTGCAAGGCGAGCGTGCAGCCAGTGGAGCTGGCGCACAAGCTCGCCAAGGAGATGGGTGACCACAAGTCGGTGGGCGTCGCCAACGTCTACGTGCCAAACGAGTTCGACGTGTACCTGGGCGAGAGCGATTACGTCAATCTCTCGTCGCTCTCCGACTCGCTCAAGGCCGAGCTGGCCAATTACATCACCGCGTTCGCGCGTCGCGAGCGCTGGACCCTCGTGGCGCCGCCGCGTATCGACCTGCACCGCGACGACGACCTCAGGGTGGGCGAGTTCGGCATCGCTACGCGCACGGTCCGTGAACCGGCGGGATTACCCCGACGAGGGTGCGGTGCCGCCGGTCGCCGCGCGGCCGCCACGGGGCCGCGGTGCCGCCGATGGCCCGCCCCATGATCGATCAAACGGTGCTCTATCAGGAGGCGCCGGCGGCTGCGCCGCCGGCGGCGCAGCGCGGTGGACCGCGGGCCAGCTTACGCGGCCCGCAAGGCAGCTGGCAGTTGCGCGAGGCGGTCACCGTCATCGGCCGTAGCCGGCGCTGCGACATCGTTCTCACGGATCCCAACGTCTCGCGTCAGCACACCGAGATCCGCCGCCAGGGCGACGGGGTCCATGGTGGTCGACCTGGGGTCCACCAACGGCGTGCGCGTCAACCGGCGCGACGTCAAGCAGGCCGTGCTACAGCATGGCGACCGGGTCGAGCTGGGCACCACGGAGCTGCTTTTCGAGAGGCTGCCGTGACCCAGGCTTCAGGGTGAACGCGACCGGCAGGCATCACGGTCGCGTGTGGTACGGGGGACGCCTGTGATCGACATCGTCCTGCTGGTGCTCAAGATCGGTATCCTCGTTCTGCTCTACCTGTTCATCTGGCGGGTAGTGACCGTCGCGATCCGCAGTGTGCGCGATCTCTCGGGTGGCGCGCCCGCCCCCGATGTGCCGTTGCCAGGTCCGCGACCGGCGGCCGCGGTGTTCACCCCGGAGGAGCGCGACGGCGCGCCGCGACGACCGTCTCAGCGAGCGCACCATGGCCGGCAGGCGAGAAGCTCGACTTCTCGGCGCACATCAACCCGCGGCTGGTGGCCGAAGAGAGCCCTATCGTGCCGACCGGCGTGGTGTTTCCGCTGCAGGGCTGGGTCACCGTGGGCCGCTCTCCACGCCAGCGACATCGTGCTCGACGAGAGCTTCGTCTCGAGCACGCACGCCCGGTTGGTGCCGCGCGGGCAGTTCTACTATGTCGAGGACCTCGGCAGCACTAACGGCACCTGGGTGAACGACAAGCGCGTCGACGAGGCGCAGCTCAAGCTCGACTCGCGGGTGCGCATCGGCGAGACCGTGTTCCGCTACGAGGAGTGACCGCCCGGTGACACTGGTTGTTCGCCACGGTGCGCTCAGCGACATCGGCTTGCACCGCAAGACCAACGAGGACGCCTTCGTGGTGGCGCCGCCCCTGTTCGCGGTCTGCGACGGTATGGGCGGTGCCCAGGCCGGCGAGGTGGCCAGCTCCCTCGCCGTGGAGACGCTCGCCGCGGGCTTCGCGGCCGGCCGGCCGCTGCTGGCCGCCGCCGAAGGCGCCAACGCGGCCGTGTTCGCGCGCGCCTCGGAGAATCTCGAGCAGACCGGCATGGGTACCACGCTCACAGCCATGGTGCTGGAGGGCCATGCCGGCCGTTTCGTGCACATCGGCGACAGCCGCGCGTATCTTTTGCGCGACGGCTCTTTGCAGCAGGTGAGCGACGACCACTCTCTCGTGGGAGATGGTGCGCGAGGGCCGCCTCACCGAGCAGGAGGCCCAGGTGCACCCGCACCGCAGCATCCTGAGCAGGGCGCTCGGTACCGAGCCGCTGGCGCTGATCGACGAGTTCGTGCTCGACCTGCTGCCCAGCGACGTGGTGCTCCTCTGCAGCGACGGGCTCAGCGGGACGGTGACCACCGACGCCATCAAGAAGGCCCTGGGCCGGGACGACCCGGGCGAGGCCGCCAAGAAGCTCATCGCCGAGGCCCGCAAACACGGCGGTCCCGACAATATCACGGCGGTGGTGCTTCGCTTCGGGAGGAGGCGTCGGCGGCTGAACCGGACACGACGGCGACGGCTGCCGCGGGCGAAGACGTCACAGTAGAGATTTCGGCGCACGACGATTCCCAGGACCGCTCGGCGGCCGGGGTTGCCACCGGCGCCGCGGTCGCGGACACGGTCGAGCCGGCGGCCACCGCGGCCAAGTCTACCCGGCGACGTCTCGGCCTCTTCGCGGGAGCGTTGGGGGTGCTCGTGGCCGTGGCGGCGGCCGGCGTGCTCGTGATCAGCACCGTGTTCTACGTCGGCGTCGACGGCGGCCACCTCTCAGTGTACAGCGGTGTCCCGGCCAGCGTGGGGCCCGTGCCGCTGCACGCTGTCTACCGCCGTAGCGCGCGAGCCTACGTGGCGTTGGCGCCGGCGCAGCGTCGCCTCGTAGACCAGCGCACGCTCCACAGCAGGGACGCGGCCCTGGCGCTGGCGCAGTCACTGGGGATGTGGCCGTGAGCCGGCGGTCCACGGAGCTGGTCTTCCTGCTCGTCGCCGGCGTCGTGAGCACCATGGCCTACGTGTCGGTCTACGCAGGCCGCTATCGCGAGATCAATCGAGCTTCCATCGTCTACGGCCTGGTATTCGTCGCGATCTTCTTCGTCTTGCACCTGGTGGTGCGCCTCACGCTGCCTCAGGCCGACCCCTTCCTGTTGCCTATCACGGCGCTCCTCTCGGCCATCGGGCTCACCGAGATCTTCCGCATCAAGCCGGCCCTGGCGCTGGCGCAGGGGCAGTGGCTGCTCGTGGGCGCCGGCCTCTTCGTGCTCACGGTGCTCATCGTGCGCGACCACATGAAGCTCGACAGGTACCGCTACATCATGGGGGCCATCGGTTTGGGCTTGCTTATCCTCACGATCGCCGTGGGCACCACGGTCTACGGTTCCAAACTGTGGATCCACGCCTTCGGCTTCAGCATCCAGCCGTCGGAGTTTGCCAAGCTGGCCGTCGTCGTGTTTCTCGCCGGCTACCTGAACGATAAGAAGGTGCTGCTCTCAGTGCCTACCCGCACGGTACTGGGCGTGCCACTGCCGGCGGCCAAGTACTTCGGCCCGCTGCTCCTCATGTGGGTGCTGTCGCTGGCCATGCTGGTGTTCATGAAGGACTTCGGCATGGCCTTGCTATTCATGTCGATCTTCGTGGCGCTCATGTACATCGCCACCACGCGCATCATATATGTGGTGGTCGGCGGCGGCCTCTTCGCCGCCGCGGCCGCGCTCTCCTTTGCCGTGGTGTCGCACGTGCATGATCGATTCACCATATGGATCGACCCGTGGGCGCACGCCGCTACGTCGGGCTTTCAGCTCCTGCAGTCGCTGTTCACCATCGCCGACGGCGGCATCTTCGGCGCCGGGTTCGGGCGCGGCTTTCTGCTGTACACCACGCATCAGCCGGTGGTGCCCGACCTTCAGACCGACTTCATCTTCACGGCGATCGCCAACGAGATGGGGCTGGTCGGAGCTATCGGTGTGATCCTCGTGTACCTGCTGTTCGTGTGGCGTGGTTTTCGCATCGCCGTGTGGGCGCCGGACGGCTTCTCCAAGCTGCTCGCCGCCGGCCTCGCGACGGCCTTTGGCCTGCAGACCTTCATCATCATCGGCGGCGTCACGCGCCTGATCCCGCTTACCGGCGTCACCCTCCCGTTCGTGAGCTACGGTGGCAGCTCGATCACCGCCAACCTCATTCTGGTCGCCCTACTGCTCATGGTGTCGCATCGCACCAACGTGGTGCGTGAGGGTACCGACCTCGAGCGCCGCCGGCTGGCCGGAGAGGGTAGGGGGCGGCGGTGAACAAGGCCATCTCGCGCACCTTCATCGTCGCCGCGGTGCTCTTCATCGCACTCATCGTCAACCTCACCTGGATCATGGTTGTGCGCGCCGGTTGGTACCAGAGCCGCCCGCAGAACCGGCTCAGCATCAACAAGGAGATGAGGATCAAGCGCGGCGACATCCTGGGATTCGACGGTTCGCGCATGGCCGCCTCGGTGCGCCGCTCCGGCTACTACTACCGCACGTATCCGCAAGGCGCGATGGCCCCGCAGCTGCTCGGTTACGACAGCCCCCAGTACGGTCGGTACGGGCATCGAGCAACAGATGGACGCCGTGCTTACCGGCACGTCGAGCGGCCTCGGCGCGCAGTCGTGGATCGACCGTCTGCTGGGACGCCAGCCCAAGGGCGCCGATGTGAAGCTCACCATCGTGCCGGCCGTGCAGAAGATCGCCCAGAAGGAGCTCTACGGAAAGCAGGGCGCGATCGTTGCCCTCGACCCGCAGACCGGCGCGCTCATCGCCTCGGCCTCGGCTCCCACCTACAACCCCGCCACGCTCGACAGCTCGTGGGCGCGGCTCAGCGCCGACAGCTCGGCGCCCCTGCTCAACCGGGTCACCCAGGGCCTCTACCCGCCGGGCTCGGCGTTCAAGGTGGTCACCACCGCGTCTGGGCTCGACAGCGGCAAGGTCACGCCTTCCTCGCAGTTCGTCGACACCGGCACTTACGTGGTGTTCGGCGGCAAGGTCACGAATTACGGCGATGCCGTGTTTGGCCCCAACGACCTCACTACGGCGCTCACCTACTCCATCAACACGACGTTCGCCAAGCTCGGAGACACCCTGGGACGCAAACGTCTGATCGCCACCATGCAGCGCTTTGGCTTCTACAGGACGCCGCCCCTGCCCCTGCCCCTCGGCGAGGTGGTGCCCAGCGGCCGCTACGGCAAGAAGGGCCTGCTCTCGACGAGCGCGTTCATGGTCCGCTGGCCGTCGCCTGGGCGGCCTGCGGCCAGGAGAACGTGCTCGCCACCCCGCTGCAGATGGCGCTCGTCGCCTCGGGCGTGGCCGACGGCGGGCGAATCATGAAGCCCTACTACACGCAGGAGGTCATCTCGGCCTCGGGTGAGGTGGTGCAGAAGGCGCAGCCGCAGCAGTGGGTGGTGGCCATGAAGCCCTCCACCGCCGGCGAGCTGAACACCATGATGCAGCGGGTCGTGAACGGCGGCACCGGGGTCTCCGCCGCGTTGCACGGCATCCAGGTGGCGGGCAAGACCGGCACCGCCGAGCGTGGCAACGGCACCAACCTGGCGTGGTTCATCGCCTTCGCCCCGGCCAACGACCCCAAGGTGGCGCTGTCGGTGGTGATCGAGAACACTCAATCGACGGGCGGTGAGGTAGCCGCGCCGCTCGCCGCTGACGTGATCAAGGCCGCCTTGGCGCAGCCCGCACTGCCTTGAGGCAGGGGGCCGTCGCCGGGGGTCGTACCTGTTGAGACAACGAGTGAGGTAGTCAATCGTGACCGACGTGTTCCAGCCAGACCAGGTGGTCAGCGGCCGTTACCGCGTGCTGCGCAAGCTCGGTGCCGGCGGCATGGCCGACGTGTATCTGTGCGAAGACCTCACCCTTGGTCGGCGTGTAGCGCTCAAGGTCCTCTTGCAGCGGTT
>CAWKEZ010000008.1:0-10484 GCA_963848545.1 uncultured Thermoleophilia bacterium
ACGCGACGACCTCCTGGCCTCCGGCTACGACGACCTGTTCGTCGTGCGGGAGACGGTGCTGCCGATCCGCCACCAGCTCATCGCCCGCAAGGGGCTGCACCTGGACGAGGTCACCAAGGTAGTCAGCATTCCCATCGCCTACGGGCAGTGCCGCAACTTCATTCGCGAGAACCTGGCCAACGTGGAGCACGAGGCCACCGACTCCACCGCCGAGGCGGTGCGGCGCGTGAGCCGCGTCGACCGTCCCTGGGTGGCCATCGGCACGCGCCTCGCCGCGCAGATGTATGAGTGCGTGGTCCTGCGCGACGACATCGAGGATTCCCTGGACAACCGCACGCGTTTCGTCTACGTTTCGCGGCGCCCCGCCCCCCAGGACCTCGAGGCCGGCTACAAGACGAGCCTCGTCTGCGGCATCGCCAACGACCAGCCCGGCAGCCTGCTGCTCATCCTCTCGGAGTTCCTCGCCTACCGCTTCGTCAACCTTACGAACATCGAGTCGCGGCCCTCCAAGCAGGGACTCGGCGATTACATCTTCTTCATCGATATGGAAGGCCGGACACCGACCCGCCCATCGCGCAGGCCCTCAAGTGCCTTGCCTGCAAGTTGCCTTGGATGCGAGTGTTGGGCTCATACCCCACGTAAGGAGACGCCGGGTGGCCGGGACCGCCGTGGGCAAGCGCGCCTACTTCGTGCGGCGCTGCGACGCCGGCGACCTCCTGGACAGGCACGGGAGGTGACCATGCAACGAGGCCAATTCAAGATCCGCGCCGTGCGCGACGACGACCGCGGCATGCTGGTACTGCTGGCCGAAGAGACACTGCATCCGCTGGCGGAAGGGTCGGGGCACGGCGAGCGCTTCCATACGCCCGAGCTCCTCATCATGCTCGATAGAGCGGATGTGTTCGTGGCCGAGACGGAGGCCGAGATGGCGGGCTTCGTGGCGGTGGAGACCGTGAACGAAACGCTCCAGGTGCGCTGCATCTGCGTCAGCCCCCCGCCTTCGAAGGACGCGGCGTCGCCAACCGGCTCATAGACTGGATAGAAGGGCTGGCCGTAGACCGTCACCTGCGCAGGCTCACCGCCCTCATCCCCGCGACCGATAATCCTTCGCTGCAGTGCTCGTATCGCGGTCACCAGTTCGCCAGCGCCGCCGTGCCCGAGCGTCCCGAGATGCTGGTGCTCGAGAAGCAGCTGCCCAAAGCCGAAGGTTGACGGCGTGGATCTTGCCCTCATCGCCGTCCCCTACGACCTCGGCCGCGAGGATGTGGGCAGCGGCCGCGGCCCGGCCGCCTACTTCGCGGCCGGCGCGGCCGAGGCTCTGCGAAGCCGAGGCCACAGCGTGGCGGTGGTCACCGTGCAACGCGGCGCCCCCTTCACCGCGGAGCTCGCCGCCGTGCTCGACGTAAACGTCGCTCTGGCCGCCGCCGTGGCGCACGCCGCGGCCGCCGGGCGGCTGCCGCTGGTGCTCGCCGGCAACTGCAATGTCACGCTGGGCGTGCACGCCGGTCTGGCGGCCGCAGCCGAGCCGGGGGCCGCCGTGGGGTTCGTGCCCGGCGCCGTGGTGTGGCTCGACGCGCATGGCGACTTCAATACGCCGGAGATCACCGAGACCGGCTACCTCGATGGGATGCCGCTGGCGATGCTCACGGGACGCGCTTACCCGCATATCTGGTCGCGTCTGGGCGGCGCCCCGCAGCCCGAAGACCTGGTCCTTCACGTGGGCGGCCGCGACCTCGATGCCGCCGAGGCCGAGGCCCTCGCCGTCTCGGGCGTGATCGTGGTAAGCGGCGCCATGCTGCGCGAGAAGGGGCTCCGCCAGGCGCTAGCTCCGGGCCTCGAGGCGCTGGCCAGACGCGCCCGGCGCCGCGGCACCTCGCAGATGCCACTCGGTGGCCTTCCCACTACGCCGCGCGCCGCCCTGCCCCCAGTGCACCTTCACATCGATATCGACGCGCTCGACCCGGGGGTCGCCCCGGGCGTCGCGTTTCCCGCGCCCGCCGGCCTTTCCCTCCAGGACGCGCAGGCGGCGCTGGCCTTGGTGGGCGAGCGCTTCACGCTGAGCGCGCTCTCGCTGGCCTCCCTGGCGCCGGAGCACGACCGCCACGACGCCACGGTACGCGCTGGTCTGGCGCTGCTCGAGGCGGCGGTAGGCTGAACAGAGGCCGGCGGCGGGGCGCCGGCCGGCGGGAGTGCGTACTCCGCGCCAACGTCCCCGCAGCGGCGGACCGGTAAGGAGGGGGCCGTGCGATACCATGAGCCCCACGGCCCACACAACCGCGAGGAGTCATGATGCTCGACGTGAAGATGGTGCGTTCACACCCCGACGAGGTCCGCAAAGCACTGCAGCGGCGGGGTGCCGCCTCCACGTCGTCGTTCGACGAGTTTCTCGCCCTCGAAGAGCAGCGCCGGCGTCTGCTCACCGAGGTAGAGAGCAAGCGCGCCGCGCGCAAACGCGCCTCCGACGAGATCGCCGTAGTGAAGAAGGCCGGCGGCGACGCGGCCACGGCCATCGCCGCGATGCGCACCCTGGGCGACACCATCAAGGAGCACGAGGCGGCGCTCGCCGAGGTGGAGTCGCAGCTCAAGACGATGCTGCTCGAGATCCCCAACATTCCGCTCGCCGACGTGCCCGAGGGCGGCGAGGAAGACTCCGAAGTGCTGCGCCACGTCGGTGAACCGCGCTCCTTCGACTTCGCCGTCAAGGACCACCTCGACCTGGGCCTCGCCCTTGACGTCATCGACATGGAGCGCGCCGCCAAGGTGAGCGGCTCGCGCTTCGTCTATCTGAAGGGTGAGCTCGTCCTTCTGCAGTTCGCCTTGCTGCAGTACGGCCTCGGCGTAGTAACGGCCAGGGGCTTCACCCCGGTGGTGCCGCCGGTGCTGGTGCGCGAAGAAGCCATGTTCGGCACCGGCTTCTTCCCCACCGACCGCGCCCAGGTGTACGAGACGGTGGATGGCGACTGCCTGGTTGGCACGAGCGAGGTGCCGCTGGCGGCCATGCACATGGAGGAGTTCCTCGACGCCGGCAAGCTGCCGCTGCGCTACACCGGCTACTCAACCTGCTTCCGCCGTGAGGCCGGGGCGGCCGGCCGCGACACGCGCGGCATCCTGCGCGTGCACCAGTTCGACAAGCTCGAGATGTTCAGCTTCTGCCTGCCCGAGGAGTCGGCGGCCGAGCACGCGCTCATCTTGGCGGTGGAGGAGGAGATCCTGCAGGGGCTGGGTATCCCGTACCGCGTGGTCAACATCGCCGCCGGCGACCTCGGCGCCCCGGCGGCGCAGAAGTTCGATTGCGAGGCCTGGATGCCGGGCCAGCAGCAATACCGCGAGGTCACGAGCTGCTCCAACTGCACCGACTACCAGGCGCGGCGCCTCAACTGCCGCATCCGCACCGAGAAGGGTCCGCGCTTCGTGCACACGCTGAACGGCACCTGCATCGCCGTAGGGCGCACGCTCATTGCCATCATGGAGAACTACCAACAGGCCGACGGCACCATCACCGTGCCGAAGGTGCTGCGGCCGTTCCTGGGCAAGGATGCGATCGGCTGACATGTCGGCATCTGCGATGTGCCCACGAGCGCGTCCGGGCGTGCAGGCCTATCGGGATAGGCTCTTAGTCGACCGGCTCGGCCTCCCCAAAGCCGGGGCCGTCGCCGTTCTCACGCCAGGGCACAATGAAACAGTGCACCTCCACGTCTGCAAACGTGTTCTCGAGCAGCGCCCTCACGCGGCGCAGATCCCGTTCGAGCAGCTCCTGTTGGTCGAACCCCAGACCCCCTAGGGCCCGCTCGGTACGCGGCGCACTCCTGGTGCGACACCAGGTAGATGGTGCGGGTGCCGTGCACCTCGAGCTGCGTGCGCACGCATTCCAGAGCCACGCGACGCTCCATGCCGGGGCGAGTGAGCACCAGCGGCCCCCCGGGCACCAGGAAGAGATCGGCGTCGAGCTGCCCCTCCTTCTCCTGGAGGGCGCGCAGGACGTTGGCGACACGGCCGTCTGAGCAGGATATGAAGAGGGCGGTCATGGCGCGTGAGTATGGCAGAACCGAGGCGACGGCACTAGCGGAGCATTTGCCTAGACGCGCCAGCGGCCAGGATCGACGGCGCAGGGAACGGGCAGCGCGACACCGGCGGGTTTGCAAGGGATCGATTGGCAGGTGGGGAGAGCCGGGGTGAAGGGCGGCGGTGCAGCAGGCTAGGCCGGGCAGCGCGTGGTTGCTACACTGACCACGCCGGAGGGGTGGCAGAGCGGTTCATTGCACCGGTCTTGAAAACCGGCAGGGGCGCGAGTCCCTCGTGGGTTCGAATCCCACCCCCTCCGCCAATTTGCAGGTATTTCTTGGGGTGCGAGCACCGTTCTCGGCGTTCAGCGCATCCACCCTTGACTCGTTTCGGTGCCTGCCCACACGCATGGAACGCCTGGTCGTTGCCCTAGAAGGCGACGCTTCCGTCACTCGGCAAGCGCAAGGGCAGGCTGGGCGGTCGACAACGCGCGCGGCGAGCGAGGCTGCCGAACCTTGACGGCTCTCCTGAGCCGGTCCATGCTGCTGGCGAAGGCGCTAAGGGGAGGGGACCCATGAAGACTCTGCCGCTTCGCAAGCTGACACCGTTCTGCCGCATCACCGGCCGCCGCGCGATCATCACCATGCTGGTGCTGGCGGCTGGCTTTCTGATAGCGGTGCCCGCTACGGCCGACGCCCACGTCGTCAAGGCGCACCGGGCGCAGTACGCGGCGATGCTCAAGAACTGGAACCTCACCCACACTCAGTTGGAGAAGTACTTCGATACCAGCAGCAGCACCCTGAATTCCCTGAGCAACGACATGTCGCCATTGATCGGCTCGACGGATCCCAGCGACCTAGCTCATCTCCAAGCTGACGAGACGGCCGCCGAGTCGGCCTCCGATGTGCTGACGAAAGCCGCGACGAACGGGCGGGACCGGGTTGACAAGAAGGTCGTTGCCGCCAGGAAGAAGGTGCGGCCGTCGTGGTTCTCCCCCAAGAAGAACTACGGCGAATTCGTTCTCGCCATGATTCCGGTGATGGATTACTTCACGGACTATTGGAACGCCTTGGACAAACTCGCGTCGGCGGCGGAAGCTCTCCACTTTGCCGACATCGCCACATACGACACGGGGGCGCTCGACGCACTGAACCTGGAAAACGAGGGCAACGCCCTTTTCAAGAACGGCATCGCGTCCCTGAAGGCGCTCCGCTAAGAATCGAGGAGTCGAGCCGCCTCTGACCGGCGGCGCGCCAGGGCGCAGCGTTTGCCCCGGCCCGGACGCGTCTTCTGGCGCTTGGCGACGGCCACGAGCGAGGCCTCGCCGTCGAGACGCCGCCGGCCGGCGGGTCGCAGACCCGCCGGCCGGCGGCGTTCGTCTAGCGCGGGGCGGGAGGGAGGGAGACCCGCCCGCCCCACTCTCTCGAGAGCTCTAGAGCAGCGCGAAGTACTTGCGCGTCTCCCAGTCGGTCACCTGCTCTCGGTACTCGTACCACTCGGCGAGCTTGTTGTTCACGAAACGCTCGAAGACGTGCTCTCCCAGGGTGGTGCGCACCAGCTCGCTGCCCCGCGTCTCGTTGATGGCCTCGTAGAGGTTGTTGGGCAGCGAGCCCAGGCCGGCGGTCTCGCGCTCGTCGGCGCTCATCTTGTAGATGTTGGGCTCCACGCCGGGCGGCAGCTCGTAGCCCTTCTCGATGCCCTCGAGGCCGGCAGCCAGCATTACGGCGAAGGCCAAGTAGGGGTTGGCCGCGGGGTCGGGGTTACGCAGCTCGGCGCGCAGGGTGCTCTCCTTGCCCTTAATGTAGAGCGGTACGCGGATGAGCGCCGTGCGGTTGCGGTGCGCCCAGCTGATGTAGACGGGCGCCTCGTAGCCGGGCACCAGACGCTTGAAGCTGTTCACGTACTGGTTGAGCAGCGAGCAGATCTCGCGCATGTGGTGCAGCTGCCCGGCGATGTAGCCCTTGGCGATGTCGCTCATGTGGTCTGGGTCGCTCTCGGAAAAGAAGGCGTTGTCTTTGCCGCGGAAGAGGCTCTGGTGCACGTGCATGCCGGAGCCGTTCTCGCCGTGCAGGGGCTTGGGCATGAAAGTGGCGTGCACGCCGTTGTGGGCCGCGACCTCTTTCACGATGAGGCGCGTGATCATCACGCGGTCGGCCATCACCAGGGCCTCGTCGTAGTGCGGGTCGATCTCGTGCTGCGAGGGGGCCACCTCGTGGTGCGAGGCCTCCATGGGGATGCCCAGGCGATCCAGGGTGCGCATCGTCTGCTTGCGCAAGTCGTTGCCCAGGTCGGCGGGCAACACGTCGAAGTAGCCGCCCTCGTCGATCAGCGCCGGCTTCTCGGCGTCCTTGAAGTAGAAGTACTCGAGCTCGGGGCCCACGTAGAAGGTGAGGCCCATCTTCTGGGCGCGCTCGACCTGGCGACGCAGCACCCAACGCGGGTCGCCGGGGAACGGGTTGAAGTCGCGGTCGAGCACGTCGCAAAAGACGAAAGCGGTGCGCTCGTTGCCCTGCGCCCAGGGCAGGATCTTGAAGGTGTTCCAGTCGGGCATGGCAACGATGTCCGACTCCTCGATCTCGGCGTAACCCGAGATGGACGAGCCGTCGAAGGCCGCGCCACTCTCGAAGACCGAGTCCAGCTGACCGTCGGGTACCTCGACCATCTTGAGGTTTCCGAGGATGTCCGTGAACCACAGCTGGATGTGCTTCACGTTTTCGTCTTTGACGATCTTGGCGATTGTGGCCTGGTGCTCAGTGCTCATTGTCATCCTTTCAGGCCGGTAAGGCGCGCGCGTCGGCGAGCGCTGGTGGGGGGAGACGAGAGAGGAAACGAGAGGGGCTTCACCCGCACGGGCGAAGGTGCACAAAGGGGATGCCGGAACACGGCGCGAGTACCACTGCAGTTGAGGACAAAGGCGGTGTCGCCTGTGCTGATCATGCCGATCCCTGATCCTCTGACACGTGCGGTCGGGGGAAGGCTATCCCGTTCGGGTGCTCAGAGCAAGTCGGTGCGGTACTATGGCTCTATACGCTGAATGGGGTCTTGACCCTAGGTATATAAACCGGTGAGAACGACCGTACCACGGGGAGA
This sequence comes from uncultured Thermoleophilia bacterium, assembly GCA_963848545.1. Taxonomy (GTDB): domain Bacteria; phylum Actinomycetota; class Thermoleophilia; order UBA2241; family UBA2241; genus CAIXSE01. The sequence goes on from CAWKEZ010000008.1 coordinate 7,093, forward strand.
CTGTGACTGAACGCACAATCCGTTGCCGGTAGATAGTCCGTCCTGTACAGTGTTTTTATGGCCTCCGCGCACCGCACGGGCCAACGACGTCTCTCGCCGCGCGCCGGGGTCATCCAATCGCTCTCGTCGAGCAAGCAAGGAGAATTGATGGAGGAGCTTGTCGTCGCCGTCCCCGGCATGTGGGCCGACCACCATGTGATTGCCGTGCGTGACATCCTCGGCCAGGTGGACGGCATCGGCGCCGTCTCGGCGAGTGCCCTCGACCTGCGAGTGCACCTCACCTACGACCCGGCACTGACCACCCCGGAGTCCATAGCCGACCGGCTCCTGGAGAGCGGCTACCCCATCGGCCAGACCGATGAGCCTGCCTCGCCGCCCGCCAGCAAGCCGGCCTGGGCGACGGCCGGTGTGCGCGTGACCACCACCGACCCCGACGATCTCTCCATGTCGGGTGACCACCGCAAGTATTGAGTTTGTCTTGGCGATCGTTCCCTTACGCGCGGCCCCGCGGGTCGCGCGCGACCGGCGTTTGCCCCTGTCGCCGTGCCCTGGTTGAAGCACAGCGAGCGAAGGAGTTGACCTGTGAATGACGTGAAGAGCGGCCCAGCCGCGCCGCCACCCGCAAAGAGCATCGACCCGGCGGCCATCGAGATGCTGGCCCACGCCGATGAATGCGGCATTGAGACCGCTTTCAGCCGCGCCGACACCATGAAGGCGTGCCCCATCGGCGCGACCGGCGCCTGCTGTCGTATCTGCAGCATGGGCCCGTGCCGGCTGGTCGGTAAAGACGCCGAAGACAAGACCGGCATCTGCGGCGCCGACATGCCCACCATCGCCGCCCGCCACTTCGCCCGTCAGGTCGCCGGCGGTGTGGCCGCTCACTCCGACCACGGCCGCGACATGGCGATGACGCTGCTCGCGGTGGCCAAAGGCGAGGCAGGCGGCTTCAAGATCAAGGACGAGCAGAAGCTCACGACCGTCGCCGGCTACATGGGCATCGCCACGGCCGGCCGGCCAATCAACGAGATCGCGCTCGACGTGGCCGGCAAGGCCCTGGAGCAGTTCGGCCAGCCGTTCGGCGAGATCATCTACACGCGCCGCGCCACCCCCAAGCGTCAGGCGCTGTGGAAGAAACTGGGCCTCACCCCCAGGGCCATCGATCGCGAGGTCACCGAGGTACTGCACCGCACCCATGAGGGCGTCGACCTGGACGCCGAGAACATCCTGAAGAGCGCCTTGCGCTGCTCCCTGGCCGACGGTTGGGGCGGCGCCATGCTGAGCACCGACATCAGCGACATCCTCTTCGGTACGCCGTCACCGCTGGCCAGCGAGATCAACCTGGGCGTGCTCAAGGCCGACCAGGTCAACGTGGTGGTGCACGGTCACGAGCCCACGCTCTCGGCGATGATCGTCGAGGCGGTGCGCGACCCCGAGCTCGTCGCCGAGGCCAAGGCCAAGGGCGCCGCCGGCATCAACCTCGCCGGCATCTGCTGTACCAGCAACGAGATCCTCATGCGCTTCGGCATCCCGCCGGCGGGTAACTTCCTGCACCAGGAGCTGGCGGTGCTCACCGGGGCTGTGGAGGCGATGGTGGTCGATGTGCAGTGCATCATGCAGGCGCTCGGGCCGCTCTCGCAGCGTTTCCACACCAAGCTGATTACCACCTCGCCCAAGGCCAAGATACCGGGCGCGGTGCACATCGAATTCGACGAGCACAAGGCCGCCGAGACGGCCCACGAGATCGTGCGCCTGGCGATCGACAATTACCCCAACCGCGGCCCCGTCCACATCCCCGACTACCACGAGCCGCTGGTCGCCGGCTTCTCGCACGAGTACCTCAACTACATGCAGGGCGGCTTTCACCGCGGCTCGTTCCGGCCTTTGAACGACGCCATCATCGCGGGCCGCATCCGCGGCCTGGCCGCCGTGGTGGGCTGCAACAACGTGCGCGTCACGCAAGACGAGGGCATCGTCACGATGATCAAGGAGCTCATCGCCCGCGACGTGATGGTTGTGGTCACCGGCTGTGCCGCGGCGGCCGGCGCCAAGGCGGGCTACCTGAGCCCCGAGATCCTCGACGCCGCCGGCCCCGGCCTGCGCGAGGTGATGGAGGCCATCGGCATCCCGCCGGTACTGCACCTGGGCTCGTGCGTCGACAACTCGCGCATCCTCACGGTGCTCACGCAGGTCGCCACCGAGGGCGGTCTGGGCACAGACATCGACGACCTGCCCGCGGTAGGCCTCTGCCCCGAGTGGATGTGCGAGAAGGCGATCGCCATCGGCACCTACTTCGCGGCCTCTGGGGCCCACGTGATCTTCGGCGTGAACAGCCCCGTCGAGGCCTCGAGCGTCGCCACGCGCCTGATGACCGAGGGCTGGGAGGAACTGGTGGGCGGCGACCTCGAGTTCATCCCCGACTGGGACGAGATGCTGGCCCGCACGCTCCATCTCATCGACGTCAAGCGCGAGGCGCTCAAGCTCCCCGCCTACGACCCGTCGCAGTTCGGCGCCAGCGGCGACAGCCCGTACTTCGCCGCGATCCGGGCCTACCTCGCCGAGCACGACGAGGTGGAGACGGTGGGCGGGCCCATGTACCCGCTGGCCGAGGGCCACTCTCACGGGCCCGGTCACAGTCACTCACACGGCGGGAGTGAGGCCTGATGTCGCGGTATATCGCCGGGCGCGCCATCCGCGGCGCCAACATCATCGTCGCCGAGGCCGAGCAGCAGGTGGCCGAGGCCATCGCCGAGCTCGGCCCCGACAAGCCCGTGGCGTTCACCAACACGGCCTACTACCTGCCGGTGATCTACGCGTTCACCGGCCGCAAGATCGAGAAGCTGGGCGACCTGCCACCGGTGATGGCGCAAGCTCGCGCGCTGCTGCACCCGGTGCCCGCCGAGAGCATGTGGCTGCCCTACCTGGGCGAGACGCTCGACTGCGGCGTCGCCACCCTCTTCGCCGAGGAGGCCATCGAAGGCGTGCGCTTCGCCCGCACCCAGGAGCCGCAGATCATCAAGCTCGACCGCGCCGTCGCCGACGGGGAGCGTTTCACCGGCGGCGACCTGCTCGTGCACGGCGACAAGATCAAGCTCAACGGGCCTATCGACGACGTCCAGCTCCGCGCCTGGGGCATCCAGCTCGTCGACGGCCGCATGCCGGGGTTCTGCGCCATCGTCGGCTGTGCCAAGAGCAATGAGGTGGCGGTGAAGATCGTTCGCGAGCTGCAGAGCCGCGGCATCCTCGTCTTCCTTAGCGGCAACGTGAACGGCCGCAGCATCATCCACCAGCTTGAAGAAGAGGGCATCCAGCTCGGCTACGACACCTTCACCGTGCCCTTCGGCATCGATACGATCTCCGCCGTGTACGCCCTGGGTTTCGCGGCTCGTTCGGCG
>CAWKEZ010000009.1:0-8656 GCA_963848545.1 uncultured Thermoleophilia bacterium
CTACGCATTCGTCTACCAGACTCCGCGAGAAGCCCTTGTTGCCTTACCGCAATCTCGTGCCCACCACACACGCATCTCATAGTACCGGTCCAGGATGAGTTCGAAGTGGTGCACGGTAGAGTCCGGTGCTTCACGCGAACGAAGGAAGGCGGGTGTCTGTGATGACAACCGAGCTCTCCCAAATTTCGGTCCCCAGTGTCGAGCTCGCAGTCGCCTGGCTGCGGCAACCAGAATCCCCCCTGCCCTTCGAGGTGGATCTTGTGCCCGCTGCGCGGCAAACGACGCTGGTCATCCTGCAGGGCGAGGTCGCCACTCACACGGCGCCACGCTTTCGTGACGCCCTGCTGGCCGCCCTCGACCAGGGCGCTCGGGCGATCGTGGTCGATCTCGCGCGCGGTCTCACTCATCGACGGCACGGGACTCGGGGTGATCGTACTGGCCGCCCGGCGTCTGGGTCTCGGCGCCGTCGCCGTGGTCCTGCCCCATCGAGGCCTGGTGCGCATCTTTCAGACCTGCGGCCTCGATCGCCTTCTCGAGATCCACGAGACGCGCGAGCAGGCCCTGCGAGGGTTGCTCAGGTAGGAAGACACGCGCACAGGCGCTGTTGCTTGTCGGGTCGACACCTGCCCGGGGACTCGAGGACTCAGGCGTCCGTCCTTGGACTGCCGAGCGCCCCGCCGCCGTTGCAGCGCGGCGTCGGAGGGTGGCGGCGACACAGTGGGCGCCGGCCTCTCGGGAAGAAGGCCGGCGCCCATAACGGACCAGGGGGAAGGGCTGCCAGGATGATATGCGGCCATTCCAAGGTGCGAGGACCAACATGCCGGCAGATGCGCACTTGTGTCGAAGAGCTGCGACAACTTCGACCGACGGCACAGTGTTGCCGTGGTAGGTGCCATGGAATGCAGAGCAATCCAGTCCGGTGGCCGCAAAGATCTCCCGGATGCTCTCGTCTGGGCAGAAATCGCCGCGAATGGCCAGGGTCGCCGACCTTCGCCCGACGGGCAGAGCCGCCGAGTGTCGTGGCTAGCTGACCACGCCACCCCATCCCGCGGATGCAGGAGAAGGCGCTGGCGCTGATCGAGGGGTGTTCGCGGGACGCCACGCCGAGGAGTCTCCGAGCGCTGGGCTCCTCGACGTAGCGCCGATAGCAGGCGTCCCGATCTAGCGGTGTAGCTTGCCTAACTGTGCCAGTAGCGGCACCCTCCAAGCTCCGGGCAGGCTGGCACGCAGGTGCAGCAGCCGTTGTGCTTCCAAGCTATGGCTCGCAAGGCTGAAAAAGCCCGTCGAGCTAGCCGGCAGACCGGCTGGCCAACCGGGCTTGTGGAAGGCCGGCGCACCGTGGCGCACGACGCGAAGCCGGTTGCGGCCGATCAGGACCTGCGGGTTGCCAGCCCAGTCGGTGGCCCGCACCTCGACGCGGTAGGTGCCCGGCTTGAGGCTGCACTTGAAGCGCAGGTAATAGTATGGCAACGCCTCCCCGTAGTCCCAGTTGCCGGCCCGCTCGACGAACCGACGCAGGGCGTGCCCGTGCGAGTTGAAGATGGTGATCGTGGCCTCGGCGACGTCGCTGGTGGCATCGTCTGCCATGAAGTAAAGGGTGCCGAGCTTGCCGGTGTCGGCCACGCATTTGCGCGGCGCATAGCAGGCCGGTCCGAGGGTGTCGATGCCGACCGCCAGGCTTTCCGTCTGTTCCTGGTTTCCGGCGGTGTCGGTAGAGCGGTAGAGGATCGTGTGCTCGCCGTCGTTGGAATGGTCCGCGGGCGCGTCGATGGCGACGCTGGTCCCGGTCTGCCAGGTGGCGCCGCCGTCGGTTGAGTAGGTCGTCGAGGCCACGGCCGAGCCACCGATGTCGTTGGCCGACAGGTTGATGGTCACTGGCTTGCCATACCAAGCGTCATAGTGGTTGACGAGCGTTACGGGGGGGGCCGTGTTGCCGCTTGTGGTGAGCGGCGAGATCAGGAAGCCATCGCCGAAGGCCCAGACGTGATCGGGGTCCGTCGCCGTGATGGCCGTAACGCCGTAGCCCCCGGCCACCTGCTGCCACGTCACTCCGCCGTCGGTGGTGGCATAGACGCCGTTCAAGCCGCCGATCCAGCCGTCGGAAGGGTCGCTGAAGTAGACCGTCTCGGCGAGGCTATCGGCCAGGCCGGGTACGCTGGTCCAGGTCTTGCCGCCGTCGGTGGTGTGCAGCGCCCAGCCCTGCGTGGCGTTGTAGTCTTGGTCATAAGCCGTGCCGACCGCCCAGCCGTCGTTGGCATCGAGGAACTGCAGCCCGGTCATGTCAGGCGCTCCGGCCGGCAGCTTCTCCTTGCTCCAGGTGAGACCGGCGTTGGTCGTCGTGAAGATCCCCGGCAGGCCGTAGCTGTTCTGCGAGGGCTGGTAGTCGCCGCTCGCCCAGCCGGTTTTGTCGTTGATGAAGTCGACCGCGAACAGGTTCGCGTTGTCGTAGACATACTGTGGCACCCAGGTCGCGCCACCGTCGGTCGTGTGCTCTACGGTAAGGGGCGCGTTGACGCCAGAGCCGTAGTTGTCATCGCTGATCGCCCAGCCGTTCAGGTCATCGACGAAGTCGACGCCAACCAGCTCGCCCGAGAGGTTGGAGTCCTGGGGAGTCCAGCTTGTGCCGCCGTCGCTGGTGTGGAGGATGACACTGCCGTCGCCATAGTCGTCGCTGGCCCCGACCACCCAGCCGTTGCTGGGGTCGGGGAAGCTGACTCCGTAGAGGACGTTCGCCCAGCGTGCCGGGCTGGCTTGCTCGACCCAGTGCGACCCGTCGCTGCTGTGCAACAGGGCGCCGGATGCATCGACTGCCCAAATGTTGCTGGCCGAGACGGCCGTGGCGCCGGTGAAGTAGTACTCCTGACCCGAGCTCGCCGACTGCCAGGTCTGGCCGGCGTCGCTCGAGGTGAGGATGCCGTCGCCGACCGCGCAGACGACGTCGCCGCGAGCCGCCAAGGCAGCGACCGAGAACGGCGAGCCCACAGACGAGCTCTGCCAGTGCCCGCCGCCGTCGCTGCTGTGCTGCACGGTGACCGGGCCAGTGCCGCCGAAGCCAAAGTCCTCGAAGAAGGGGCTGAGTCCCACGAAGCTGGAGTAGCCGCCGTCAAGAAGCCAGACGCTGGAGGCGCTCGCTGCGTCGATTTCGCCCACCGCCGAGTCGCCGGTCGCGATCGTGCGCCAAGAGAATCCGCTGTTGCTCGTCGTGATCACCTGCGACTGTCCCGTGTCCAGTGACTGGGCTAGTACCCAGCCGTGAGTTGGATCGATGAAATCGATCTGCGTGACGACCATGTCTGGGGTCAGGCGGCTGAACAGGGGCACCCAAGTCTTGCCGCCGTTAGCCGTCCTCCAGATCTGACCACCGGCTCCGCCTGCCCAGCCCAGGCTCGCACCGACGAAGTCGACGGCGCGGTAGCCGGACAGGAAGGAGTCGTAAGGAGAGCTCGGGAAGAGGGACTTGAGCTTCAAGTGCGTCCAGCTAGCTCCGCCGTTGGCGGTCTTCAGGATCTCGCCGCCGGTCGTGCCGATCCAGCCGTGCGTGGCATTGACGAAACTCGCGTTGGTGAGCGACGCCTTGAGGCCGGCGGGAGTCTTGTTGAGCCAGGTGGCGCCGCCGTCGGTGGTGGCCACGATCGCGCCACCGGCCCCCGTCACCGATCCGCCGCAGGCCCACCCGTCTTGATCGTTGGGGAAACTCACCGACCAGAGGTTGGCGTCGGTACCCGTGGGCTGAGCCGTCCAAGTGGCCCCCGCGTCGGTGCTGTGCAGGATGAGACCGCCGGCACCGACCGTCCAGAGGTTGCCGGCGTCGGGAAAGGCGAGGGCACTCAGTCCGGCGAAACCGCCGGCGGGTTGCGGCATCTGCCAGAACCAGCCCTGCGAACCGTCGGGCACGAGGGCGAAGGCGGGCGTGGCCAATACCGCCATGAGTGTCAGGGCCAGCGCGATGCACAGAAGAGCACACTTGTGTTTCATGGCCAGACCCCCGCGATTGAACAAGTGACCCACAAGAGAGGATGCCGGTGCTTTCGGTGCCGGGCGCATTAGCGCACCACCAGCGTATTGACGGCTGCTGTGGTGCCGCGGTTGCCGGCGCTATCGGTGGCCGCGACCGTGAAGCGGTAGGTGCCCTTGGGCAACCAGCAGCGGAAGATGTAGTTCTCGGTGCTATCGACCCTGATCGCACCGAGCACGGCCTTCTGCACGAGCTTGCCGTCACGACTGACGATCCTGATGGTCACGGTCGCCGTGGGGCTGCCGGGGCGCGGGTCGGCGATGTAGTAGCGCAGCGCTGTGCGGTTGCCGCGAACCGCCTCAGCCGCCCACTTGGCGATGGGCGTCGGGCGGCGCGTGTCGATCAGCACCTCGCAGTGGCGCTTGCGCTCGAGGTTGCCGACCTTGTCGAGCGAGCGATAGAGGACCTGGCGGGAGCCGTCGGCGGAGTGATCGCTGGGAGCGGGGATGGTGACCTCGTCGCCCTGGGTCCAGGTGGCGCCGCCGTCAAGCGAGTACTCGGTGGAGGCGACTCCCTGGCCGCCGGGGTTGTCGACGGCCTTGAAGTGCAGGGTCACCGGCCGGTCGTGCCAGCGCGGCCCGGCGCCCGTGACGGTGGTGGTGGGCGGTGTCAGGTCGGTGGTGACCGAGAAGCTCGCTCCGTCTGGGCTCAGCGCCAGGCTCTTGTCGACGAGCGCGTCGCTGTACTCGGAGGTCATGTCGATCTGGTTCCAGTTGAAGGCGCTGATCGGCTGGCCGTTGAAGGCGCAGTCGCTGAAGGTGACCAGGCCAAAATCGGAGAGCGGCACGATGTCGCCGTTGCCGTCGGAGGGCGCCTCGGCGATGATCTCGGCCGAGGCGAGCTTGCGGCACGACGCTCATCATCTGCACCGTCTGAAACGACTTGCCGGTGGTCTGGTCGCTGAGCGCCAGGGTGAAGGTCGCCACCCCGGACTCGGTCACCGAGGCGGTCATCAGGTCTCCTGGGTGGATCGACATGCCGATGGTGACGGGGGCGTTCGGATACATCTCATACCAGGCGTCGTAGCCGACTACGCCTTCGCTGTAGCCTTCGGTACCGATCTGCTCTACGGTGTCGGAGTTGTCGCCGTCGAGACCGACCCAGAAGGCGGCATCGGTGAAGCGTCGCGCCGGCCGGCCGCACGGGCGGCTGGGTCCAGCTGGCGGTGACGCTCGTGAAAGGACCGTCGGTGGAGTCGTCGTAGCCTGACCAGTTACTCGAGGTGGTCGTCGTGCCGGCAAGCGGATGCGTGCCGACCGCCGGACGCACTGCGGTCGTCGGTTGCGAACCGATCAGGGGGTGAGTGTGAGTGGCCGGACGCGTCGTCGCCGCAGCCCCGGCCGGCAGAGCTGCCGCCACCAGGGCCGCCAGCACCACGCACGTTAGCAGTGCCCAACAGTGTCTCATGGCAGCCCCCCAAGCCCGCACGGATGCGGATCAACATGGCCTTGGTGCAGACGATAACACGTCTTTGTTAGCAGGTGGCGAGCGAGTTGGGTCGCTGCGCTTGCGACCTCGCGGACGAGAAGGTGAGGTGTCGGTCGTTGTACCTGACACCACGACCTGGACGGCCGGGTATTCGCCTGCTTGGGCTGGTTGCCGACGTACAGCCGGCGCCGTGGCGTCGTCGCGAAGCAACAGCCGTCACGTGGCGCGGCAAGCTGCGCAATTAACTGAGCCGCACTGTCTCGCCGCACACTCCGGCGAAGCCAAGGGGCCGGCGTCGGCGAACTCGACCAGGTAGATGGGGTCGCCAGTTCGCCGGCGGTCGATCTGGCGCAGGCTCAGCACCACTGGCTGCTGCTACGGTTCGCAGGGGGTCCTCTGGCGGCCTCACGCACCTGGTCGTAGGTCCGCGCCGCCAGGTAGCCCGCGCACTCTCGATCGGCAGACTCGACGTTTTTCATCCCAAGCGCCAACGGCCTCCAGCGGAACGCCCTCATCCTCGGCCCGCGAAAGGACCGCGACCTGACCACCCTGCAGGTCGACGACCGCATCGACAAGCGCGTCGAAGGCTGCCCCGATCCTCTTTTCGGACGCGCGCTTCATCTTGCCCTTGTGTCGCAGGGACTCGACCAGCACGACGTCATGGTAGCTAGACTCGGCATTGCGGAGCGCTTCGACCTTCGCGGCGTGCCGACGCAGAAGGCGCGCAAGCGAGCGCGAAAGTTCGAGCGAGGCAGAGTTAGCGCTACTGTTCGTCTGGTCGTCGACCATCGATCGGCCCCTCGCATGGAAAGTTGTTTTCAAGCGGCCCGGCGCGCCCCATGTGTCTGGAACGACGCAAGGGTCATGCCGGTCGGTCTTGCCGAGCGTCCTCACCGTCGTTGGGGTCTTGCTCGGCGGCCTCCAGCAGCGGGTGGGCGGGCTCTCCTTGCGACCAGTCGGGCCGATCGCCGGGCAGCAGCCCCCGCTCTTCGAGCTCCACACGCACATAGGCGTCGAGCAGTCGGTGCCGTCGACGCATCCGACGGGTAACCACAGCAACCTCCGAGGACCGTCCTGAGGACCTTTGAAAGAAGTCTGGGAGGGGGCCGTTAGACCAGCGTTACGCGAACATGAGGATTGTGTGAGACGAACCTCGGTCCGCCGATCGCGAGCTGCTGGCCTGGGGCATGGGCCAGGATGTCGACTACGTGGCGCTCTCGTTCGTGCGCCGCGCCGACGACGTGCGCGAGCTCAAGGAGCTCATCGCGGCCGCCGGCGGCGACCAGCTCGTGGTCGCCAAGATCGAGAAGAAGGAGGCGCTGGCGGCCCACGACGAGATCATCGCCGCGGCCGACGCGGTCATGGTGGCGCGCGGCGACCTTGGCGTGGAAGTCGACCCGGCGACGGTGCCGATCTGGCAGAAACGCATCATCCACGCGGCCAACCTCGCCGGCAAGCCGGTGATCACGGCGACGCAGATGCTGCAGTCGATGGTCGCCTCTCCGCGCCCGACGCGCGCCGAGGCGAGCGACGTCGCCAACGCCATCTACGACGCGACCAGCGCCGTCATGCTCTCGGGCGAGACCGCCATCGGCTGCTACCCCGCGGAGGCGGTCCGCACGATGGCCGAGATCGCGGCTGTGGTGGAGGCGGACATCGAGCGCCAGGGTCGCGCCCCGCAGCCGTGGGCGGCGGGGCGCACCGGCGTTTCGGGCGCCATCAGCCACGGCGCCTGCGAGGTCGCCCACAGGGGCTTGCAGACCAACCAGTCTGGCAAGACCAACCTCATCAAGGCGCATGTGCTCGACCGACGCGTCGGCTAATGCGACCCGCGAAGGGGGTCTGCTCTGGCCACCTCGTATACCTGGTCGTAGGTGCGCGCCGCCAGGTAGCCTGCGTACTCTCGAGTGGCCGACTCGAACGTCGCGTCCAGGGCGCAGACGGTTTCCGGTGTCATGCCGTCCGCCGCGGCCAGCGAAAGCACAGCGGCCTGACTCGCCTGCAACTCGACGACCGCCTCGGTCAACTTCCCGAACGCTTCGTTCATCCTCTTGTCGGAGGCGCGCTTTGCCTTGCCCTTGTGTCGCAGGAGCTGAGTCAGGATGACGCCGTGGTAGTCGAGCTCGGCGTCGTGGACTGCCTCGATCCTGGCGGCGTGGCGGCGTAACAGGCGCAGCAGGGGTCGGGATGCTCGAGGCGAGTCCGCGGAACCCGCGCCCCGGTCCTCCTCGTCTTCGGCCATCGGCCCTCCCGTAGACGGCTGGGGAAGGAGTCTGGCGAGCCGCTGTTACGTCTTCGTTAGCCGGTCGTGAGGATGGTGTGAGGCGCGAACGTCGATGGAGCAAAGTCTGCCGCTTCGGGCCGGTCGCCCCTTCCGGTGACCTCAGGACAGGATGGCGGCCATGACCGCCCGCCAGTCGCCGAGGTCGGCGAACAGGTAGTCGGGCGCGTACCGGGCGAGCTCGGCGAGGGTGTGGCGGCCGGTCGCGACCGCGATTGTGCGTACCGACAGGTCGACGCCGCAGAGGATGTCGGCCGGCGCATCGCCGATGACCACGATCTCCTTGCCGGAGTAGTCGTCGCCGGTGAGCGGGGTGGCGCGCCCCACCGCGACCGCCGGCAGCTCGGGACGAAGGGCCGAGTCCGAACCGCTCGCGCGGACCTTGAAGAGCGGCAGCAGACCGGTCGGCGCCAGCTTGAGGGCAAGGCCGCCGGCGACGTTGCCGGTCAGTACGCCGAGCAGGACGCGGCGGTCGGCGGCGAGAGCGGTGACCAGCTCGCGGACGCCCGGCAGGACCTCGACCTCGCCGGCTCTGATCTCGTCGCGCAGGATGTCGACGTAGTGCGCGAGGCACGCCTCCAGGCGCTCGCGAGCGAGCGCCTCGGGCGTGCCCCAGCGCGTCGCCAGGTCGACGATGATGGCCGGGTCGGTGCGCCCGTGAAAGCTGTAGCCGTCGAGCTCGCCGCGCACGCCGTAGGTGTCGTCGATCGCCCGGAAGATGGCCCGCCCGCCGGCGCCGTGGGCGTCGATCAGCGTGCAGTCGACGTCGAACAAGACGAGCCGGCGGCCCGCGGTGTGCTCGCCGGCGCCGCTCACGTGTCGCCCGCCGGCTCGTCGCCCGGCTCGTCGGCGCCGCCGGCCATGGGGCCGTCCGCGGGTTCGTCCGCGGCCGACTTCGCCTTGACCAGCAGGAGCGGCACGTCGGTCGCGTG
>CAWKEZ010000010.1:0-5126 GCA_963848545.1 uncultured Thermoleophilia bacterium
GCCCTCCCGGGCAGCCGCTACACTCATCTGCATGCCGCCACGTTCCGGAGACACCTTGGAGCTCCACATCGACTCGCTCGCCTACGGCGGCCAGGGCGTCGCGCGAGCCGACGGCTTCGTGGTATTCGTGCGCGGCGCCGTGCCCGGCGACCGTGTGCGCGCCGCCGTTTCCCGCCGCAAGAAGGGGTACGCCGAAGCCCGCCTGCTTGAGCATCCACGCCCTCGTCGCGCCGTATCGCGCCGCTGTGCCACACGAATGATTGCGGCGGGTGCGGAGGCGCAGACACTCGCCTACGACGCGCAGCTTGAGTACAAGCAGCAGCAAGTGGTGGACTCTACTCGAGAGGATCGGGCATCTGGCGGGCTTCGTGGTGGAACCCATACGCGGCATGCCTCATCCGTGGCGCTACCGCAACAAGATGGAGTTCTCGTTCGGCGTGGCCGACGACGGTGGGCTGCTGCTCGGGCTGCACCGCCGCGGCTCGTGGCGTGAGATCGTGGAGACCAGCGACTGTATGTTAGCCTCGACGCGCATGAACCAGGCGCGGGCTGCGGTAGCAGACACCTGCCGTGCGCTGCGCCTGCGCCCCTTCGTCCGGGAACGTCAGGAGGGTCTGTTACGGCACCTCGTGGTGCGCGAAGGGCGCGGCGGCGATCTGCTCATCAATCTGTTCTCGACGGGACGCTTCGCGGAAGAACATCGCTTGGCGGAGAGCGTCGCCCAGGCCTGTCGCTGCTCCTCGATCGCCGTCACTGTGAACAGCACGCCGGCCGACGCCGCGGTAGGCGACGGTCCCCACATGCTGCTGGGACCGCCGTTCCTGCGCGAGCGCCTGGCCGGCGTAGACCTCGAGGTGCCGGCCGCCGCCTTCCTGCAGACCAACGGCGAGATGTGCGAGGTGCTCTACGAGTCGGCCCTCGCCGCCGCTGACGCCGACCGCGAACGGCCGGCCGTAGACCTCTACTGCGGCATCGGCACCCTCAGCCTGCCCTTAGCGCACAGGGCGCGGCAGGTGCAGGCTGTGGAGATCCAGGAGGAGGCCATCCTTGCGGCCCGTGAGAACGCGCGCCGCAACGACGTCGGCAATGTCACGTTCTACTCGGCAGACGTGCGGCCGCTGCTCAAGTTCCCGCCCCACCCCACCCTCGACGCAGCGCGTCGCGATGCCGGCACACGGCCGGCGGTGGTCATGGCGGACCCGCCCCGCGCGGGAATGGCGCGCAAGGCCCTGCAGCGCGTAGCTGCTCTCGGCGCCGACAGAGTGGTGTATGTGTCGTGCAACCCGACCACGTTGGCGGGCAACGGCGCCGAGCTCGCCGAGCTCGGCTACCGGCTGCAGCACGTCGCCCCGGTGGATATGTTCCCACAGACGCACCACATCGAGACGGTCGCGCTCTTCGTGCGCTCCTAGCCGGGCCGTGACGCCGCGCGGACCCGCGCCGCGCCCATGCGCTCGATCTCTAGACGCGCGCCTCTGGCCGTGCACGTATCTTGCGCCACAAGAGATCTCCGTTGACCGCGAGAAAGGCGACCGAGAGCAGCGGCAAGGCGGGCAGGGCCGTCCACCACATGGCTGCGACGATCGTCAGCACGAACGAGACCACCATCGCCGCAGCGCTCCACCCGCGCGCGCAGCCCAAACCGGCGCGCCGCGCCGAGATACAAGGCGAAGAAGATCATGTCGCTCACGCCCAGCGCGGTGAACGCTTCGTTGTATGTGTAGCCCAGCCACGTCACCGCGACCGTGAAATAGCCCACCACCACGGGCCCCTTTGCCAAGATGGCCTTGGTAGGTCCGGCGAACACGCTGGCCACGTCGACAACGGCCGAGATCAGCGCCACCAGCACGACCCAGCTGACTTGCTCGAGCTCTTGCGCCACCCAGATGCCGAGTGACGCGGCGAAGACGATCTTGGCCACGTTGGCCAACGGCACCAGGCCCAGCCACACGAAGAGAACCGCCGGCGGCAGGGCCGCCAGCGCCACCAGTGGCAGGCGGCGGCCGATCGCGCGCAAGGGCAGCATCCCCCACACGAAGACGCCGGCCAGCGACAGCACCAGGGCCGCCGACACGACGATGTCGGTCCTCACCGCAAGAGCGGGTAGCGCGCTGCTGAAGAAGCCCCACAGAACGATGAGAGCCCCCGCCGCGTACGCCGGCGCGAGGCGCCTGGCCGGCATCAGTACGGCGGCATGTTGTCGTACCACTCGCCCGAGGCGCCGGAAGGCACGCCAGAAGGCCGCCTTGAGACGCTGCTCGTCGAGGGACGCATCGATATCGGGGGTAACGAGCACCTCGGTGCCCGCGCGGCAGCTCGACGATCTCGCCGGGCGTGTAGGCTATGCCCCTGGCCAGCGTGATCTTGGCGGTGTTGAGCGCCGCGACGGTCTCTTCGCCCATGGCAACAATCATCTTGGGATTGACGATGGCAAGCTCCCGGCGCAGATGGTCGAGGCACTTGCCCTCCGGCCTGGCCTCACGCACGTCGCCGCATTTCACTACGTTGCTGCCGTAAAGCTGCAAGGGATCGATCTTGAGGCGCTGGCAGCTCTTCATGAGAGCCGTGCCGGCGCGGCCGAAGAAGGCCACGCCCTCATGCAACTCCGACGGCCGTGCCTGGTACTTCAGCAGGAAGATGTCGGCCATGGGATGCCCGGAGCCGATGACCGGCATGGTGTGCGCGTGGCTGCACTTGGAGCAACGAAGGATCTCGCCGGTAAGCTCGTTGATCTCCGAGATGGCCCGGGTCAGGTACTTGTCGTAGATCTCGTTGGGCTGCGCCACGCGGTACCTCGGTTCGGGTTTCGGCTAGGTAGTTCGCGCCCTCGGGGCGAACTCCTCGCGCCCCCCGGCCAATTGCCGTCGGAGGTGGATTATTCGCGCGCTAAGCAGGTGGTTCGCCCTGCCCTGTGGCGCGACCTCCAGTGATGTTGGTCTGGATGAACTTGAGTGACTGCAGGTAGAGAAGACTTCGCGGATGGCGCACGATGCGGCTTTCGGCGAGGGCCGCAACAAAGCCGTCCGGCCCACGGAAGTCGTCAATGCCGCAGAGCGCCGTGCCGATGCCGGGGAGCACATGCGAGTCGCTGCCCGCCGCCGCCGGGATGCGGTAGCGCTGCGCGAACTTGGCGGCCAGCTCGTTGAACGCGGGAAAGGCGAGGCGCGAATTGAACACCTCGAGCACGTCGATACCGGCCACGTTGGCGCGTAGCACCTGGGGGCTCGCGATGGTGTGCAGGCGATCGAACGGATGCGGCACGTAGACGATGCCGCCCTGCCCTTTGATGGCCTCCACGGTCTCGGCGAACGTGTAGTCCGCCGGGGATGGTCTCCTCGAGGAAGAGGCCGATGACCTCGCCCTGGCTGCTCTTGACCTCCTCGCCGACGATCACCCGGACGCCGTAGCGCTCGGCGATCTCGCGGGCCTCCAGCCCCCCCGCCGCGCTGTCGTGATCGGTGATGGCCACCACGTCGAGCCCCACTTCGCGAGCCCGCTCGAGGATGTCGGCCACCGGCATCACGCAATCCTTGCTGTGGTGTGAGTGGATGTGAAAGTCGGCGAACAGCTCGCGCTGTTGACGGCGGCGGCGAGGCAACGGCTGGCGCCGCCGCACGGCCACTTCCTCGTACACGCTCTCGATCTCCGCGGCAACGTGGTCCCAGCCGTAGCGCCGCACCGTCTTGAGGCCCTGCTCGGCGAGGCGCAGGCGCAGTTCGCGGTCGTCCAGCAGGCGACGTAGAGCGGCCGCCAGAGCCCGCGGCTTGCGCGGCGGTACCAGCAAACCGTTGCTGCCGTGCCGCACCACCTCGTCGTAACCGGGCAGTCGCGAGGCCGCCACCACGGCCCCGCAAGCCATGGCCTCGAGCAGTGCGACGCTGGCCGTCTCGGGGCCTATCGAGGGCGCGCAGTACACATCGGCGTCGCGGTACAAGGCCGGCATGGCGGCCTCGGCGACGCGTCCGTGGAACACCACGCGGGCGGCGAACGGCACCGGCACCAGGCGCGCGTAGCGACGCTCCTGGCGGTCGGCCCCGCAGACGTCGATGACCAGATCGGCGGCGCGGTCGTCGAGGTAGCGCAAGGCCCGCAGCAGCACGCCGAGCCCCTTGCGCCGCGACTCGGCGCCGGCGAACAGCAGGCGCAGCGGGCGCGGCGCCTCTTCGGCACCCGACGCGGGTGCGCCGCCGGCCGTCGGCGTTTCTCCGTCACCGGCCGGGGGCGCTTCTCCCGCTTCCGCCGCCGGACCGTGGCCGGCGTTTGGCGAGAAGCGCTCCAGGTCTACACCGGGAGGGATGATCCGGTAGGCACCCGGGAACGTGATCGCCGCCACGTCTCGCGCTGCCCGCGACGAGGCGATGGCCGCGTCGAGCGAGTCGAACAGACGGCGCAGCTTCGGGGTGGAGGTCCAGAACGGCGCCAGCCGTTCCGGGTTGGCGTGAAAGGTGGCGACCAGCGGGCAGCTGGCGTGGCGCAATGCGGTCCAGCCAAGCCCCGGCACGAACGGCTCGTTCAAATGCAGCAGGTCGAGGTCTTCGGCCTCGAGCAGCACGTCAATGTTGGCGATCAGGTCGGCCGGTGCCGCGATGAGCTTGAGCGAGCGACTCTGCCGCACCGCATAGGTAGCGCCGGCGAAGAAGTAGCGGGGATACGGCTCGCCGGGCAGAAACACCGTCTCGCGCTCGCCCGTGAGGACCGCCTGCACGCGGCGGCGGGCGTCGGCCATCGGCGGCCCGGTCGGCGCTCGGAGCGATGATAGTGACGCGGTGGCCGCGCGCCGTAAGCCGCTCTCCAACGCCGCCATCTGGCGGTTCACGCCGTTGGGCGTGGTCCATAGGAACGGAGTCAGAATGCCGATGGTGCGGCCCATGGCCACATGCTACAACACGGGCCGTCGGCGCGGAGCGCCGCATCCCGCCGAGCGTCAGCCCTGGCACACCGCCGTGGCGCCGGTGCCCTCGCCGGCGATGAACTCCTCGGTGAGGCGGCGGCACTGGTCGTCGGGGTGTTGCACCGGCGGTGACTTCATGAAGTAGCTGCTGGGTCCTTCGAGCGAACCGGAGAGCCCGCGGTCGAGGGCGATCTTGCCGCAGCGCACAGCGTCGATGACGATGCCGGCCGAGTTG
>CAWKEZ010000011.1:0-12726 GCA_963848545.1 uncultured Thermoleophilia bacterium
ACCAGCAGTTTCCCGCGAAATCGTCTCCCGCCAGCCCTCCGTCGGTCGCCGGCGTGCGGCCCGCTGCGGAACTCTCTCTGTTTCGAGCGCACGCCCCGTTAACCGAACACGCGCTACTTGGTGCCTCTGCTAAGAAGGTACTGCTAGCTTGTTGACATCGGTCAGACCATCACCATAGGATCACCATGGTCGTGGGCAGCATCGCTGCTGACGCGACCGCTTTGCTGGGGCCCACACTGCAGAGCATCGAACACCAACGAAGATGGAGGTACATCGCATGTCTACGCGCCGCGTCGCCAGGCGAGCCTCGATCGTGCTCGCCGCAACGGTCATCATGGTTTTGTGCGTGGCCGGCACAGCCCTGGCGCAAGGAAGCAGCCCGAACGACAGCGCCGCTGTCCCGCAGGTCGGGGCGCAGGTCGGGAACGTGGACGGCGGGGAGGTAAGTCCGGACATCTCGTATTGGGGCACCATCTGGAGCACGTCCATCTCCCAGAGCACCGCCAACAAGATCGGCAACGCGATCGCGAGCGGCACGGGTATCGCCGGGGCTATCGGAGCTTGCGTTCCTGATGCTGGCCCATTCATCGGGGTCGTGGTCGCGGTAGGCGGTACAGCTCTCGCTTATGACTTCCGCCACTACGCGCCTGGCGGCATCGTCATCAAGGTTCAGCAGTGCCACATCGCGCCACTCCTGCGTTGCACCTTCGACGGCGCCACGATCATCAGCGTTCCCGAGTGACCTTGGCGAAGGCTGCGAAATGAAGGGCAAGAGAGCGATACTGGTCGTCCAGATCGCAGTGGCGGCGGTCTGGATCACGGCCGAAGCGCTGGTTCTGGTGGGCTCGCACGGTGACAGGTGGGAGGCCGCCCTGTACTGGATGGTCCCGGCCTTCTTTGCACTCGATATGGTGCGACGTCTCATGTCATCGCCGCGGGAGAGCGGATGGGCGCTCGCAGCTCGAGCGGGCATGATTCTCATATTCGCGGTGTACGCTGGTCTCAGGACGATCGCGGTGTTCTGATGGTGCCGTAACCTCGGTTGTCCGGCTTCGTCAGCAGCCGACCTGCGCGAGAGACGCACATCCTTGAACCGGTGGCGGCTGCCGGAAGGCAGCCGCCACCGGTTGCCATCGTGGCCCGCCGCGTCGCGCGGCGGCCTGTGCTATCCTCGGCCACGTGAGCAGCCCGGCGACGCCATCCGCACCCGAGCGCGGCGACTTCATCCGTGAGATCGTCGCCGCCGACCTTCGCGAGGGTCGGGTCCAGGCCGTGGCAACGCGCTTCCCCCCGGAGCCGAACGGCTACCTTCACATCGGTCACGCCAAGTCGATCTGCCTCAACTTCGGCATCGCCCGCGAGTTCGGTGGGCACTGCCACCTGCGCTTCGACGACACCAACCCCATGAGGGAAGAGCAAGAGTACATCGACGCCATCGAGGCGGATGTGCACTGGCTGGGGTTCGACTGGGGCGAGCACCTCTACTTCGCCTCGGACTACTTCGCGCGGCTCTACGAGTGGGCTGTGCACCTCATCGGGGCGGGCAGGGCGTACGTCGACGACCTCACGGCAGACCAGATCCGGGAGTACCGCGGCACGCTCACCAGCCCCGGACGCGAGAGCCCCTGGCGGAGCCGGCCTGTGGCGGAGAACCTTGACCTCTTCGCGCGCATGCGCGCCGGCGAGTTCCCCAACGGCGCGCGCGTCCTGCGCGCCAGGATCGACATGGCCTCGCCTAATATCAACCTGCGCGACCCCGTCCTGTACCGGATCCTCCATGCGGAGCATCCTCGCACGGGCGACGCCTGGTGCGTGTATCCCACCTACGACTTCGCCCACGGCCAATCCGACGCCATCGAGGGCGTCACCCACTCCATCTGCACGCTCGAGTTCGAGGCCCACCGGCCGCTCTACGACTGGCTCATCGGCAACCTTCCCGTGCCGTCGCGACCGCACCAGTACGAGTTCGCGCGGCTCAACCTCACGCACACCGTCCTCTCCAAGCGCGTGCTCCTGCGCCTGGTGAACGAGGGGCATGTGCGGGGCTGGGACGACCCCCGCATGCCCACCATGTCGGGTCTCCGCCGGCGAGGCTTTCCCGCGGAGGGCATCCGCGACTTCGCCACGATCGTGGGAGTCGCCAAGGCAGACAGCGTCGTCGAGGTGGGCATGCTGGAGCACGCCGTGCGCCAAGTGCTCAACCGCGTGGCGCCGCGCCGTTTCGCCGTGCTCGACCCCGTCAAGGTCGTCGTCGAGAACTACCCGGAAGGCCAAGTCGAGGAGGTGCAGGTCCCCAACAACCCGGAGGACCCGTCGGCCGGCAGCCGCCCGGTAGCCTTCTCGCGAGAGATCTGGATCGAGCGTGGCGACTTCATGGAGGAGCCGCCGCGCAAGTTCTTCCGCCTGGCCCCGGGGCGCGAGGTGCGGCTGCGGTCGGCGTACTTCGTGATCTGCCGGGAGGTCGTCAAGGATGCCGCCGGCACCATCGTCGAGCTGCGCTGCACCTACGACCCGGCCACGCGCGGCGGAGACGCCCCCGACGGTCGCCGCCCGAAGGGCACCCTGCACTGGTTGTCCGGCGCCCGCGCCGTGCCCGCGGAGGTTCGGCTCTACGACTACCTTTTCCGCAGCCCGCATCCCGGGGCCGATGGCGGCGAGCTCTTCGACGATCTCAACTCGGACTCCGAGACCGTGCTGCGGGGCTGCCTCGTGGAGCCGTCGCTGGCCGACCTGCCGGCTGGCGAGACTGTTCAGTTCGAGCGGCTCGGCTACTTCTGCGCCGATCCCGATTCGGCGCCGGGCGCGCTCGTGTTCAACCGCACGCTTACCCTCAAGGACACCTGGGAGAAGCTGCGGGCACAAGGGCGCCACGACTCGGCCTGAAGCCCCGCGCTGGCGCGCCCCGGCTCCCGTGGCGCCACGCTTGAGGACGCTGCCGCCGGACGGTAAACTCATGATTGTGCCTGCGGGCAGCGCTGGCGAGTGGCCTAATTGGCAAGGCACCTGACTCTGGATCAGGGGATTGAAGGTTCGAGTCCTTCCTCGCCAGCCATCTTCTTGCCCCTCTTGTTCAGGGCGTCGAGGCCTTGAGAATCAGCGACGTGTGGCCCTGCCCGTTGAGCAACGTGAGCGTGCCGCCGCTGCGCGTGAACGACCTCGCCTGGCCAAGGAGCGTGAGGTACTTCTGTTCGGCCCGCATGTCGGGCCCGGTGCCGCCCATCGCGGTAACCGCCAGCTCGCCCACGGAGAAAGCCTCGTCGGAGGTTGCGGTGTACGGGCCGCCGTAGGCGTTGACCCCGGAGCTGCCGGAGATCGTGCCGTGCGCGAACTTCGCCGTGATGGTGAAGGCGTCCGGGTTGAGGGAGCTCGTCGTCCACGCGGTGAGGCGCCAGGCGGTGCCGTCGAGCATGTGCCTGCCGCTGCCCGAGCCTCCGCACGCGGCCAAGGCGAGCGTGACGGCCACGAGCATCGGGGCGCTGCGCAGCGCGTGCCGGTGCGCTCTCGTATGGAGCCTCCTTCCGCTCACCACTGACCCACAGACTTACTGAGTGACGCGCGGTGGAGCCTGACGGTTCGTGCCGCACGCCTCGTCAGGCCGGGCTCTGCCCGCCTTGCGCGGCCGAGCCCGCCGGCGTCTGCCCTCCCGCCGCGGGGCCCTCGGCTCCAGAGGCCAGCAGCTCCGCTTCCGGCAGCGTCATGTGCGCGTGTCTCAGGGGGACTTCCTTGAGGAAGAGCACGACCAGCAGCCCGGCTATCATCGGCACGACACCGAGCATGAACAGGCTCGTGATGCTCGTTGAGAGGGCGTGACGCACGGCGTTCATGAAGGCGTCGAAAGTGACTGATGCTGGGCGCCGAAGCTCGAGAATCGGGCGCTGAGTTGCTCCCGAGCGCCGCTCGGCTCCGGGGCCTCACCGGGCATGCTGGCCAACCGCCTTGGCGAGCAGGCCGCGGGAGCGTAGGTGCTCGAGGCTGGTGAGCACGTCGGCATCGTTGAGGTGCTCGAGCACCATGGTCGCGCCGACGGCACGGGCGGCCGCCACGGCGGGACCAACGTCGATGACTCCGGTTCCCAGCGGATAGTGCTGGTCGCCGCTGCGGTGCCCTTGGTTATCGTGCAGGTGTACGTGGCGCAGCGGCGTGAGGGGGTCGCTGAGCCAGTTGGTGAGCGTGCCGGTGAGGAGGGCGTGGCCCACGTCGAGGGCGAGGCCCAGACCTTGCAGGTCCAGATCGCCCGGCGTGGTGAAGTGTGAACGGTTGGCGAAGTGCAGGTTCTCCACGGCCACGCAGAGGCCGAGCTCTTCTTGCAGGGCGGCCAGCTCGGCGAAGGCGCGCTCCAGATTGGCGGCCGTCTTGCGGCTCCACGGGCCCGGCCGTGGCTGCAGGTCGGGGTGCACCACGTAGAGGTGCGCACCGTGCTCGGCAGCCACCTCCATGTGCCGCCGGTGTACCTCCTGCACTGCCCGCGAGGACGTTCGGCTGCCGATCTCGTGGTGCAGGAAGGGCCCGTGCACGCTGAAGGCCAGGCTGCTGGCGGCGATCGCCCGTACGTTCTCGGGCTCGAGCAATGAATGCCGCCCAAACGAGCATACTTCGGCGGTCGGCACCAGCGCCGCGATGCGTTCCAGAGCCGCGGCCAGCGGCAGGTTTGCGTAGGCGCCCGTGGAGATGCCGATGTCCGAATGGTCCAGCACGCTTCACCTGGTGAGCCGAGTCACTGTGGGGACGCTGTGCGGTGCCCTGCGGCGCCCGTACGGCGGCTGTCTTGCGGCGGACGATCTGCGGTGTGTGCGTAGTGTACCCCGTACGCGCCGGCGACAGCTACGCCCCAGGCGGGCGGTCAGCCGGCCAGCGCCCGCCCAATGAAGCTCACCTCGGTGCGTGTTGACCGTCGTCGGCCATCGTCACAACCTACCACGTTGTGCGCGTCGGCGAGGGCGTGCTACAGTGGCGCGGCTGGACAACTCGGCAAGAAGCCCGAGTGAACGTCGTGCGAGAGCCCCCGCCGCAACGGGGGGCGCCGAAGGGGCAAAGCGCCGTAGGCGCCGAAACTCTCAGGCCAACGGAGCACGGCCGGACGGGCCCCCGAATGACAGAGCGCCGCCGCTGAGACGCCGGCCGTCAGACAGGGTGGTGAATCCACCTTGTCTTTTTTGTTGGCCGGCGCCGGAAGCTGCGGCTCCCGGGGAGCATGCGTCACGCGCGCTGTGCAGATGAAGCGGCGACGACGAACGGAGCGCCAACAGGAGGAACGATGGCCGACGAGACCTATCCGCAACAATTGAGGTACTACAAGGAGCACGACTGGGTGAGGATCGACGGCGAGGACGCCGTGGTCGGCATCACCTGGTTTGCGCAAGACGCCTTGGGCGAGATCGTGTATGCCGATCTGCCGGCGGTTGGGGACGCGGTCACGGCGGGCAGCCCGTACGGTGAGCTAGAGTCGGTGAAGGCGGTCAGCGACGTGTACGCACCACTGAGCGGCGAGGTCGTCGATGTGAATGCGGCGCTCGAGGACGAACCGCAGCGCGTGAACGAAGATTGCTACGGTGAGGGCTGGCTCATCCGTGTCCGTTTGAACGCCGCCGATCAGGTCAGCGATCTCATGGATGCCGACGCCTACAAGGCTTTCCTCGACGAGGCCTGAGACCACCCTGGCATGGACTTTGTGCCGCACAGCGACGCCGATGTAGCGGCGATGCTGGCCGCCGTCAAGGCCGGCTCCATCGAGGACCTGTTCGCCGAGATCCCTGCGGCGGTGCGCCGGCGCGAGGAGTTGGCGCTGCCCGCGGGGTTGTCCGAAGGCGAGGTGCTCGGCGAGCTGCGCCGCCTGGCGGCGGCCAACACGTCGGCGACGCGGTTGGTGAGCTTCCTGGGGGCCGGGGTGTACGACCACTACGTGCCGGCCGTTGTCGATGCCGTGGTGGGCCGCTCCGAGTTCGCCACTGCTTACACGCCGTATCAGCCGGAACGAAGTCAGGGTGTACTGCAGACCATCTTCGAATATCAGACGGCCATCTGCGAGCTCACCGGCATGGCCGTGAGCAACGCCTCGCTGTACGACGGCGGCACGGCGCTCGCCGAGGCCGCCATCTTGGCCGGCAACCTGAGACGTCGCGGCACGATCGTCGTGTCGGCCGGTGTGCACCCCGAGTACCGCCAGGTGCTGGAGAGCGAGACGGTGGGCTGTGGGCCGCATCCTCGGGTCACCGGCTTGAAGGAGGGTGCGCTCACCGATCTCCAAGAGTTGCGCGTGGCGCTAGACGCTGACACCGCCGCCGTGGTGCTGCAGCAGCCTAACTTCTTCGGCGCGCTCGAAGACCTGCAGGCCGCCGCCGCGATGGCCCACGAGGCCGATGCCCTCTTTCTGGTAGTGGCCGACCCGCTCTCACTGGGCCTGCTCGAGACGCCCGGCGCCGCCGGTGCCGACGTGGTTGTCGGGGAGGCGCAGTCTCTGGGCAACAGCATGAGCTTCGGCGGGCCGGGGCTGGGCTTCATGGCGGTCACCCGGGCGCTGATGCGCCGCATCCCCGGACGCCTTGCCGGCGAGACCATCGATCTGGAGGGCAAGCGTGGTTTCGTGCTCACCTTGCAGACCCGCGAGCAGCACATCCGTCGCGAGAAGGCGACCTCGAACATCTGCTCCAACCACGCTCTCAACGCGCTGGCGGCGCTGGTCTATCTGAGCTGGCTGGGCCACGATGGCCTGCCCGCGCTGGCGGAGCTCTGCGCGCGCAAGGCCGCGTATCTGCGGCAGCGCCTCCAGGCGTTGCCGGGCGTCACGGCCTTCACCCAGGGACCCGTGTTTCGCGAGTTCGCCGTGCGCCTGCCCTTGCCGGCGGCGGACCTGGTGGAGGCGCTGCTGCCTCAAGGCTGACTGGCGGCGTTCCGGCCGGCCGCTTCGCGGCCGGTTTCGCCGGCGCGAGTGTAGACGACGTGCTGCTGGTGGCCGTCACCGAGAAACGGACGCGGGCCGAGATGGACGCCTACACAGACGCCTGCGCGGCGTTTCTCGCCGGCTGGGAGGCGCGTCATGGCTGAGACGGACCGCAGAACGATCTTCGAGAAGTCGCGCCGCGGCCGGCGAGCCTTCAGCTTGCCGGCGCTCGACGTGCCGGAGATCCCGCTGGACGAGCTCGTGCCGGCCGCGCGGCGTCGCGCCGCCGCGGCGCGCCTGCCGGAGGTGAGCGAGATCGAGCTCCTGCGCCACTTCACCGGCCTCTCGGCGCTCAACTTCGGGGTCGAGAGCGGCAGCTATCCGCTGGGCAGTTGCACCATGAAGTACAACCCCAAGATCAACGAAGCGGCGGCTCGTCTGGACGGCTTCGCCGGCCTCCATCCGTACCAGCCGGAGGTTCTGGTCCAGGGTGCCTTGGAGCTCATGCACGAGCTTGGCGGCTGGCTGGCCGAGATCGCCGGCCTCTCGGCGGCAACCTTGCAGCCGGCGGCCGGTGCTCACGGTGAGCTCACGGGGCTGCTGCTGATGCGCGCCTATCACGCCGCTCGGGGCGCCGCCCCGCGCACGATCATCATCCCCGACACGGCGCACGGCACCAATCCTGCCAGCGTGGTCATGGCCGGCTATGTGCCGGTCCCGGTGGCCAGCGACGCGCGTGGTGGCATCGATCTCGAGGCGCTGCGCGCCGTGCTCGCCGGCGCGCCCGGCGGACGGCCCGCCCGCTCGCCAGGCGGCCAGATCGCCGGGCTCATGCTCACCAACCCCAACACCTTGGGGCTGTTCGACGAGAACATCCTCGAGATCGCCCGTCTTGTACACGAAGCCGGCGGCCTTCTGTACTACGACGGTGCCAACGCCAACGCGATCCTGGGCGTGTCGCGCCCCGGCGACATGGGCTTCGACATCGTGCACTTCAACACGCACAAGACGTTCGGCACGCCGCACGGCGGTGGCGGTCCCGGCGCCGGGCCCATCGTGGTGAGCGCCGAGCTGGCGCCGTTTCTCCCCGTGCCCGTGGTGGTCAAGGGCGGCGACGACCGCTTTCGGCTCGACTACGACCGTCCGCTCTCTATCGGCAAGATGCGCACCTTCTACGGCAACTTCGGCGTGCTGCTGCGCGCCTACGCCTACATCCGCGCGCTGGGGCCAGACGGCCTGCGGCGCGTCAGCGAGGCCGCGGTTCTCAACGCTAACTACGTCATGGAGGGCGTTCGCGGCCTGCTCGATGTGCCCTTCGCGCGTCGCTGTATGCACGAGTTCGTGGCCTCGGCGACGCCGCTGCGGCAGAGCGGTGTGCGTGCCGTCGACGTGGCCAAGCGGCTGCTCGACTACGGCGTGCACCCGCCCACCACGTACTTCCCGCTGATCGTCGACGAGGCTCTGATGATTGAGCCCACCGAGACGGAGTCGCGAGAAGACCTCGAGCGCCTGATCGCGGCCCTGCGGGCCATCGTGGGCGAGGCGCGCGACGACCCACAGCTCCTTCACGACGCGCCTCTGGGCATGCCCGTGCGGCGCCTCGACGAAGCCGAGGCGGCCCGGCATCCCGTGCTGCGCCAGCGGTTCCCCGGCGACGCGGAGGACGGCGCCTGAGTGGTGGCGACCGCGGCGGGGATCGGTAGATGAGCATCGTCAAGGTACTGCCCGTCCTGCGAGCCGCTGGCGGCGCCCAGATGGCCCTAGACGACGGCCTGCTCGACGGCGCCACAACGGTTGTGGCGCGACGTTACGTATGGGCGCCGGCGGCCTTGAGCGTGGGCAAGTTCCAAAAGGTGCCGGAGGCCGCGGGTCTGCCGTTCGACGTGGTCCGGCGTCCCTCGGGGGGCCGCGCCGTGCTGCACGGCGAGGAGTTCGAGTGGTCGTTTGCGGTGGTGTTCGTGCCGGACTCGTCCGCCCCCGGAGGGCAACCCGTGGCCGGCGCCCGTGCCGGGCTCGACGTGGCCACGCCCTACGAGCTCGTCAGCGGCGCCTTCGCCGCCGCTTTCAACGACCTCGAGGTGCCTCTCGACGGCGGCCGTGAGACGCCCTACCAGCGATCGGCACTGTGCTTCTCAAGTACCTTGCGCTACGACTTGCTGGCGCGCGGCGAGAAGGTGCTGGCCGCGGCTCAGGCACGGCGCGCCGGACGGGTGCTGGTGCACGGCAGCGTGCTCGAGCGTCGCCCGCCGAACGAGCTGCTCAACGCGGTGGAAGCGCTGCTGGGTGAGCCCTGGCAGGGTGAGGGGCTGGCGGGGGCGGGCGTAGCGCCAGCGGCGGAGATGATCTGGAAGCGCGTGCTGGTGAGGCTGGAGGCGGCGCTGCGCGGGCTAGCGCCGGGCTGACGCCGCGCCACGCCGGGATGACGAGGGCGCCACTTCTAGGCGATGATGAGGCCGCGTACGCGGCCATGAATCTGGGGAGGCAGGCATGACGAAGATCCTGGTGCTCGGCGGTGGCCCGGCGGGCTACGTGGCGGCCGGCCGGGCCGCTCAGCTGGGCGCCGAGGTGACGCTCGTCGAGGCAGGGCTGATCGGTGGCACCTGTCTCAACCGTGGCTGCATCCCCACCAAGACGATGGTCGCCGGCGCGGCGTGCCTGCGCGCCGCGCAGGAGGCGCCGGCCTACGGCGTGAACGCGGGGCCGGTTACCCTCGACTTCGCGGCGTTCATGGCCCGTAAGGACGCCGTGGTGGCGGAGCTGCGCGACGGCGTGGCCCACCTCCTCAAGGCGCGTAAGGTGCAGGTCGTGGCCGGGCGGGCTACGCTCGCCGGCCCGGGTCGCCTCGCGCTCGCCGGCGGCGGCACGTTGCCCGATGGCTCCACACTGCCCGCCGGCGCCACGCTCGCCGGAGACGCCGTCATACTGGCGAGCGGCTCGCAGCCGGTGCGCATGAGTATGTTCGATTTCGGCGACCCGCGGGTGATGACCAGCGACGAGCTCTTGACGATCGATCACGTGCCCGAGAGCCTGCTCATCGTGGGCGGCGGCGTGATCGGCGGCGAGTTTGCCGCCGTGTTCTCGCGGCTCGGCACGCGCGTCACGGTAGTAGAGATGCTCGACCAGCTCCTGCCCGGCGAAGACAGGCGCATTGGACGGGCGCTGCAGCAGGCCTTCAAGAAGGCTGGCATCGAGGTGCATGTGAAGACGGCGGTGGAGGCCGCCGAGCTCAGCCCCGCCGGTGTGACGCTTCGTCTGGCCGGCGGCCGCGAGCTCAGCGCGGAACGCGTGCTGGTGGCCGTGGGCCGGCGGCCCGTCAGCCACGGCCTGGGCTATGCCGAAGCCGGCGTGGAGATCGGCGACGGTGGCTTCGTGGTGGTCGACAAGACGCTGCGCACCACGCTCGACGGCGTGTTCGCCGCCGGCGATGTGGCCTGCTGGCCGCTGCTCGCCCATTGGGCCTACCACCAGGGCATGGTCGCGGCCGAGAACGCCGTGACCGGCGCGCACCTGGAGTGGGATCGCCGCGTGGTGCCCAACTGCGTGTTCACCTCGCCCGAGGTGGCGAGCTGCGGCCTCAGCGAAGACCGCGCCGCCGCCGAGGGCCGCGAGGTGCAGGTGGCACACGTGCGCTTCAACGGCAACTCCAAGGCCGTGGTGGAAGGAGACGCCGACGGCTTCGTGCGTATCGTCTGCGAACCCGGCGGTGGGTGCGTGCTGGGCGCGAGCCTGGTCGGGCCCCACGTCACGGAGCTCGTGCACGAGCTCGCCTTGGCGGTCCACGCGGGGCTCACGCTGGGCCGATGTGGCGGCGACGATCCACGCCCATCCCACCCTCTCGGAGGCGATCGGCGAGGCGGCGCTGGGCGGCCTGGGGCGCGGGATACATAGCCTGTGAGCCGCGCCGCGTCCTCCGCAGTCCAGGCCGTGACCGGCCCCGGTCCCCGGGGGCGCGGCAGCGCGTGAGCCACGTCGCCGGCCTCGCGCAAGACCGGTGGCTCAAGTGAAGGCGCCCGGGCGCGGCGTTTCCGGCGACCGCCGGCCTGCTGGAGCGCCTGCGCTGCACACCGTGTGACAGCGCCGCCGCTGCCCCAACAAGGGCGAGTGTTTCGCCGCCGGCACGGCCACCTTTCTGATCCTCGGCGATGTATGCACGCGCGCCTGCCGTTTCTGCTCGGTGAAAGCCGGCGGCTCGCCAGCCGGCCGTCGACGACGACGAACCGGGCCGCTGGCGGAGGCGGCCGCTCGCTGGGCCTCGCTCACGTGGTGTCACGAGCGTCACTCGCGACGACCTGCCGGACGGCGGTGCCGCCCTGTTCGCCGTCGCCATCACCGCCCTGCGACGGAGGCTACCGGCGGACACGCGTGGAGGTCCTCGTACCGGACTTCGGAGGGGACGACGGGGCGCTCGCGACGGTGCTGGCCGAGCGCCCCCACGTGCTCAACCACAATCTGGAGACGGTACCGAGCCTGTACGAGCGGGTGCGCCCGCAAGCGGACTACGGGCGCTCGCTCCAGCTGCTACGGCGGGCGGCTGGCCCTCGGGCGCGGGCCGGAGGCGCCCACGATGCGGGCAGGCCGCTCGTCAAGAGCGGGCTGATGGTCGGCCTGGGCGAGAGCGGGGCCGAGGTCGGCGCCGTACTCGTCGACTGCGTCGCGGCCGGCGTCGAAGGTGGTCACCGTCGGCCAGTACCTGCCGCCGCGCGGCGGGTGCGTGCCGGTCGCGCGGTTCGTGCCGCCGCGCGAGTTCGCCGGCTTGGGGCGCGAGGCGCGGCGCTTGGTCTACGCGTAATCGCCGCGCCTTTCGTGCGCTCCTCGTATCGCGCCGCCGAGGTGTTCCGCAGCGCCGGCGTCGCGCGGGAGCGCCCCGCCCGGCGGGCGCGCGCCGACGACCTTCCCCTGCCCACGCCGGCCGCGGTGATCTTCGATCTGGACTACACGTTGCGGCGCCCCGGCGACCAGTTCGCCGCGGCCGGATACCAGCGCACGGGTAGGTGCCCGTTACGGCCTTCGCCTTGAGACGCGCCGCTGGCCGCAAGCCGAGAAAGCCGCCGACGAGGCCGTCGCGGCACGTCGCCGGCAGGGCGGCGACGGCGACGGCCTCCTCGAGACCATTGCTCGGGCCGTCGTCGAAGGCCTCGGTGGCGGAGATCCGGCGGCCGTGTCGGCGACCGTGGCGGCGATCGCCACGGCGTGGTCGCGGGTCGAGAACTTTGCCCTCTACGATGACGTGCTGCCCTGTCTCGACCGGCTGCGTGCGGCGGGCATACGGATGGCGGTGCTCACCAACGCCGTCGGCCACAGCCTGCAGGAGGTGGTCGTTCACTTCGGCCTCGACGACTACCTCGAGGTAGCTCTCTCGAGTGCGGCGACGGGTTTCATGAAGCCGGCCCGCGAGGCCTTCCTCGGCGCTCTCGACCGCCTCGGCGTGGCGCCCGCGGCGGCCGTCATGATCGGCGACAGCGCCGAGGAGGATGTGCGTGGCGCCCAGGCGGTAGGTTGCGGCGCCATACTGCTCGACCGCTCCGGGCGTGCGGAGGAGTCGCCGCTGCCGCGCATCGCGTCGCTTGCCGAGCTGCCCGAGGCGCTGGGCCTCTGACGTCGGCTGACCGGCGCCACGCCGGGCGGTTGGGGCGGCGCGGTTCGTCAGGGCGCCGCCGGGTTCAGGCTGAGGATCGTGCCGTCGTCGCCGGCCGCCCAACCGATCGTCCCGGCCGGGAAGACCGCCGGGCATCGCCACCGACTGCAGGGTGTTGTCGGTGCCGCTACCCTGCTCCTGCCAGGTGGCGCCTCCGTCGACCGTGGTGAGCATCTCGCCCTGCGCGCCGAAGGCGCAACCGGAGCCCGCGGAG
>CAWKEZ010000012.1:0-37204 GCA_963848545.1 uncultured Thermoleophilia bacterium
CAGTGAACGACTTCCTTCAAGGAAGGGAGAAGGATCCCGAGGCGCTTCGGTCGCTGTGTGCAGATCCCATTCTGCGGCTACAGGGCGATGGCTTTGAGATCAATGCAATCTTATGACTGGTCATGGAGCTGTCGAGAGATGGACACTGAAAGGCAAGGTGGGAAGACTGTAACGCTCACTGATGTTGAAGTTACACAGATCCGTAAGGAGGAACGTTTTTTTGCCCCGAGGTGCCGAGGGACTAGCGCCAAGGTGTCAATCGATGCCAGACGTAGGGCCAAAAGGGACGCACTGCAGGTTACGGGAGGCCGAGGGTTTTCTTACCGTCGGGGGAGATGGCGGGCGAATCACGGAGGATCGAAGACGACTTCGACGTTGGCTTCGCCCACGCCGGGCAATTCGGGGAGCTTGCGTTGGACTTGGGCGGAAATCTGACCCGCCGAGAGGGCAGCCCGGTGAGGTGAGAGTTATTTTCACATCGATGCGGGTATCGGGAGTGCCTGCGACGGGTGACGCTGCACGTCGTACACCAAGCCGAGGTCGACGATATTGCACGGGATTTCCGGGTCGTAACACTCCTTACGAATTTCGCGAAGAGTTGATCGTCGGTGACGCTCATGGGCGCTAGTGTATCACTTCCGGTCAAGCTGGCGAAGGACGGATTCGGCGCAGCGCGTGAAGGTTTTCGCCGCAACCTGGATCATGTGTTTCCTCTGCCGGCTCTCTTACTTAGCTTTCTTCGAGGACCTCGAGCAGCCGCCAACGCTTGGTGGCGCTCAGCGGGCGCGCCTCGACGACGCGCACGAGGTCGCCGACACCGGCCGCATTGTTCTCGTCGTGCACGTGGAGCTTGCTGGAGCGACGCACGACCTTGCCGTACCGCTCGTGCTTCTGCGCCACATCGATGCGCACTACGATGGTCTTGTCCATGGCGTCGCTGACCACGATGCCGCGGCGTTCCTTGCGACCGGGAACCTTCTCGGGAGCCTTGCGTTCTGCCTTGGCTCGCACCTTCGCGGCCGAGACCTTCTTGGCTGGCTGGACGGTCTCGGCGGCCTTCTTGGTCGCGGTCTTCTTGGTCGCGGTCTTCTTGACGGCGGTGCTCTTGACGGCCGTCTTCTTGGCGGCCGGCTTGCGCGCCGCCGACTGCTTGGCGGCAGGCTTGCCGCTATCGGGCTTCTTCGTCGTCGCCATCAGGCTTCACCACCGGCTGCCTTGCGAACCCGCTCGCGTTCCGACTGCATGGTGAGCAGCCGGGCGATCTCGCGGCGCGTCGCGTTCAACTTGTGCGGGTTGTCGAGCTGCCCGGTGGCGTGCTGGAAGCGCAGGTTGAAGAGTTCCTTGCGCGTGTCCTTGAGGCGCACGATCAGCTCGTCGTCGGAGAGCTCGCGGAGCTTGCTAGCCTTCAAAGAGACTGCCCTCCCTGGTCACGAACTTGCACTTCACCGGAAGCTTGTGGGCGGCCAGGCGCATGGCTTCGCGCGCCACCGGCTCGCTGACCCCGGCAAGCTCGAACATGACCTTGCCGGGCTTCACGACAGCCACCCACGACTCTGGCGAACCTTTGCCGCCGCCCATACGGGTCTCCGCGGCCTTGCGGGTGATCGGCTTGTGCGGGAACACGTTGATCCACACCTTGCCGCCACGCTTCATGTACCGCGTCATGGCGATACGAGCAGCCTCGATCTGACGGTTGGTCACCCAACCGCAATCCAGGGCCTTGAGCCCGAACTGGCCGAACTCGACAGTGGAGCCGCCCTTGGCCGTGCCGGCCATGCGGCCGCGCTGCTGCTTCCTATGCTTGACTCTCTTCGGCAGGAGCATCGTCTGCGTCCTCTCTACCGTCAGCTACTCTGCTCGGTGCTGGGCCCGGCAGGCTTGTCTGGCCGAGCCTCGTGCTTGGGCGTGCCGGGAGACGGCGAACTCTTGCGCTCGGGCGCCCGCCGCCCCATGGGGGCGCTCGGCCCAGCAGGGCCGGGACGACCTTGCTGACGTCCGCCGGAGCCGGGACGGCCGCCGCCCGGGCGACCGCCAGGACCGCCGGAACGGCCGCCGGCACCGCCGGGACCGCCGGGACGACTGCCGCCGCCTTCACGGCGCGGACCGCGGCGCTCGCGACCACGATCGTCGCGACGCTGCTCGTCGCGCTCCTGACGCGCCTTGGCCTCGTCCATGGGGTAGCCCTCGGGCAGGATCTCACCCTTGTTGATCCACACCTTCACGCCGATGCGCCCAAACGTGGTGCGCGCCTCGCGGAACCCGTAGTCGATATCGGCGCGCAGCGTATGCAGAGGCACGCGACCTTCGCTGTAGTGCTCGTTGCGCGCCATCTCGGCGCCGCCCAGGCGGCCGCCGCAGCGCACGCGCATGCCGGCGGCGCCCGAGCGCATGGCGCTGGTGAGCGCCCGCTTCATGGCGCGCCGGAAGCTCACGCGGTTCTCGAGCTGCTCGGCGATGGACTGAGCCACCAGCACCGCGTCCAGCTCGGGGCGCTTGACCTCGACGATGTTCACCTGCACGTTCTTCTTGGTCATGCTGTGCACGTCTTTGCGCAGCGCGTCGACCTCGGAGCCGCTCTTGCCGATCACGATGCCCGGCCGGGCGGTGTGGATGTCGATGGTCACGTTGTTCTGGTCTTTGCGGATGAGCACCCGCGACAGGCCGGCGTGAGACAGCTTGCGCAGGATGTGCGCGCGCACGAGCTCGTCCTCGGCCAGGAACTGCTTGAAATCTCTCTCCGTATACCAGTGGGACTTCCAGTCGTGGATGATACCGACACGAAAGCCGCCTGGATGCACTTTCTGGCCCACTAGGAACGGACCTCCCTCTGCTCGACCGCGATGGTGATGTGGCTGCTACGCTTGCGGATGCGGTTCACGCGGCCCATGGCCCGGAACTGCCACCGCTTGAGGGTGGGACCCTCATCCACGCGAGCCTCTTTCACGAACAGATCGTCGGCCGAGAGAGCGTTGTTGTTCTCGGCGTTGGCGACCGCTGAGTTCAGGACCCTGGCGACCACGCGCGCGGCGTTGCGATTGGCGAAGAACAGCGTGCTGCGTGCCTCGGCGACCGACTTGCCGCGGATGAGGTCGACGACCTCCCGTGCCTTGCGCGGCGCGACGCGCACATACTTCGCTTGTGCCCTTACTGCCATGACCCTTTACCTTCTGGCCGAGCGGTCGCCCTTGATATGACCGCGGAACGTGCGGGTGAGCGCGAACTCGCCCAGCTTGTGGCCGACCATCGATTCGCTGATGAAGATGGGCACGTGCTTGCGCCCATCGTGGACCGCGATGGTGTGACCGACCATGTCGGGAAACACCGTGGAAGCCCGTGACCACGTCTTGATCATCTTCTTCTGGCCGGCGGCGTTCATCTGCTCGATACGCCTCAGAAGACGTTCGTCGACGAACGGACCCTTCTTTGCTGAACGGCTCAACGGGTGCCTCCTGCCTTACCCACGCTTGCCGCGTTTGCGGCCGCGGATGATGAACTTGTCTGATGGCTTGTGATTGGCACGCGTGCGATATCCGAGCGTGGGCACGCCCCACGGAGTGACCGGATGCCGGCCCGCCGTGGTCTTGCCCTCGCCGCCGCCATGCGGGTGGTCCACAGGGTTCATCGCGGTGCCCCTCACCGTGGGACGCACGCCACGCCAGCGCGTGCGACCGGCCTTGCCGCCGTCGATGTTGGAATGGTCGGAGTTGCCGATCTCACCCACCGTGGCGCGGCAAGCCAGGCGGATACGGCGCAGCTCACCGGAGGGCAGGCGCACGACGCCGTAGCCCCTCTCTTTGGCCTGCAGCTGGGCGCTCGTGCCGGCGCTGCGCACCAGCTGCCCGCCGCGTCCCGGCTGAAGCTCGATGTTGTGGATGGTGGTGCCCGCCGGGATGTTCTTCGAGCGGCAGCGCGTTACCGGGCTTGATGTCGGCGCCGGGGCCAGACTCGACCTGGTCGGCGACCTTGAGCCCCTGCGGCGCGAGGATGTAGCGCTTCTCGCCGTCGGCGTAGTGCAGCAGAGCGATGCGCGCCGAGCGGTTAGGATCGTACTCGATCTGCGCGACCCTGGCCGGCACGCCGTCTTTGTCGCGCTTGAAGTCGATGATGCGATAGCGCCGCTTGTGGCCGCCGCCCTGGTGGCGGGTCGTGATGCGCCCATAGCTGTTGCGGCCGCCGTTCCTCTTGAGCGGCGCGAGCAGCGCGCGCTCCGGCTCGCCACGTGTGATGTCCTCGAACGTGTCGACCGTCATGAAGCGGCGGCCGGGCGAGGTTGGCTTGAATCTCTTGATGCCCATTACCTGCCCTCGAAGAATTCGATCTTGTCGCCGGGGGCAAGCTGCACGACGGCCTTCTTCCAGGCCGCGGTGCGCCCGCGCGAGATGCCGCGGCGCTTGGGCTTCGGCCGCACGTTCGCGGTGCAGACGGAGACGACGGTCACGTTGAAGAGCTGAGCGACCGCCTGGGCGATCATCGTCTTGTGCGCATCCGGGTGCACCTTGAAGGTATACCGGCTGTGATCGATCTGCGCGTAGCTCTTCTCCGAGATGATGGGCTTTATGATGATCTTCTCTGCTTCTACCATGCCTTACGCCTCGTTCAGGGCGACGAACGCCTTCTCGGTGAGGACCAGCGAGCGAGCGCGCAGCACTTGTTCGGTGGAGAGAGCGCCCACCTCTGACGACTCCGCGTAGGAGAGGTTGCGTACCGACTTGCTCACGTTCGGCTCGTCGTGCGTGACCACCAGCACTGGCGCGGCGATGTCGAGATTCACCAGGAACTCGTTCATGGTGGCCGTGCTGGGCTCGGTGATGGCGAGGCCGGCGGCGACGTACACGTTGCCGTTCTCGGCGCGGTTACTCAAGGCCATGGCCAGAGCCTTGCGCACGACCTTACGGTTGACCTTGATGTCGTAGCTGCGCGGCTTCGGGCCGAAATGTGATGCCGCCCCCGGTGCGCAGCGGCGACTTGACGCTGCCGGAACGGGCACGACCAGTGCCCTTCTGCCGGTACAGCTTCGCGGTGGAGCCTGAGACCTCGCCGCGCGTCTTGGTCGACGACGTGCCGCGGCGGCGCGCTGCCTGTTCGGCCCGCACCACCAGGTGCAGCGTGTTCACGTCGGCCGGCACGGCGAAGAGCTTCTCTCTCAACGCGCGCGTCTCGAGCTCCTTGCCCGCGGCGTCGACGACGGTGGCCACGCCGGTCTTGCCGTGACGCACCTCCGGGGCGGCCTTCTTCTCGGCCTTCACCCTGGCGGGCCGCTCGCGGGCCGGCGGCGCAGCGGCTGCCGCCCTGGCGGCCGGCTTCCTGGCGGCCGGCCTAGCCGCAATGGACTTCTTGGCGGCGGGAGCGGCCTTCTTGGCGGCGGGCTTCTCGGCTGTGGCCTCAGAGGCGGCGGCAGGCTTCGCCGCGGCGGCCTTGGGCTCGAACGGATGGCTTAGCCTTGGGCTCGGCCGTGGCGGCCGGCTTCTCGACGGCCGGTTTCTTGGCGGCCGGCTTCTTCGGCGGCGGCCTTGGCGGGCGCGGCCTTCTCGACGGCGGGCTTCTTGGCGGCGGCCGTCTTGGGATCGGCCTTGGCGGCCGGCTTCTCGGCGGCGGGCTTCTTAGCCTCGGCCTCGGCGGGCGCGGCATCGGTCTCGCACGTCTGGTGCCTGGTTCTTCTCGTCGGGGCTCACGACTACCTACCCTTGATGATGACGACGGAGTTCTTGGCGCCGGGCACCGAGCCCTTGATGAGCAGGAGGTTGTTCTCAACGTCGCGGCGCACGATGGTGAGGCCCTGCTGGGTGACGCGCGGTGCTCCCGGTGTCCGCCGATGCGCATGCCCTTGAAGACGCGCGCCGGGTAGGCGCTGGCGCCGATGGAACCCGGCGCCCGCACATTGTGCGAGCCGTGAGCCGTCTCGGGGCCGCGGCCGAAGTTGTGCCTCTTGATGGTGCCCTGGAAACCCTTGCCCTTGCTGGTGCCGGCCACGGTCACGGACTGCCCGTGGCGAAAGCCTCGACAGTGACGGTGTCGCCGATCTTGAGATCGCCGAGGCCGTCGAACTCCACGAGGTGCCGCATACCGTGCTTGACGCCCGCCTTCTTCAGGTGGCCGAGCTCAGGCTTGCTGATGTGCTTGTCTTTGCACTCCTCGAAGGCAAGCTGCACGGCCTCGTAGCCGTCGCGGTCGAGCGTGCGAATCTGCGTCACGGGGCACGGGCCGGCCTGCACGACGGTGACGGCTACCACGTTGCCGTCGTCGTCGAACAGCTGGGTCATGCCTACCTTCTTGCCGATGATGCCTGTCATGTCTTCTCTACAGCTTGATCTCGATGTCGACGCCGGCCGGCAGATCGAGGTGCATCAGCGGGTCCATCGTCTTCGGCGTCGGCTGATGGATGTCGATGAGACGCTTGTGCGTGCGCATCTCGAAGTGCTCGCGCGAGTTCTTGTCGTTGTTCGGGCGCTTGAACGCAGTAGCGGTTCTTCTCTGGTCGGCAGCGGCACGGGGCCGTGATGGTGCGCCGGTGCGCTGCGCCGTTTCGACGATGGGCTGCGGGCTGCGTCGATCAGCCGTGATGGTACGACTTGAGCCGGATGCGGATCTTCTGCTTCGCCACTCTGAGCCTTCAGTCCTGTTCACGTGGCCGGGCGTGTCGCTCTCGCGGGCGCGCCGTCAGACGCGCCACCGGAATGCACTTCCGGTCCTATGCGATGACCTTCGTGACGACGCCGGCACCCACGGTGCGGCCGCCCTCGCGGATCGCGAAGCGCAGTCCTTCTTCGCACGCGATCGGCGTGATGAGCTCGACCTCCATCTGGACGTTGTCGCCCGGCATGACCATCTCGACGCCCTCCGCAGCGTGATCGTGCCGGTCACGTCCGTGGTGCGGAAGTAGAACTGCGGCCGATAGCGTTGAAGAACGGCGTGTGACGGCCGCCCTCTTCCTTCGAGAGGACGTACACCTCGGCCGAGGAATGCGTGTGCGGCTTGATGCGAGCGCGGCTTCGCGAGGACCATGACCGCGCTCGATCTCGTTCCGCTCGATGCCACGCAGGAGCACGCCGATGTTGTCGCCGGCATGCCGATGTCGAGCAGCTTGCGGAACATCTCGACCCCGGTGACGACGGTCTTCTTGGGCTCTTCGCGGAAGCCGACGATCTCGACCTCTTCGCCGACCTTCACCTGGCCGCGCTCGACTCGGCCGGTGCCGACGGTGCCGCGGCCGGTGATCGTGAAGACGTCTTCGACCGGCATGAGGAACGGCTTGTCGATCTCACGCTGCGGCTCCGGAATGTAGTGATCGACCGTGTCCATCAGGCGAAGATCGGATCCGCGTCGGGATCGCTGGCGTCTTTGCCGCGTCGACTTGAGCGCCTTGAGCGCGGAACCGCGATCGATCGGGGATCTCGTCGCCCGGGAACTCGTACTCGCTGAGGAGCTCGCGGACCTCCATCTCGACCAGCTCGATGAGCTCGGGGTCGTCGACGAGGTCGACCTTGTTCATGTACACGACGATGTTCGGTACGTTGACCTGGTGGGCCAGCAGGATGTGCTCACGCGTCTGCGGCATAGGGCCGTCGTCGGCGCCGACCACGAGGATGGCGGCGTCCATCTGGGCGGCGCCGGTGATCATGTTCTTTATGTAGTCGGCGTGGCCGGGGCAATCGACGTGCGCGTAGTGGCGCTTCTCGGTCTCGTACTCGACGTGAGCGGTCGCGATGGTGATGCCGCGCTCGCGCTCCTCGGGGGCCTTGTCGATCATGTCGAAAGCAGTGAACTGCGTGTTCCCCACCCCGCGGTTATGCAGCACCAGCGTGATCGCAGCGGTGAGCGTAGTCTTGCCATGGTCGACATGCCCGATGGTGCCGACGTTCATGTGCGGCTTGCTGCGGTCAAACTTCTGCTTGGCCATGTCTGCTACTCCTTTTCCCGAAACCCGGAGGTTGAGGTCACACAGAAAGCGGCACGGCGGCCTGCCGTACCAAAGGTCGGCAGTATACACGAAGCCGACCGGCTTGGGCAAATGGTCACGGCGTTTGCCAGGCTCATACGCCACGCACCTTGGCGACGATCTCCGTGCCGATCGACGCGGGAACCTCGGCGTAGTGCCGGAACTGCATGGTATAGGTGGCGCGTCCTTGCGTGGTCGAGCGCACATCGGTGGCATACCCGAACATCGTGGACAGCGGCACCGTGGCGGTGATCACCTGGGCGTTGCCGCGCGGCTCCATGCCGTCGATGTGGCCGCGCCGCGAGTTGAGGTCGCCCATCACGTCGCCCATGAACTCCGACGGGGTGACGACCTCCACGGCCATCATGGGCTCGAGGAGCACGGGCTTGGCCTTCTGGGCGGCGTTCTTGAAGGCCAGCGAGCCGGCGATCTTGAACGCCATGTCCGACGAGTCGACCTCGTGGTAGCTGCCGTCGATGAGCGCCACCTTGATGTCGACCACTGGGTACCCGGCGAGCACGCCCGTGCTCATGGCCTCTTGGATGCCTTCGTCGACCGACGGGATATAGTCGCGCGGAATGGCGCCGCCCTGGATGCGGCTCTCGAACTCGTAACCGCCGCCGGGCTCGTTGGGCTGCATCTCGATGACGACGTGGCCGTACTGGCCACGACCGCCGCTCTGGCGCACGAAGCGGCCTTCGACCTTGTCGACCTTGTGGCGAATGGTCTCGCGATACGCCACCTGGGGCTTGCCGACGTTGGCGTCGACGTTGAACTCGCGCACCAGCCGGTCGACGATGATCTCGAGGTGCAGCTCGCCCATGCCGGCGATGATCGTCTGCCCGGTCTCCTCGTCGGTGTGCACGCGGAAGGTTGGGTCTTCTTCCGAGAGGCGCTGCAGCGAGTTGCCGAGCTTCTCTTCGTCGGCCTTGGTCTTGGGCTCGATGGCCACGAAGATCACCGGCTCGGGGAACTCCATGGATTCGAGGATGATGGGCTTGCCGATCTCGCAGAGCGTCTCGCCGGTGGTGGTGTACTTCAGCCCCACGGCGGCCGCCAGCTCGCCGGCGTAGATCTCGTCGCGGTCTTCGCGATGATTGGCGTGCATCTGCAGGATGCGGCTGATGCGCTCGCGCTTGTCTTTGCTCGCGTTGAGCACGTACGAGCCCGCCTTGAGCGTGCCGGAGTAGACCCGGAAGTAGGTGAGCTTGCCCACGTACGGGTCGACGGCCACCTTGAAGGCCAGGGCCGCAAAGGGCGCCTCGTCGCTGGCGGCGCGCGTGGCCTCGTCGCCGTGGAGGCCGACGCCGGTCACCGGCGGCACGTCGAGCGGCGAGGGCAGGTACTCCACGATCGCGTCCATGAGCGGCTGCACGCCCTTATTCTTGAACGCCGACCCACAAAGCACCGGCGTGATGCTGATGTCGAGCGTGGCCTGGCGGATGACCTCGCGCATGTGCGCCGGCGTGATCTCGTGTCCCTCGAGATAGGTCTCCATGAGGCGGTCGTCGTGGTCGGCGATAGACTCGATGAGCTTCAGCCGGTACTCGTCGGCCAGCGGTTGCAGGTCTTCGGGGATGTCGGTGACCTCGAACGCGGTGCCCAGCTCGTCCTGGTAGACGATGGCGTGCATCTCGATGAGATCGATGATGCCGCGAAACTCGGACTCGCGGCCGATGGGGATCTGCAGGGCGACCGGGTTGGCGCCGAGGCGATCGACCATCATCTCGAGGCCGCGGTAGAAATCGGCGCCGATACGGTCCATCTTGTTGACGAAAGCGATGCGCGGGATGCCGTACTTGTCGGCCTGCCGCCACACCGTCTCGGATTGCGGCTCCACGCCACCCACCGAGCAGAACAGCGCGATGGCACCGTCGAGCACGCGCAGGCTACGCTCGACCTCCATCGTGAAGTCCACGTGCCCGGGTGTGTCTATGATGTTGATCTGCGTGTCGCGCCAAGCCACCGTCGTGGCCGCCGAGGTGATGGTGATGCCGCGCTCTTGTTCTTGTGCCATCCAGTCCATCACGGCGGCGCCCTCGTGGACCTCGCCGATCTTATGAGTCTTACCTGTATAGTACAAAATGCGCTCGGTAGTCGTGGTCTTGCCGGCGTCGATGTGCGCCATGATGCCGATGTTGCGCGTATGCTCTAGTGGGTAGAGTCGCATGTTCGTGACCCGAGTTCCTTCCATGCGAAAGCCCCTCACCGACGACGACCAGTGAGGGGCTTTCGGCGAATTACCAGCGGTAGTGCGCGAAAGCCTTGTTCGCCTGCGCCATGCGGAAGATGTCGTCCTTCTTCTTGAAGGCGCCCCCCTGGGCGGAGAGCGCGTCGAGCATCTCAGCGGCGAGGCGCTCGGCCATGACCTTCTCGCGGCGCGCCCGCGCGAAGCTCACCAGCCAGCGGATGGCAAGCGTGCGGGCACGACGGCCCGGCACCTCGACCGGTACCTGGTAGGTGGCGCCGCCGACGCGCCGGCTCTTCACCTCGAGGTGTGGCGTGAGCGCCTGCACGGCGTCTTGCATGACCTCGACAGGGTCGCGGCCGGTCTTCTCGCGAACGATCTCGAGGGCGCCGTAGACGATCTGCTCGGCGTTGGACTTCTTGCCGTCAAGCAGCACCTTGTTGATGACCTGGGTGACCAGCTTGCTGTTGTAGACCGGGTCGGGGAGGACCTCCCGGCGGGTGATGGTGCCTCTGCGCGGCATGACTTACCTCGATCCCTTTCCCTTGGACCCGTAGCGCGAGCGAGCCTTCTTGCGGTCGGCCACGCCGGCAGCGTCGAGAGTGCCGCGGATGATCTTGTAGCGCACGCCCGGCAGGTCTTTTACACGGCCGCCGCGCACGAGCACCACCGAGTGCTCCTGCAGGTTGTGGCCGATGCCGGGGATGTACGTGGTGACTTCCATGCCGTTGGTGAGCCTGACGCGGGCGACCTTGCGCAGCGCCGAGTTCGGCTTCTTGGGCGTCACGGTGTACACCCGTGTGCATACGCCGCGCTTCTGCGGCGAGCCCTTGAGCGCCGGGGTCTTGGAACGCTGTATCTTGCTCTCACGCCCGTATCGGACGAGCTGACTAATGGTTGTCATCAGACCTCTCTGGTCGGCCGCTTCAGACAGCAGTCGTGTAGTGTAGCGAAACAGGGCTGAGGCCGCAATCTAATCAACGTCTTCTCCGGTGAACCACGAGGAGGCGGCCGCGTCGCTGCTCATGAGGCGGTCGGCCTCGGCCAGTGCCTCGGCCCTGCCCGCCGGGTAGATGTCGACGCCGCGGTACCGGCGCAGACCCGTGCCCGCCGGGATGAGCTTGCCGATGATGATGTTCTCCTTGAGACCGCGGAGGGTGTCGACCTTGCCCTCGATGGCCGCGTCGGTGAGTACCTTGGTGGTCTCCTGGAAGGAGGCCGCCGAGAGGAAGCTCTCCACCGCCAGCGAGGCCTTGGTGATGCCCAGGATGAGCCCGCTCTTCTCCTCTTCGGCGGGCTCCCCGCCGTCTTCTATCACGCGCTCGTTCTCGGCCTTGAACACGTACCGGTCGACGAGCTGACCGGGCAGGAACTGGGTGTCGCCGGCGGTCTCGATCTTCACCTTCTTCATCATCTGGCGGACGATGAGCTCGATGTGCTTGTCGTTGATCTCGACGCCCTGCGAGCGGTACACCTCCTGCACCTCGTTGACGAGGTAGCGCTGGGTGGCCGTGGCGCCGGCGTGCTTGAGGAGCTCGGCCGGGTAGAGTGAGCCGGGGGTGAGCTGCGTGCCCTCCTCGACCCAGTCGCCGTCTTCGACCAGCACGTGCGTGCGACGCGCGCCGATGATGTACTCCTTGGCCACGCCCTCTTCGGGGGTGATGGTGACCTTGCAGCCGCGCTCGGTGTCTTCGATGCTCACGCGACCCGACACCTCGGCGATGCGCGCCACGCCCTTGGGCTTGCGGGCCTCGAAGAGCTCGACCACGCGCGGAAGGCCGTGCGTGATGTCGGCCCCGGCGATGCCGCCGGTGTGGAAGGTACGCATGGTGAGCTGAGTGCCGGGCTCGCCGATGGACTGGGCCGCGATGTGACCCACGGCGTCGCCGATCTCGGCCGGCACGTTATTGGCCAGGGCGAAGCCGTAGCACTTCTGGCACACGCCGAGCGGCGAGTCGCACTTGAGCACGCTGCGCACCGGCACCATGGGGTCTGTCTGCGAGCTGCGCGCCAGCACCTCGAGGATCTGGTCGCGCGTCTCGGTGCTGATGTGCGTGTCGCGGTCGAAGACCACCTCGCCTGTGCTCTCGTCGACGATGGGCGCGCCGAGGTGACGGCCCAACAGGTTCTCGTTGGGCTCGTGGGTCCACATGGGCACCAGCTCCGCCGGGCCGCGGCCGCTCTTCACCTTGACCTTGGCGTTGGGCAGGGTCGAGTACACCTCGCGCAGTAGCCCAATCTGAGCGGGGCCGATGGCCTCGCCCTTCTTGAGCACCACGCGATCGCTGCGCGGCCGCGTGACGT
Organism: uncultured Thermoleophilia bacterium; assembly: GCA_963848545.1. Classification (GTDB taxonomy): domain Bacteria; phylum Actinomycetota; class Thermoleophilia; order UBA2241; family UBA2241; genus CAIXSE01. Next base: position 12,429 of record CAWKEZ010000012.1, read on the forward strand.
CTTCGGCCAGGGTGCTGCCCTCGAGTTGCGGGTTCTCCTCGCGGCGCCGCGACCACGGCGACATGGGCACCCACTCCTTGGTGCCGCAGTCTTCCTCGCTCACCGTGACGTCCTGGCACACGTCGACCAGGCGCCGTGTGAGGTAGCCGGAGTCGGCGGTGCGCAGGGCCGTGTCGGCCAAGCCCTTGCGGGCACCGTGGGTGCTGATGAAGAACTCGAGCACCGAGAGGCCCTCGATGAAGCTCGACTTCACGGGCTGCTCGACGATCTCGCCCTTCGGGTTGCTCATCTGGCCACGCCACCCGGCCAGCTGGCGGATCTGCTTGATGTCGCCGCGGGCCCCGGAGGTGGCCATCATGTAGATCGGGTTGAGAGGCTTGAAGTTGGCCTTGGTGGCCGCCGTGATCTGCACGTCGGCCTCACGCCAGATCTCCTGGACCTTGTTACGACGCTCCTCTTCGGAGAGGAAGCCGTTGTTGTAGTCGTCCTGGAGCTTCTCGACCATCAGCTCGTGCGAGCCGAGGATCTCGGCCTTCTCCTTCTCGGGGATGACGATGTCGTTCTTGGAGACGGTGACCGCGGCGCGCGTGGCGAAGTGGAAGCCCACTTCCTTGAACACGTCGAGGATGCGGGCCACCTTGTTGGCGCCGTAGAGGGCCACCAGCCGGTTGATGAAATTGGCGAGGCCCTTTTTGGTCATCGTGTAGTTGATGTAGGTGTAGTCGCCCTGATACTCGGGCCCCAGCACCTCACGCAGACCCTCCTCGACACGCATGTTGAAGAGCGCCCGGCCGACCGTAGTGACGACCCGCTGGCCGAGCGGCAGTCGCAGGATGATAGGTTTGCGCGTGAACTCGGCGATGCCGGCCTCGCGTTTAGTGGGCACCTCGCGCTGGTCGAGGATACGCTGCTCCCAGGCGCGCTGCACCTCGTCGTAACCGCTGTAGGCCGCGAGCGTCTCGCCGAAGTGATCGGGCTGCGCCCCGCTCAGGTCGTCGTCGGGGTGATAGGTGAGGTAGTACACGCCGATGACCATGTCTTGGCTGGGCACGGCGATGGGCTTGCCGTGCGCCGGCGAGAGGATGTTGTTAGTACTGAGCATGAGCACGCGGGCCTCGGCTTGCGCCTCCCAGCTCAGCGGCAGGTGAACGGCCATCTGGTCGCCGTCGAAGTCGGCGTTGAACGCCGAGCAGACCAGCGGATGGATCTGGATGGCCTTGCCTTCGACGAGCAGCGGCTCGAACGCCTGGATGCCCAGTCGGTGCAGGGTCGGCGCCCGGTTGAGCATCACGGGATGCTCGGTAATGACCTCTTCCAGGATGTCCCACACCTCGGGCACCATAGACTCGACCATCTTCTTGGCCGCCTTGATGTTCTGCACCATCTTGCGGCCCACCAGCCGGCTCATGATGAACGGCTTGAAGAGCTCGAGGGCCATCATCTTGGGCAAACCGCACTGGTGCATCTTGAGGTGCGGCCCGGCCACGATCACCGAGCGCCCTGAGTAGTCGACGCGCTTGCCCAGCAGGTTCTGACGGAAGCGGCCCTGCTTGCCCTTGAGCATGTCGCTCAGCGACTTGAGCGGACGATTGCCCGGGCCCGTGACTGCACGCCCGCGGCGGCCGTTGTCGAAAAGCGCGTCGACGGCCTCCTGCAGCATGCGCTTCTCGTTATTGACGATGATGTCGGGCGCCTGCAGATCGAGGAGCCGCTTGAGGCGATTGTTGCGGTTGATGACGCGCCGGTAGAGATCGTTCAGATCGCTAGTGGCGAAACGCCCACCGTCGAGCTGCACCATGGGGCGCAGCTCGGGGGGAATCACGGGCACCACATCGAGGATCATCCACTCCGGGTGGTTGCCGCTGCGCAAGAAGGCCGAGACGACCTTGAGACGCTTCACGGCGCGCGCCTGGCGCTGACCCTTGGCGGTGTGGATGGTCTCGCGCAGCTCGGCCGCCTCGGCCTCCAGATCGACCCGCTTGAGCAGCTCGCGCACCGACTCGGCGCCGGTGCCTCCGGTGAAGTACACGCCGAAGCTCTCGGGCTCGTAGCCCGGCTCGCGGCCGAACATGCGCTCCATCTGTTGGTAGAGCGCCTCGTCGCCGATGACGTTGCGCGGGGCGATGGTCTTGAACTGTTCCCAGGCACGGTCGATCTGGTCTTTGGCGTGCTCCACGTTCTTGAAGCCGCGATCGATGTAGTCGTCGCGCAGCTTGTCGGCCTTGGTGCGCTGCACTTTGAGCTCGTCCGGCCCCAGGGCCGCCGCGTTGACGGCGATGCGCCGGTACGACTCGAAGATATCGAAGTAGTTGAAGTAGCCGAACTCGTCTTCGGGGTCGGCGTCGCGGTGGAAGTCGTCGGCCTCGCGCTTGCCGTCGACGATCTCGATGACCTCGTCGTGCATGTCGCGAATGGCCTGCGAGCGCTTCTCGGCGTATGCGTCGTAGCGTGACTTGATCTCGTCGATCTTCTCCTGAAGCATCATGAGGTCGTTGTCGCGGCGCTCGGCGTCGACCGAGATGATCACGTAGCTGCCGCCGAAGTAGAGCACCTTCTCGAGCTCCTTTGGGGCTATGTCGAGCAGGTAGCCCATGCGCGACGGCACGCCCTTGAAGAACCAGATGTGGCTCACCGGCGCGGCCAGCTTAATGTGGCCCATGCGCTCGCGACGCACCTTGGCACGGGTAACCTCCACGCCGCAGCGCTCACAGATGATGCCCTTGTAGCGCACCCGCTTGTACTTGCCGCAGTAGCACTCCCAGTCCTTGGTGGGACCGAAGATACGCTCGCAGAACAGACCGTCACGCTCGGGCTTGAGCGTGCGGTAGTTGATCGTCTCGGGCTTCGTGACCTCGCCCTTCGACCACGCCTCGATCTGCTTGGGCGATGCCAGCCCTATGCGGATTGAGTCGAAGTTGTTGATATCGATCACTGTCGCTCCCTCTGCCTCGAAGGGTCAGTCTTCGTCGATGTCGACGTCGTCGGACTCGAGGTCCGGAGCGTCGAGGTCAAGGATGTCGCCGAACGCCTCTGCATCGGGCAGATCGTCGGCGTCGTCGGGCAGCCCCAGGATGTCGTCGTCGTCGACGACCGTGGGCAGCCTCACGGCGGCGGAGAGAAGATCGGTCTTCTCACCGGCATCGTCGTCGCCTTCTTCGTCCGGCTCGTTGCCGGCGCCGATGACGTCTTGCAGGGCCGAGCTGTTGACGCCCGCCTGCTCAAGCTCGCCCACGTCGGCCTGCTGACGCCGCAGTCCGGCGCTGAGGTCGATGCCGAGTTCCTCGGCGGCGCGCAGCAGATCGTCGTCTTCCTCGCGGACCTCGAGCACGGTGCCCTCTTCGCTCTGCACCGACATGTCGAGGGCGAGGCTCTGGATCTCTTTCATGAGGACCTTGAACGACTCCGGGATGTTGGGCTTGGTGATGTTCTCGCCCTTGACGATCGCCTCGTAGGCCTTCACGCGGCCCACGGTGTCGTCGCTCTTGATGGTGAGCATCTCCTGAAGCACGTAGGAGGCGCCGTAGGCTTCGAGGGCCCACACCTCCATCTCGCCAAAGCGCTGGCCGCCGAACTGGGCCTTACCGCCCAACGGCTGCTGGGTGACCAGGGAGTACGGGCCCGTGCTGCGCGCGTGGATCTTGTCGTCGACCAGGTGCAGCAGCTTGAGGATGTACATGTAGCCGATGGTCACCTTGTTGTCGAAGCGCTCGCCCGTGCGGCCGTCGTAGAGCCAGACCTTGCCGGAACACTGACGCCCCGGCGGCTCCTTCTTGTTGATCTTGAACTGCACCGGGCTCTCGGGGTTCTCTTTGCTGCTGCGGATGAGCAGCTCATCGATCTCCTCGATGGTGGCGCCGTCGAACACCGGCGAGGCCAGACGGGCGGGCGTGTTGCCACGCTCGCCGTCCGCGCGGAAGCCCATGTGCGCCGCCCAGCCGAGGTGCGTCTCGAGCACCTGGCCGATGTTCATGCGGCTCGGCACGCCGAGCGGATTGAGGATGATCTCGACCGGGGTGCCGTCTTCCAGGTGCGGCATGTCTTCTTCGGGCACGATCTTGGAGATGACGCCCTTGTTGCCGTGCCGGCCCGCGAGCTTGTCGCCCTCGGCGATCTTGCGCTTCTTGGCGACGTACACGCGCACCAGCTCGTTGACGCTGGGCGGCAGCTCGTCGTTGTTCTCGCGGCTGAAGATCTTGACGTCGATGACCTTGCCGCCTTCGCCGTGCGGCACTTTGAGGCTGGTGTCGCGCACCTCGCGGGCCTTCTCCTTGAAGATGGCGCGAATCAGCTTCTCCTCGGCGGTGAGCTCGGTCTCGCCTTTGGGCGTGACCTTGCCGACCAGCAAGTCGCCGGAGTTCACCTCGGCGCCGATGTGGACGATGCCGCGCTCGTCCAGGTCTTTGAGCGATTCCTCGGAGCGGTTGGGGATGTCGCGCGTGATCTCTTCGTCGCCCAGCTTGGTGGTGCGCGCATCGACCTCGTACTCCTCGATGTGGATCGACGAGAGCAGGTCGTTCTTCACCACCTTCTCGCTGATGATGATGGCGTCTTCGAAGTTGAAGCCCTCCCAGCTCATGAAGGCCACCAGGAGGTTGCGGCCCAGGGCCAGCTCGCCGTGGTCGGTGGACGACCCGTCAGCCAGCACATCGCCCTCCTCCACCTTGTCGCCCTGGAAGACCAGTGGCTTCTGGTGGATGAGCGTGCCCTGATTGGAGCGCATGAACTTGACCAGGTCGTAGGTGTCGAACTCGCCCTTGCCCGCGTCGACCTCGATGTGGTCGGCGTCGACGTAGCTCACCTTGCCGCCACGAGCGGCGAGCACCACGTCGCCGGTGTCGACGGCCGCGCGAAACTCCATGCCGGTGCCCACGTAGGGCGCCTCGGAGTTGAGCAGCGGCACCGCCTGGCGCTGCATGTTGGAGCCCATCAGGGCGCGGTTGGCGTCGTCGTGCTCGAGGAACGGGATGAGTGCCGTGGCCACCGAGACCAGCTCGGTGGGGCTCACGTCCATATAGTCGATGTCGGCCGGCGGCACCTTGACGATCTCGGCGCCGGCGCGCGTGCGAGCGAGGACTTCGTCTTCCTCGAACTCGCCGGTGCGCGCGTCGAAGGGAGCGTTCGCCTGGGCGATGGTGACGTAGCGAATGTCGCCGCCCTTGTTGATGATCTCCTCCTCCTCTTCGGAGGCGTCGAGATAGACGATCTCGCCGGTGACCTTGCCCTTCACGACCTTGCGGTAGGGCGCCCGGATGAAGCCGAACTCGTCGACCGTGGCCATGGAGGCCAGCGAGCCGATGAGACCGATGTTGGGGCCTTCGGGCGTCTCGATGGGGCACATGCGGCCGTAGTGGGTGGGGTGCACGTCGCGCACCTCGATGGGGGCGCGCTCCCGGGTGAGACCGCCCGCGCCCAACGCGCTCAAGCGGCGCCGGTGCGTGAGGCCCGAGAGGGAGTTGGTCTGATCCATGAACTGGCTGAGCTGCGACGAGCCGAAGAACTCCTTGAGGGCCGCCACCACGGGTCGGATGTTGACCAGCGTGGCCGGCACGATCGTGTCGGGGTCTTCGGTGGTGAGGCGCTCGCGGATGACGCGCTCCATGCGCGCCAGCCCTATGCGGAAGGCGTCTTGCACGAGCTCGCCCACGGTCCGCAGGCGACGGTTGCCGAAGTGCTCGTACTCGTCGATCTCGTGGGCAATCTCCTCGCGGCGCGTGGTGAGGAAGGCGCTGGCCTCGGCGGCGTAGTCTTTGCTGTCGTCGGGCACGCCGAGCTTGGGCGGCAGCGAGATAAGCCTTTTGATGAGCTCGATGATGTCTTCGTTGACGAGCACGCGCACGTCGGCGTCGGGACGCTCTTCGGGCTTGACGTGGTTGTGCAGCCTCACGTTGAGCTTGTGGCGACCGACCCGCGAGAGGTCGTAGCGCTTGGGGTCGAAGAAGAGGCCTTTGAGCATGGCCGTGGCGCCGTCGAGGGTTGGCGGCTCGCCGGGGCGCTGCTTGCGGAAGAGCTCTATCAGCGCCTCCTCCTGCGAGTTGGTGGTGTCGCGCTCGATGGTGTTCTTGATGTACACGGAGCCGTCGAAGAGATCGGCCAGCTCGTCGTTGGCGCTATACCCCATGGCCCGCAGCAGCACCGTGACCGGGAACTTGCGCTTGCGGTCGATGCGCACGTTGATAGTGCCCTTCTTGTCGATCTCGAGCTCGAGCCACGAACCGCGCTGCGGCATGAGGTTGGCGACCAGCACCTGCTTCTCGCGCTCGGCCTGCTTGGGCTCCATAATGTAGGCGCCCGGCGAGCGCACGAGCTGCGTGACCACCACGCGCTCGGTGCCGTGGATGATGAAGGTGCCGCGGTCGGTCATCATGGGGAAGTCGCCCATGAACACCGACTGCTCGCGAATCTCACCGGTCTCTTCGTTGATGAACGCGACCTTCATGGTGAGCGGCGCCGAGAAGGTCATGTCTTTGTTGCGGCACTCGGCGATGGGCTTGGTAGGCTCGCCGAACTGGTGCTCGCCGAACTGCACAAGGAGCTTTTCCGAGTAGTCTTTGATGGGATTGATGTCGGCGATGGTCTCCGCGAGACCGTCGCTGAGGAACCACTCCCACGACTTCCTCTGAATGTCGATCAGGTGCGGGAGGGGAAGTGGCTGGTCGAGCTTGGCAAAAGACGTACGCACGCGTGGCGCCTTGGGCTCGTTCAAGCGAGTCTCCTCTTACTAGCGTGGGCCAAAGGAAAAAAGCACACCATACCTGAGGTCTCGTGGTATGGCCGCGGGTAACGCACGGTCGATCAAAGTAACATAACGCTGAAGGCGGTGCAAGAGGCACCTGCAGAGTGCCCGCAAATGGCCGCCGGCAAGACGTTGCCAGGTGTGGCGACACCTCACGCTCTCCGGGCTGATGATGAGGCGCGACCAGGGCTCCGGGCGGCAGTCGTGCCGCGGCGGAGCTCAGCTCGCCGGAACCTGCGCCCAGGTGCCTGGCACGAGCACGGCGATCGTCGAGCTGCCCGTGTGGATGGCGTTCACGACATTGGCGTTGTAGACCAGCTGACTGCTGCCCGTCAGCGTGGCCGCGCCGGCGCTCAGCACCGAGCCGTAGACGTTGCCGGAGCCCGTATCGCTGATGCCGCCGGTGGTCGCCGCCAGGAGCCCGTAGAAGGGCCCCGAGCCGGTCCAGGTGACTCCGCCGGAGCCGAGAGCTATGGCGACGCAAGGCTGGGGGTCTGACCCCACGCCGTCACCGCCCCAGGTGGCGCTGCCGGTCATCGTGATGCTGCCGCCGGCCACGAGCAGCGGCAGCTTGCAGTTGCCGGAGCCCGTCACCGTGGCGTTGCCTCCCACCCAGGTGGGGCCGAGGTTCGTCAGGTTCTCGCTGCCCGTCACGCTGAGCGTGCCGCCCACGTAGAGAGAGGAGATGTTGAGCGTCTCGCTGCCCGTTATCGTGAGGTTGCCGTCGACGTAGAGAGACCCGATCGTGTAGCTGCTTGAGCCCGTGATGGAGGCGCTGCCGGTCACGTGCACGGCGGTCGCGGAGGTCGGGATCGTGCCTCCATTGGCCACCACGGTGACGCCCGTCGGCGACGATGGGGTGGCCTGGGCGAGGTTCGTAAGGTAGGTGATCTGGCTCTGCGGCAGGACGCTCGAGAAGGTGGGCACGGTGCTGTCGTTCTGGGTCTTCACCGAGCTGAACTGCTGGCTGCCGACGGCCGTGAGCGTCTTGAAGACCTTGAGCCCCGCGGTGCTGAAGTTCTGACTCCCCGTGAGATTGAGGTTGCCGTACACGTAGATGCCGCCGGTGGGCACGCCGTTCGACAAGGGAGAGGTGATCGTCTGGCTGCCCGTCAGGGTGGTGTCCGCACCTGAGTAGAGGGCGAAGCCGGGCATCAGGGAGGTCAGGCCCACGTTCTTCTGCACGATGCCCGTCTGCAGGGCCACGGACTTGCCGGCGATATTCGCCTGCGCTATCAGGGTCAGGTGCTGGCTGTCTACGCCGGCCTTCATAGTGACGGTGTCAAACACCTTGCCCGACGAGGCTGGGAAGCTGGTGGCGGGGAACATCGACGCCAGGGGAGTGCAGAGCGGCACGGGCGTGCCCGCCGACGGTGGGGTGCTCGGCCACGTCGAGCTCAGCGAGTACATGCCCATGTCGAGGCCGGCCTCGGCCACGTTGAACGCCTTGGCGCGGGCCGTCACATCATAGCTGGCGCCTTTGTCGTTCACCATGAGCATGGCGAGGCTGGCGCCGAACAGAAGGACGACGGTGATCACGCCGATCACCATGATCAACGCGATTCCCTGCTGGCTTTCGTATCTCTTCATGATCGTCCTCCTTCTACGGCTGCCGCAGGTTGCGCGGCTGCACGGTGCTGCGTAGATCCAGGTAGGTGGGGCTGTGTCCCGGGTTCAGGTCGGCGATCAGGCGGATGTTCACGCTCACGATGTTGCCGAGACAGTTGCTGGGCACCGAGGTCGTGCCCGAGGCAACGCTGCCACTCGACGTGTAGGTGGCACCCGTGGTCTGCAGGTTGCCGTTGGCGTCGTAGTAGGTGTACGTGAACACGTCGACGCGGTCGCTCTGATTGCCGTCGCCGTTGGGATCGTGGTTGACGATATCGGTCGCGACCACTTGCTTCAGGTCGCCGCTGTCGATGACGTTGTTGCCGTTCGTGTCTCGTTGGCGATAGAGGGTCCACAGCCCCGTGGCCGAGTTGAGGCGCAGGCGGTAGCGCGTGAGCACGGGGGCGGCGGTCCCGCCGGGCGTGGCGTACGACGTGTAGAAGCGGATGTCGTTGCTCGAGGCGTAGATGATGGGCGGCTGCCCGGCATAGGGTCCGCTCGTCGGTATCTGCGCGTCGCGGATCTCAGTAACCATTTGCTGCATGGCGCTGCGCGCGTCCTCGCGAGCCAGATCGCTGTTCACCGTGAAGCTGTAAGCCTGTTGCAGGTTGATGAACACCATCACGATCATGGTGGTGACGACCGTCATGATCGCGGTCGTGACCAGCGTCTCGATCAGCGTAAAGCCCTGCTGCGGATGTGCCGCCGGAGTGCGCCTCATTGACGCCCCTTACAATCCGCTCGCCACGGTCATGTTCTGGGTCAGCGTGATGTTCTGGATGACTTGCGAGCTGCCGGAGGTTGCCGTGATCGTGTAGGAGCCATACGGTAACCCGGTCCAGACCGCGCTCGCCAGGCTGGTCGCTGTCTTCGTGCCGTCGTCCTGGGGATCAGGCTGGGCGTCGCTCTGCACGACATCCACGGAGACGCCGGGCGACGCCTTGGTGGTCGTCACGGTGAGCGTCTCGGTCGGCGCCGTCGCCGTGTTGACGGTGAGCGTCGGAGTGGCGGCACTCACCAGCCCCACGCCGTTGAACGCCACGACCGAGTAGGTGTGTGCCACCGAGTAGCCGATGACGTCGGAGTAGGTGACCAGCGAGCCGGCGGTGCCACCCGGCGCGTAGCGGGCGTAGGGCTGAGCGTCGCGGTAGATCAGGTAGCCCGCGATGCCGCTCGTGCCGGCGCTGGGCACGTTCCAGCTCAAGGAGGCGTTGGCATTGCTGCGCACGGCTGTGAAGTTCGCCGGCATGCCGGGCGTTACGGTGTCGCTCTGGACGGCGGGCGCTTTGCTGCCCGTGACCCACGTGCTGGGGTTGCCGTCGTTGTCAACCACGCGGACCTCGTAATAGTAGGTGGTGCCATTGGTCAAGCCGGTGTCGATGTAGCCGGAGGCCTGGAGGTTCGTGACGAGCGGCGTCATCGAACTCGAGGACGGCCCGCGCCAGAGCTCGTAGTGGTTGAAGTCGGTGGCCGTGCTGTTGTCCCAGGTGAGCAGCAGACACTGGTTGCCCGGCGCGATGACGAAGTTGGTCACCGGGTTGGGGTTCTGCCCGGTGACGAGCTTGGCGTTCACGACGAACGGGTTGCCGGGCGTCTGGCTTGCGTTCGTGGCCTGGGCGGTGAACGAGAAGGTATCGTTCGCCGTAGCCCCACTCTGGTTCCAGGAGGTCGTGAAGACACCGTTGGACACCGCCGTCGCGGTGAGCGCGACCGGGGTAAAGGTGCTGTTGTTCACGTCGGCCACGGTAACGGTGACCGAGCCGACGCCCGAGTTGTTGGTGCCCGCGTCTTGCGGCGTGATGTAGACGTTGATCGTGGTCGGCCCCGAGTCCAGCTGGTTGAGCCCGTTGAGCGGGCTCAGGGTCACGTTCTGGACACCCGGCCCGCTGAATTGACGCGAGATCACGGTCTCGAGAGTCACCTGTGCCGTGTTGTGCGTACCCTTCCCGTAGGCCACATCGACCCACGAGACCGTCACCGTGACCTGGGCATTCTGGGCGGCGGTCGGCGCCGCGTTGGTGGGGTTGAACGTCACGGTGTAGGCGACCGTGTAGGTCTTGCCCTGTGTGCCCACGTAGCTTGAGACAGTGGGGTTGAAGGCGCCGCCCATCCAGGTGGTGAGGTTGACGGAGCCGTCCGTGAGCTTGGAGAGCTGATCGAACTGGAGCTCGCGAATCTGCTCGATCTTCTGCTGCGCGATGGTCTCGGCAACCACCCGCATCTGGTCGCTGCGCGAGGCCTCCAGGGCGGTGCCGAACATGGGCACGGCAGCCGCGAAGAAGAGTGTGGCAATCGCACCCGCGATGATGAGCTCGATGAGCGTGAGCCCGCGCTCGCCTCTGCGGCCAAGGGCCAGGCTTCTCATCGCTCCACTCTCGTCTCGCGCAGGCCGGCAGAACGTCGTCGCTCAGGGGGCGCCGGATCTCCCGCGCCGCGAAGCCGGGTCGGCGAAGGGGTGCCCGCGCAGACGGCAGTGAGTTCGACGAAACTGCAGCCGCCGCCAGCGCGGCGCCCGCGTGCCAGGCTTATCATCATGTGCTCCACGCCCCAGGTCTCACGGGGCCGTTCCTTTGGACGCGGTGCCAAATGCGCGCCACTGCCATATAAGCATCGTATTCGGCAATGTGAACCCCATTCTTGAGGGGCAAATCAAAACGCCGTAGTCCGGTCTGTCAGGCCCTCTCCTCCAAGGTCCTCGGTGCCACGCTAGCCGGCGCAGCTTGCCGCGACCACGGTTCGCCCCTGTCGGCGGTGGGCCGTGTACCCAGACCCTCTAGGCACAGATACCTGGAACACCTGTCTAGCGCACCCTGTAAGGCCTGCAGGAGCACGGTACACACGCCGATAAGACCCGGGAGAGGCCAGGCAAGAGCCGGACACAGACGCGGAGCAAGATGAAGAGAGTCAGGATCCTGCGGAGGGCGAGGCGGCCCGAGGCCCTTAGTGCACGTGTCTCGAGCGTGGCCAATGGAGCAGAAACTGGAAACGACGTGAGCATCGCGAGCCACACGACCTGGATTCGCAGAGGCCTCGTCTCTCTGCTCGTGCTGGCGGTGCTCGCCTTCACGCTTCACACGCTGGTCTTCTCCGGCGCCAGCTTCACCGCCGGCTCCACCAACCCGGCCAACGTGTTCGTCGCCGGAAGTCTCTCGCAGACCAATAGCCAGAGCGGCCAGCTCATGATCAACGCGAGCGGCCTCGTGCCCGGGCGCCAGCACCGTGGGCACGATGATCATCACCAACACCGGCACTGTCTCCGCCGGGTTCACGCTCAGCGCCACGAGCCTCGTGAACACACCGGCCACGCCGAAACTCTCCGACGTCCTCACCCTGAAGGTCGAAGACATCACCGGCACGCCGACGACGCTGTACCAGGGGTCGGTGTCGGGCTTCTCTGCGGTGAGCCTGGGCACATTCGCGGCGGCCGCCGCGCGCTCGTACCGGCTCACGCTCGCCTACCCCGCGGGCACCGACAACGCCGCCCTGCAGGGCGCCACAGTGGCACTCGGCCTGCAGATCGCCGGGGTGTCGTCGTGAGCCGCCGGTTCGTGATCTTCGTGGCTCTCGCCGCGCTGGCCGCCGCCCTGGTGAACGTCGCCGTCTCGGGCGCCTCGTTCAGCACCGCAACCTCGACGGCGGTCCAAGCGGCCTCGTCGCAGCTCACCAGCGACACGCTGCAGCTAAACCTCGGCAACAGCCAGTCGGCAGTCGCGGGAACGGCGGTGCCCATAAGCCCGAGCGTGTTCGTCACCGACACCGGTGGCAACCCTGTCTCGAACGCGGTGGTCACCTTTGCCGTCGCCTCGGGCGGCGGCTCTGTCACGGGCGGTTCCGCCACGAGCAACGCCTCGGGCATCGCCACCGTGGGCAGCTGGACGCTGGGCACCAACGCTGGCTCCAACAGCCTCACGGCCACGGCGGCCGGCCTCTCGGGCTCACCCGTGACCTTCACAGCCACGGGCACCGCCGGCCCGCCCAGCAAGATCGCCCTGAACGCCGGCAACAACCAGTCGGCGCCCTCGGGTTCGGCGGTGGCTATCAACCCGAGCGTGCTGGTCACCGACGCCAACGGCAACCCCGTCTCTGGAGTCGTGGTCACCTTCGCCGTCGCCTCGGGCGGCGGCTCTGTCACGGGCGGTTCCGCCACCAGCAATGGATCGGGCATCGCCACCGTGACCAGCTGGACGCTGGGCAAGGCCGCCGGCACCAACACCCTCACGGCCACGGCCAGCGGCCTCTCGGGCTCGCCCGTGACCTTCACGGCCACCGGCACCGCCAGCAAGATCGCCATCAACGCGGGCAACGGCCAGTCGGCCACCGTGGGCACGGCGGTCGCCACCAAGCCCAGCGTCCTCGTCAGCGACGCCAACAACAACCCCGTCGCCGGCGTGACCGTGACCTTCACCATCGCCTCGGGCGGCGGTTCAGTCACGGGCGCCTCGGCCACCAGCAACGCCTCGGGCATCGCCACCGTGGGCAGCTGGACGCTGGGCACCCAGGCCGGGGCCAACACCCTTACGGCCACGGCCACCGGCTTCGGCATCGCGCCCGTCACCTTTACGGCCACCGGCACCGCCGGCGCCGCAAGCGAGTACGTGGTCACCTCGAGCAACTACTCCCCGGTGGCCGGCTCGTCAGTGACCATCAGCGCGCAGCTGGCCGACCAGTACGGGAACCCGGTGAGCACGTCGGGCATCAGGGTTAACTTCACCGCCAGCCCCGGCGGCGGAACGCTCACCCCCAATCACGTCAACACGAACGCCAGTGGTATCGCCACAGTCACGTTCAAGACCGGCAACACCGTCACCACCTACACCATCACCGCGAGCAGCACCGCCGGTGGCACCAGGACCGGCACCAGCCCCGGCATCACGTCCATCGCCGGCCCCGCCACCAAGATCGCCCTCAGCGCCGGCAACAACCAGTCGGCCATCGCCGGCAGCGCGGTCGCCGTTAACCCGAGCGTGCTGGTCACCGACGCCAACAACAACCCCGTTCCGGGCGCTGCGGTGACCTTCGCCGTCGCCTCCGGCGGCGGCTCCGTCAGCGGCGGCGCGGCCACCACCAACGCCTCCGGCATCGCTGCGGTCACCAACTGGACGCTGGGCACCACCGCGGGCACCAACACCCTCACCGCCGCGGCTACCGGCCTCTCCGGCTCGCCCGTGACCTTCACGGCCACCGGTACCGTGGGCCCCGCCGCCAAGATCGCGGTGAACGCCGGCAACAACCAGACGGCCATCTCGGGCACCAAGGTCGCCGTTAACCCGAGCGTGCTGGTCACCGACGTCAACGGCAATCCGGTCGGCAACGTGACTGTTACCTTCGCCGTCGCCTCGGGCGGCGGCTCCATCGGGGGCAGCCCGGCCAACACCAACGCCTCGGGCATCGCTGCGGTCACCAGCTGGACGCTGGGCACCACCGTTGGAACCAACACTCTCACGGCCACTGTCGCCGGCCTCTCGGGCTCTCCCGTGACATTCACAGCCACGGGCACCGTCGGCGCCGCCAGCAAGTACGTCGTCACCTCCAGCAGCTACACCCCGGCCGCCGGCACGGCGGTTACGATCACGGCGCAGCTGGCCGACCAGTACGGGAACCCGGTGAGCACGTCGATCGCGGTCACTTTCACCAAGACCGGCACGGGCGGGTCGCTCACTGGCACTAACCCCACGACGACGAACTCCAGCGGAATCGCAACGATCAGCCTGACCACGAGCACCACCGCCGGCACCACCTACACGGTGACGGCCACCAGTACGGGCGCAACGGGCACCAGTGCCAACATCGTCACGCACTGAGAGCCGCCGGTCCTGAAATGAGTGGCTAGCCGCCTCGGCGCGCGATGCTTTCGGAGCCATGCAACCCGGAGGGCCGGGGCGGCTGCGCCGCCCCGGCCCTTCGCGCGCTCTGGTCCTGCGGCCTCGCACTCGGCGAGGCGAGAGGTATTACTTGATCTCTACCGAGGCGCCGGCATCTTCGAGCTGCTTCTTGGCTTCTTCCGCCTCGTCTTTGGTGACGGCTTCCTTGATGGCGCTGGGCACACCCTCCACCACGTCCTTGGCCTCCTTGAGGCCGAGACCGGTGAGCGCGCGCACGACCTTGATGACCTGGATCTTCTGCTCGCCGAAAGAGGTGAGCATCACGTCGAACTGGGTTTGCTCCTCGACGGCCTCGGCCGCGACGGCAGCGGCCGGAGCGGCGACGGCCATGGGGGCCGCGGCGCTCACGCCGAACTCCTCTTCGAGAGCCTTGACCATCTCGCTGAGCTCGAGAACGGTCATGCCCTTGATGGCCTCGATGAGCTGGTCCTTCGTAAGGGTCTTGTCTGCCATGAGTCTGTTCACCTCGCGTAGGGCTCGAAAGCCTTGCTGGACAGTACGGTGTGGCGAGCGCCTCAGGCCTCGCCGGCGGCGGCCCGCTGCTCGGCCACCTGGTTGAGAGCACGAACGAAACCGCTGATCGTGCCCGAGAGAACGGTGACCAGACCGGTGAGCGGCGCGGCCATGGTTCCGACGAACTGGGCGACGAGCACGTCGCGCGAAGGCAGCAAGGCGAGCGCCTCCACGGCCGACGTGTCGATGAGGCTCGCCTCGAGCAGGCCGCCGCGCACGGCCAGGCGCGGATGCGTGCGCGAGAAGTCGGCCAGCGCTTTGGCGGCGGCGACCAGGTCTTCGCCGCAGAACGTGACCGCGGTGGGGCCGCTGAGCAGCTCTTTCACCACGGCGCGGCCGGCGCGGTCGGCGGCGATGCCTCCCAGGGTGTTCTTGACCACCTTGAAGCTGGCGCCGCACTCACGCAGCTTGTCGCGCAACTCCTTGAGCTCGGCCACCGTGAGGCCACGGTAATCGCTGACGATCACGTTCTCGCTGCTCGTCAGCAGCTGCGCCACCTCGGCGATCACGGCTTCTTTCTCGTTTCTCAGCATCTCGACCTCTCAGTCGCAAACAAAAACCCGCTCCCCAGGGGAAAGCGGGCGCAGGTGCAGCTCTGGCTCGTTTCGCCTCGGGTGGCGGACCCGTGTGGATCCATTCTGCTCCCCAAAGGAGCACCGACCTTCATCGGCCGCGACGCTAGCGGCGCCGCGAAGCGGCAGTATAGAACAGCTTGGTGGCGCCGACAACCGTGCCTGGTGCGTGGCAGTCAGGACTCGAGCAGGTCGCGCGTCCGCGCGGGATCGAGCTCGATGCTGGGGCTCATGGTGGCCGCGACGTGCACGCTCCTGATGTACTTGCCTTTGGCGGCGGCCGGCTTGGCGCGCACGATCTCGTCGAGCACCGCGCCGTAGTTCTCCACCAGCATCTCCTCGCTGAACGACTTCTTGCCGATGCTCAGGTGCACGATGCCGGAGCGATCGGTACGGTACTCCACCTTGCCGCCCTTGGCATCTCTCACCGCCTTGCCCACGTCGAAGGTCACGGTGCCCGACTTAGGGTTGGGCATGAGGCCGCGCGGACCGAGGATGCGGCCCAGTTTGCCGACCGTGCCCATCATGTCGGGCGTGGCGATAGCGATGTCGAAGTTGAACACGCCCTCCTGGATCTGCTTGACCAGGTCGTCGGTGCCCACCAGATCGGCGCCCGCCTCCTGGGCCTCACGCGCCTTGTCGCCCTCGGCGAACACGGCGACGCGCATCTCCTTGCCGGTACCGTGCGGGAGCACCGTGGTGCCGCGCACGATCTGGTCCGCATGACGCACGTCAACGCCGAGGCGGAAGTGGACCTCCACGGTCTCGTCGAACTTGGCGCCGGAGAGCGACTTGAGCAGGCGCATGCCCTCGAGCGGGGAGTAGAGACGGCCCGCCTCGATGGTTTGCCTGGCGGTGGTGTAGGTGCGGCCTTGCTTGGCCATGTTCGTCGTACCTCCTGTGGTACAAACGGCGACGCTGTCGCCTCCCACTTCGGCGGCCGGGCTACCACCCGACCCTTGGCTAATCGGCGACCTCGACGCCCATGCTGCGCGCGGTGCCCTCGATGATCTTCATGGCGGCGTCGACGTCGTTGGCATTGAGGTCGCGCATCTTGGTCTCGGCGATCTCGCGCACCTGGGTCCGCGACACGGTGCCGACCTTGTGGCGGTTGGGCTCGCCCGAGCCCTTGTCGATACCGAGCGCCTCGCGCAGCAGCACCGCCGCCGGCGGCGT
Source organism: uncultured Thermoleophilia bacterium (assembly GCA_963848545.1). Taxonomy (GTDB): domain Bacteria; phylum Actinomycetota; class Thermoleophilia; order UBA2241; family UBA2241; genus CAIXSE01. The sequence continues at coordinate 28,913 of CAWKEZ010000012.1, forward strand.
CTTGGTGACGAAGGTGAACGAGCGATCCTCGTACACCGTGATCTCGACCGGCACCACGCTGCTGCCCGAGCCCTGCGTCTGGGCGTTGAACGCCTTGCAGAACTCCATGATATTGACGCCGTGCTGGCCCAGCGCGGGGCCGACCGGCGGCGCCGGGCTGGCCGCGCCGGCGGCGATCTGCAACTTGATCTTGGTGAGGACCTTCTTGGCCACGACTGCCTCGCTTACTGCCTAGTTAGGATGTCTTCTTCACCTGATCGAAGGCGAGCTCGACCGGCGTCTCGCGGCCGAAGATCGACACCATGACCTTGAGCCGGCTCTGGTCGAGGTTGACCTCGACGACTTCGCCGGAGAAATCGCTGAGCGGTCCCGACGTGACGCGCACGTCTTCGCCCACGCTGAACTCGGCTTTCTGTTTGGGACGCTCCACCGAGGCGGTGTGCATGATGCGATCGATCTCGGCGCGCGAGAGCGCGACCGGCTTGTTCTGCGCCCCCACGAAGCCGGTGACGCCGGGCGTGTTCTTGACCAGCGACCAGGTGTCGTCGGTGAGCTCCATCTGCACCAGCACGTAGCCCGGGAACACACGCCGTTCGCTTGTGACCTTCTCGCCGTCTTTGGTCTCGACGACCTGCTCGGTGGGCACCACGATCTGGTGGATGCGCTCCTCCTGGTGCATAGACTGACGGCGATGCTCCAGGTTGGCCTTCACCTTGTTCTCGTGGCCGGAGTATGTGTTGACGACGTACCAGCTATACAAGCTGTGCCCCGATCATGCGTGTGTGAGTCGACGAACGACGAAATCGACGGCCTGCGAGAAGACCTCGTCGAGGGCGAACGTGAACACGGCGGCGATGGCGACGGCGACCAACACGACGAGGGTGGACTGCACGAGGTCTTTGCGCGTCGGCCAGGTTACCTTGCCGAGCTCGATGCGCACGTCACGCAGGAACTTCATGAAGCCCCTGTTATCGGCCCTGGCGGCGCGCGCCCTCTGGGGGCGTTGTTGGGCCTTGCCGCGCGCGGGCTTGGCGTCGGCGCGGCGGGCCACGCCTTTGCCGCCCTGGGCGGGCTTGCCGCTGGGCCGGCCCTTGCCTTGCCCTTGCTTGCCTCTGCTGTTGTTCGCAGTCTTCGCCACTCAACCGCTCCGGATGTCATTGGCAGGGCTGGAGGGACTCGAACCCCCGACCCCCGGTTTTGGAGACCGGTGCTCTACCAATTGAGCTACAGCCCTAGGACACAAGGCAGAACGCTTAGCGCGTCTCCTTGTGCACGGTATGCGTCCCGCACCAAGGGCAGTACTTCTTGAGCTCGATGCGGTCCGGGTCGTTCTTCTTGTTCTTGTTCGTATGGTAGTTGCGACGCTTGCACTCCTGGCAAGCGAGCGTGACGAGTTGACGCACGTCGTCATCCTTTCAGAAAGAAGCATGTAAGGATACCAAGCGCCCAGCACGAGGGTCAACGCGACGACGGAGCATCCCCGGGGGTGCGGGCCTCGTACCGCGGCGGCCACGGCGGCGCAGTATAGCAGACGGCGCAGACCCGGCAAAACGCGCCGCCCGCGAGGGCGCCGTGGCGGCAGACTCGCCGTGCGGCCTCAGGCGCTCCTTGTCTGGCGCGACTCCTGCCAGTCGCGCAGCTCACGCCCATCGATGCGCGCCACGCGATGCACCAGCGCACGCGACCGTAACATCGGCGGTAAGGCTTCTTCGAGCACTGCCTGGCGCCCCGAGCCGTCCAGCCAGGCCCAGGCGCGATGATCGCCGACGTGGCACCCCCACCAGAACATGTCGGCATACTGCGGCGCCCGGCCGATGATCTCGCCCATGATCCACTGGCATTCGTCGGCATCATGAGGGACCTCGATGAGGTACCGTGTAGTAGTACGCTTGGCGCCGCCGAAGAAGCTCATGACGATGTGCTTCCCGCGGGCCGATAAGCGAAACGGCGGCCGGCGCCGACGCGAGCGTGTGCGCGGTTGCGGCCCACGGGGAACCGTGTCGTGACGGCACTCGGCGCCACGCGCCGTGACGGTTGTGACGGACGCGGTGACGGTGGGCACGACTGTCGTGCGACGGCCGAGAGGAGAGACCACGGAAGACCAGCAGAACGGGCACGACCACGACGACGCCGGCGTGCGGCCGGCGGGCGAAGCCGGGCCGGCGGGCGAAGCCGGGCCGGCGGACCAGCCTGGGGCGGCGCCCGCGCCGCCGGCACCCCCGGCGCCATCGCGCACGCCGGCCGCACCCAGCCTGCCGCCGCCACCACCGCCACCTGCGTCGACGACCCCTCCCAACTGGCCGCCGGCGCCCTCGGCGAGCCCACCCGCGTGGCCGCCTTCACAGGCGCCGCGTGGCGGCCCACCGCCACCGCTCGGGCCCAGCGGCGAGAAACGCCTCGCCGGCGTCACCGCGAGCGCCGCAGGCGCTCCCCGGACCGCCGCCGCCGACCCCCTGGGGCTGGGCCTTCGCGCTCGGTGGTCTGGCCGTGGCCTTCGGCCCGGAGCTGCTGCTCTACCTCGCGTCGCTGGGCGTGAAGACCACCGTCACAGGAGTGACGGTAGGCTCCGCCGTCGCTCTGGCCATAGGTTCGCTGGTCATGTACGGGTGGGAGACGTTCGCGGCGTGGCTCTTTTCGATCAGGTTGCGCGGCAATACGCTGGCGGCCTGGGGCTTTCGCAAACCCACCAAGGCCTACTTCTGGACCATCCCGCTGACTCTGGTCGTGGTGTACATGGTGAGCGCCGCGCACGACACGATCATCCACCCCAAACAGCAGGCGATCGTCGGCGACTTCCCGCACAACGCGGCGGGCATCGTCCTGTTCGCGCTCGTGGCCGTCGTCATGGCGCCGCTGTTCGAAGAGATCTTCTTCCGCGGGTTCCTCTTCCAGGGTCTCGCCCAGTCGTTCGGGTGGGGTTGGGGGGCGGCCGGCTCGGCAGCCATCTTCGCCGCCGCGCACTTGCAGCTCAGCGTCTTCGTGCCGCTGTTCGCGCTGGGAGTCGGCCTGGCGTGGGTCTTCAAGCGCACCGGCAGCCTCTGGACCAACATCACCCTGCACGCCGTCTTCAACGCCATCTCGGTGCTGGCCTGGGCGCTCACCGCGAAGTAGCGCCGCCGCCTCTCGTCAACCCAGCAACGTGGGCTTGCGCAGCTCGCGGTGCAGTCGGTCCACTCCGTATGAGCTTCCACTTCGGTTCGTCTTCGAGTCCCCACATGTTGGCCGGGCCCACGGCGCCCGTCATGTGCGGCCAGTCCGGGTGCGCGGTCGCAAGTTTCTCGAACAGCTCTGCGGAAAGGAAGCTGAAGCTCGATCCGATATCGAGCGCGAGATTATATTTCTTGTTCTCGATCTGGCTGGGCACCTGGATTAACCCGTTCGCCGCATTGACCTGCACTTTGCCGCTCGACCCACGGAACTGAATCGTCCCCGGGGCGCCGATGGAAAACTTGTGCCCGGGAAAATCGATCAGCACGTCGTAGTGGCGAAGGATGCTCGATGGCAGGTTGATCTCGACGTTCATGCCCGGAGCCAGGACTGAAGCCGCATTCACCGGCTTGAGCGGAATCTTCGCCTGCTTTGCCACCGCCAGCGAATGGTCGTTCCTCCGACGGAAAGCTCTTTCGGGGGCGGCGACGAGCCCGCGCCCATCGCCGTCGGCGAGTTTGCGAGCAACGTCGCCAGGTGGCGAGAAAGGTCGGGATCGGGATCGCCACTTGGCCCGCAGCGTGCACTCGCTGGGTTCGACCGTCAGGCAGCATGACGTCCGCGTCGATCACAACCCGATTGTCATCGAGGGCGGCGGGGACGGTCACCGATTCCGCTCGGGCTGGGGCACGGACTTTTCCTGAGTCCGTCCGAAACTGCGCAGCACAACGACTGCACAGGCTCCCTGCAAACCTCATCTTCGGATTGTAGCACCCTCACCGGTCGGCCCGGAGGCACGGTCGTCGTCCTGTATCATCGCGAGTTTGACTGATGTGTGTTGACACGTTCTCGAGGGGCGATTCCCCACAGGCGGAAATCGGAGTCGTCGGCGGACGCGGGCTGTATTCCATGCCGGACTGACCGAAGTCAAAGAGGTCGGCTCAGACGCCCTTCGGCGCGCCGTCCGATGCCTGTGTATGCGGCACGCTTGAGGGCCGCGAGTCGCGTCCTGGCGCGCCACGCGCGCCGCCATCGCGTCCTGCCCAGCGGATTGATTTTCGCGCCAACATTCTCGCTTCGAGCAACTCGGCGTCGGCGCATTGTTTCCATCTCCGCCGTCGACTGGTTCAAGGAAGAACACAAGCCACTTGACTCGTCGTTCCCGACCAATTCTTCGACCGCACCCACCATCGCGTCGATACATTTCGGCGGCGGCGTAGTCGCGCGCGTCGCCTTTGCCGAGTCCATCTGCACCGGAACTCGCAGGCGTCGTCGAGTCTGCCTGCGAACAAGTCGAGTCGTCAGCAGCATGGCGGGACCTACCTTTGCGGTGGAGGGACCTCAGTCTTCCACTAAGGCCGAGTCCAACGTTTGTCGCGGCCTGGGGATGCGACGTCATCGGCATGACCGATCCAGAGGCTAGATTGGCCGCGAGGCCAGACTCTGCTACGTCACCGTTGCCATCGTCACCGACTACGACTGCTGGCATCCTCGTCGCTGACTCCGTGACCGTCGATCGAATCCTGGCCGTGCTCTCAAGAACACCGAGAACACCGCGAAAGTGATCCACGCAACCGTAGCGGCTATGCCGCACAACCGATCGTCCAAATGCGGATCGCCTTAGCCCGCGCCATCCTGACCGATCCCAAGAAATTCCCCCGGCCACGAAAAAGGTGAAACTGGTCCTGGGCGGATACCTGGAGAGTGTCGGATCAATCCTGATCACTGACCACTAGCCACTGATCACTGATCACTGTCTTCAAAGCCCGAACCTAGGAGCGAAACCGCAGCATGGCATCCTGGTAGTACGGTTCGGTCAGCTTCGATGACGTCACGTCTCCTTCGGGCAGCGTGAAAACATTCTCAGCCGTGCTGCCACATATTTTCTCTGGCCGCCAGCTCTTTACGAAGGTGCGCGTCGTCGCCGTCGTGGGCGAGACTTCGGTCCCGAACAGGAGAACGTCTTCCGCCGGGCACGCCATCGACACCCGCGGCATCGAGCGCGCCAAGGGCAGGACATTTCGCTGGGGCGGTTCCTATACCGACAATCTCGACGAGGCCAAGACCACTTACGGACCTGAACGTATTCAGACCTTCACCCCCAGATTCCGAAGGAATACGAGAGCGCCGAATTTCTCTTCGGCCAACATTCAGCCCACGCTCCAGGCCAACGTGGCGCAACATGACCGGCGTGCGCCTGCCCCGGCTGCGACACCATGACTACTCGATCAAAGGCACGCCCGGAGAGCTCAAGGAGACGTTGAAACTGGTCAACGTCCTCCTTATCAACGATACTGAGGCGAAGATGCTGGCCAACGAAACCGATCTGCCCCGCGCCGCGCAGAAAGTGATGGCCATCGGTCCGGAAGCGCTGGTCATCAAGCACGGCGAATATGGTGCGACCATTTTCTTTCGCGAAGGCGCATTCGGCATCGGCCGCCATCCCTTTCGCGCTCCCGCGCTGCCGATTGAGGAAGTGAGAGTTCCACCGGCGCGGGTGATTCCTTCGCGGAGGATTCATCGGCTACCTGGCGTCGCAAAAAGAATTCAACCGCCAAGTACTGAAGCGCGCTCTCTTTTACGGAGGGGTCATGGGATCGTTCGCCGTCGAGCGTTTCGGCACCGAGCGCCTGCAGTCGCTCACGCGCGAAGAAATCGACGCCCGCTTTCAAGTATTCGCGAACTCACGCACCTCGAATAGGTTTTCTCTTAGGGGAACTACAAGCGGCGCATTGTATCGATGCTTCGGAAGGGCACGGCTTCAGCCGTGCAACGGGCCTCGAAAAACCGTTCGCTTCGCCGCTGAGGCAAATCTCTCCATTTGCGCAATGCCTCTTTTATGAAACACTCTCTATCCAACCGCAGATGCCCAAGCCAATAAAAACCCCGCCCAGTTCACCGTGGGATTCCGAGGTTCGCCTGCTGCTCTGGCTGGCCACTTGCGTTTCGATTCTCGCTTTCCTGTTCTATTTCAAGCGTGGCGAAGTACTTCTCTACGGTGACGCGATCGCCCACATCAACATCGCGCGCCGTGTCTTCGATTCAAAGACTCCCGGCCTGCTGCAACTCGGGACCGTGTGGCTGCCTCTGCCCCATCTGCTGATGGTTCCTTTCCTGCTCTCCGACCAAATGTGGCAACGCGGCGTCGGCGGCTCGATTTCGTCACTCATTGCCTATGTGTTGGCCGTCGTCGGAATGTTTCGGCTCGTGCGCCGCACTCTTTCCCGCGGCCTTGAACCGGACGGCCCCGCCCGCATCGCCGCATGGGCCGCCGCGCTGGTCTTCGCGGCGAATCCGAATCTGATTTACATGCAGACCACCGCCATGGGCGAGTCGCTCTACCTGGCGTTCTTCCTGTGGGCAGTCGTCTATTTCGCTGAGTCGATGCGGGGAGATGCAACGGCCCTCACGAAATGCGGCGCGTGTCTGGCGGCGGCTTGCCTGACCCGCTACGACGGATGGTTCCTGGCGGCAGCCATGGCGGGAACCGTCGTGATTGTCAACTTCCTCCCGCCAGGCATGATTGGAGGTCCACTCTCCGGCCTTCGCTTTCCACGCCTCGCGCTCGCGAAATTCGTCTTGCTTGCCGCCGCTGGCCCTGCACTCTGGCTTGCCTACAACGGAATCGTCTATCGCAATCCACTCGAGTTTGAGAACGGTCCTTACTCGGCCAAAGCAATCGAGCGCAAAACGCAGGGTCCCGGCAATCCCGGCCACCCCGGCGCTGGAAATCTGGCACTTGCCAGCCTGTACTTTCTGAAATCGGCCGAGACCAACCTCGCGGAAAACCAGTGGCTGCAGCGGACTTGGGTTCTACTGGCCCTCGCCGCCATTGCTGGTGCAGTTGTGACCTATCGCTCTCGTGCCCGCGCCGGAGCCACGTCCAGCAATTGGCTACCAATGCTGTTCCTGTTAGTCCCGGTGCCTTTTTACGCTCTCTCGGTGGCGTACGGCGGAGTGCCGATCTTTGTCCCCGCGTGGTGGCCGTTCAGCCACTACAACGTTCGCTACGGATTGCAACTACTCCCAGCCTTCGCGGTCGCGCTGGCAATTCTCGTCTACCTCGCCATTCAATTCCATGGCTGGAACCGCAGCCTGCGCGCTGCCGTTCTGGCTCTGGTGTTCGCCGTGGTGAGCGTGAGCTATGCCTCGGTCTGGTACGCCGGTCCGCAGTCGCTGCAAGAGCCCAAGGTCAACAACCGGAGCCGGAACCAGCTCGAAGCCCAACTCGCCCTCTGGCTGCAGAAATTGCCGCCCGACGCCACGCTGCTCATGTACGTTGGCGATCATGTCGGCGCACTGGAGCGCGCCGGCGTTCCACTCAAGCGCGTAATCAACGAAGGCAATCACCGCGCCTGGAAGCAGCCGTCCGACTCCGAGGGCTTGTGGGAACGCGCCCTCGCCGATCCCGCGCAGTATGCCGACTATGCCGTTGCCTCGGAGGGCGACGCTGTGTGGCAGGCGGCGCGGGCACACAACCTGCCCGTGCTGGTTGTGTTTCACACTACGGGGCAAGCGCCGGTCGTGCTTTATCGCGCGCGGTAATCAGCCGGGTTAACGCGGCAGCCCGTATCGCCGGTGATAAAATCCGGCCATCTGTAGCCCGCTTCATGCGGGCGGACCACTCCATGAACTGGCAACATTTCGTCGATTTGCTGCACTGGGAAATGACCAAGGCGCCCGTCGGCGTTTCGCTGACGCGCTTGCTTTTGGCGGCGATTCTCGGCGGCCTTATCGGACTGGAGCGCGAGTTCAAGCACCGCGCCGCCGGCCTGCGCACCAATTTGTTCATCTGTTTCGGCGCCGCCATGTTCACGCTTCTCTCCGAAAGACTCGCAGGTGTCCCCTCCGACGCCGCCAGAATCGCCGCCCAGATCATCCCCGGCATCGGCTTCATCGGCGCCGGCTCAATTCTGCACACGCGCGGGCTCACTACCGGACTGACCTCGGCAGCCACGCTGTTCGTAGTCGCATCCGTCGGAATGGCAGCGGGTGGCGGACTCTACCTGACTGCCATTTTTGCCACCGCCATGATCCTGGTGTCGCTGTTTCTTCTGGGCCACGTGGAGGAAACCTTCAACCTCAAACTGCTCATGACCAGCTATGAGGTCACGGGCGCCAACGTCGAGGAGATCAGCAACGTGC
>CAWKEZ010000013.1:0-13685 GCA_963848545.1 uncultured Thermoleophilia bacterium
ACACTGCCGAGAGCGATCATGCAGCAGAGTCGCGAGCAGTAGGGCAGATGGCGCTTGTCTCGTCAGCCGGCGCACTGCACCATCACGATCTCGCGCACCGACATCTGCCCCAAGGAGGCTTGCGCGGCCCAGTCGTCGAGCCTCTCGGCGAGCTCCACCTGCGTGATGACGCCCTCGTGGCCGTAGCCGAGGTAGTCCAGGTAGTTCGCCGGGGCCGGCTCGCAACCGATGGCCGTAAGGATGGCCCCGGCGTGCACCGTGGTGCGCTGCGGAGACTGCCGAAGTCGATGGCGTCTACCGGGCATTCCTCGGCGCACTTGCCGCAGAACGTGCAGGTGTCGAGGTCGACGGTGCGCACCACGCGGCCGTCGTAGAACTCGCTGAAGATGGCCTTCTTGCCGGGCTCCGACGAGTCCACCGGGCACACCGTCTCGCAGGTCCCACAGTTCACGCAATCGCTGGTGACGATGTTGGGCAGGCGGCGGATGCTCACCGCGAAATCGCCGGCGTGACCGCTGACCGAGGCCACCGTGGACTGGCGCCAGATGCGCAGGTCGGGATGGTCGATGGCGACGTTGCGATGGAAGCACTTACGGGTGCCGGCCTGGGCGTCGGTAGTTGGCAGGCACTGGCCGCAGTCGTTGGTGGGGAACACGGTGCCGATGCGGGCGGCGCGGCCGCCCAGGAAGGGCCGCCGCTCACCAGCTCCACGGGATGACCCATCTGCGCGAGCTCGGCGGCCGCCTGCGTGCCGGCTACACCGCCACCGATGACGACCACGGCGTTGCGCCGCTCGGCCCGGCTCATCGTGTCGGCCGTTGCGTCGGGATAGGCGATAGACGAAGCCACGATACACGCCGCTTTATCGGTGACCGCGGCAACGTCGTCGCCGTGCACCCAGCTGCAGCCCTCGCGGATGTCGGCGATCTCCACATGCAGGCCGCGCGCCATGAGTTTGTGCAGGCGGCGAGCGGCGAAGTCTTGCGAGCAGCCGGCGAAGACGAGTTGACGACCGTCGCCGGCCTCCATGAGCTCGCGCAGGCGAGCCTGACCTTGCCGGTCGCACCAGTGACTGCCACGCAGCACGTCGGCGCTTTCGCCGGCGCGCTGCTCGAGCACGTCGAAAGCGATGTTCTTGATGGTGCCGGCGCACTCGCAGAGCAGCACGAGCGGGCGCGTCGCCGGGGCGGCGCCCGCACCGTTGCCGCCGGACGGCGCGGCGCTCATGGCTTCGCCTCCGGCGGCAGGGCGTCTATGGCCTGCACCGGGCAGTTGCGGGCGCATGTGCCGCAGCCCAGGCACTTATCGGCGTCGTAGGCGATGGTTCGATACACGGTGACGCGCTCCGGCACCTCCACGGGCCCGTCCGGCGCGTGCCTCATGAGGCGGCGCAGGGCGCCGCCGAGCTGTCCGCGCCGGCTGTCTGCCGGAGCGTCCAGTAGCTGATTCACGTCGAACGTGGCGCTGCGCCGGCTGGCGCTGGAAGGGCAGTTAGTGGCGCACTTGCCGCAGCCCACGCAGAGCTCTTCGTGGCGCACGATCTCGCAGCCCACGCCGTTCACGCTGTGCAGGCTGCCGCCCGGCACGCGCTCCAGGATCTGGCGTCCGCGGCTGGTAAGCGGCATCAGGCAGCCCCCCCGACGGCCGTCTGCGCGGTGCGCGCCAGCGGCGGCAGCGCGGCGATTGTGCGGTCCATCTCCCTGACGGCAGCCACGAACTTGGGCGGCTCGCCGGCGCTCATGGTGAACATGCGGCAGCGTTCGGGCTCTACGCCCACGCTCTTGAGCAGCCGCTGCACGAAGGCCACGCGGTCGACTGCGTTGTAGTTGCCCTCGCGGTAGTGGCACTGGCCGAGCAGACAGCCGGCGACCATCACTCCGTCGGCGCTCTCGGCGAGCGTCTTGAGGAGGTGCAGCGGGCTCACTCGTCCGGTGCACGGCATGAGCACCAGCCGCACCGTCGGCGGCAGCGGGGTACGCGCGTTGGCGCTGGCGTCGGCGGCCGCGTAGGCGCATTCGCGGCAGCAGAAGGCGACGATGGTGCGGTCGGCCGCCAGGCCGGCAAGGGCGTCGTTGATACCGTGGCCTCCGCCAGCACCTCGTCGTCGCTGAAGCCGCCGAGCTGGATGGCCCCCGTGGGGCACTCCGCCGCGCAGATGCCGCAGCCGCGGCAGATGTTGGGCTCTACCACCGAGTGAGCGTCGGCGCCCGTCGTGAGGGCGATTGCCATCTGCGGGCAGGACGTCTCGCACACGCCGCAACCTATGCATACCTCGGGGTCGCTGGCCGCCACCTGCGCCGGCGTCATGGTGAAGCCGGTCGAGAGCATGCTGATGGCGCGCGCCGCTGCGGCCTTGGCCTGGGCGATGGAGTCGGGAATGCTCTTGGGCCCCTGAGCCGTGCCGCAGAGGAACATGCCGGTGCGCTGAGTGTCTACGGGGCGCAGCTTGGGATGAAACTCGCGGATGAAGCCGGCGGCGCCTGTCTGCAAGCCGGCGACGCGGGCGATGTCTTGCGTACCCTTCGACGCTTCGAGCCCCACCGAGAGCACCACGAGGTCGAAGCGACTCTCCTGCTTGCGCCCGGTCATGGTGTCTTCGAGCCGCACGCTGAGGCTGCCATCGGCCTCCTCGCTGATCTCGCTCACGCGACCGCGCACGTAGTGCACGCCGCGTTGCTGTACTAGGCGGTAGTACTCTTCGTGGGCCTTGCCAGGGGCACGGAGGTCCGTATACCCGATGGTCACCTCGGCGTCGGGGTAGTGCTGCTTGATGAGCGACGAGTGCAGCGTCGCGAACAGGCAGCACACGGCCGAGCAGTGCTCGTTGCCGCTCGACGTGCAGTCGCGCGAACCCACGCATTGCAGCATGAGGATGTTCTTGGGGACGGCGCCGTCTGATGGGCGGTAGAGCTCGCCGGCGGTGGGTCCGGAGGCCGCCAGCAGACGCGCCAGCTGGCTCTGCGTGATCACGTTGTCGAAGCGCCCGTAGCCGAGGGGCACCTTGCGGGTCGCGTCAAACTCCTGGTGGCCGGTGGCGACGATGATGGCGCCGACGGTGATCTCCTCCTCCCAGGGCTTCTGCGAGAAATCGATGGCCCCCGCGGGGCAGGCGATCTCGCACGACTTGCAGTCGGAGCACACCGAGCAGTCGAGGCAACGCCCGGCCTCGGCCACGGCGTCTTCTTCGCTGAAGCCCAGACGTACCTCCTCCCAGGTGGTGCGCCGGGCCACGCCATCAAGCGTCTTCATGATGCGGCGTGCTTGGGGCTCAAAAGGCTCCAGCTCGGTGTGGGGGATCTTCACCTTGTCGGTCTCGGCGTCCCAGACCGGCGCGAGCTGCTCGCCGCGCAAGAAGTTGTGCACGGCGCGCGCGGCACGGCGACCTGCCGCGACGGCCTCGATGGCGGTCCATGGGCCCATGGCGGCGGCATCGCCACCGGCGAAGACGCCGCGGCGGCCGGTCATCATGGTGTCGGGATCCACAGCGATCTGGCCGCGCTCGACGGTCACGCCGTCGGCCCCGGTGAGGAAGTCGTCGACGAGGGCCTGACCGATGGCGAAGATCACGGTGTCGCCCTCCAGCTCCACGAACTCGCCCTCCACCGGTAGTGGCGGACGCCAGCCGCGCTCGTTGGGCTCGCCGAGCGTGCAGCGCTGGAACTTCACGCCGGTGGCCGTGCCGCCGCCGAGAATCTCCACCGGAACGAGGGCGTACTCCACGTGCACCTGTTCCTCTTTGCCCTCCTCGACCTCCTCGGACGAGGCCGGCGCCGAGCGCTGGTCCTCGATGCAGGCCAGGGTGACCGACTGGGCACCGCAACGGTAGGCGGTGCGACCGGCGTCGTAAGCCACGTCGCCGCCGCCGATCACCACCACGCGCTCGCCCACCGTGGGGCTCTCGCCCAGGGCCTGGGAGCGCAGGAATTCCACGGCGCGTACCACGCCCTGCTTGTCGAGGCCCGGCAGCGGCAGCTCCTTGCTGGCGTGCAGGCCCGTGGCGAGTAAGACGGCTTTGTAGCCGTCGCCGAGCAGCGAGTCGACCGTGAAGTCGGTGCCGCACCGCTGGCCCGTCCTAACTTGCACGCCGAGGGCCGTGATGCGCTCGATCTCACCCTGCACCACGGCGCGCGGCAGACGGTACTCGGGGATGCCCACGCGCAGCATGCCGCCCGCCACGGGGAGCGCCTCGAACACTGTGGTCCGGTAACCGAACCTGGCCAGCTCGCGAGCGGCCGTGAGCCCTGCCGGGCCGGCGCCGACGACGGCTACCGGTTCCTCGTAGAACGCCGGCAGGGCGTCGGGTAGTGTGTTGGGCGCGCCGCGGTCGGCGATGAAGCGCTTGAGGCCGGCGATGGCGATCGGGTCCTCCACGTTGCCGCGCGTGCACTCGCTCTCGCACACGTGGGTGCAGATGCGTCCGCAGACGCTGGGGAACGGATTCGGCTCGCTGGCCACGCGGTAGGCGTCCTCGTAGCGGCCTTCCCTGACTAGCGCCACGTACCCGTGCGCCGACGTGTGCACGGGGCAGGCCGTCTTGCAGGGCGACCAGCCCTTGCGGTCGATGGCGAAGGTGGCAGGCACCGCGCCGGCGAACGGCCGCGAGATGGCCCTGCGCTGGCTCACGCCGAAGTCGAACTCGTTGGACACCTTCACCGGGCATACGGGTACGCACTCGCCGCAGCCCACGCACTTCTCGCTCACGAACCGCGGTCGGTGCCGCACGACGGTGCGAAACTCGCCGGGCGGACCGCTGATGGAGGTCACGTCGGAGAGGGAGTGGATATGGATGCGACTGTCGATGGCGGCGTTGGTGAGGCGCGGCGACAGCGAGCACATGGCGCAGTCTTCGGTGGGGAACGTCTTGGAGAGCCGGGCCATGTAGCCACCGATGCTCTGCTGGCGCTCCACGAGGTGGACCTCTATGCCCGCGTCGGCCAGCTCCTCGGCGGCCGACAGCCCGGCGATGCCGGCGCCCACCACCATCACGGCACGGTTCAGGAACGTGCGCTGTCGCGGAAGGTCGGCTTGGTGGCGCAGCCGCGCCACGGCGCCCTCGACGATGCGGCGGGCCTTGGCCTGCGCCTTCTCGGGCTCGTGGCGGTGGATAAACGAGCAGCCCTCGCGAATGTTGGCGAAGGCCACGGCGTTCTCGCCCAAGCGCAGCTCGCGCGCGAGGCGCTCGAACGTGGGACCCTGGAAGCGCGGCGAGCACGCGGCGATCACGAAATGATCGAGACCACGCTCCTCTACCGCCTTCTCGATGATGGCGCGGCCCTCAGCACCGCACATGAACTGGTTGATGCCGACCTCTATCACGCCGTCGAGACCACGCGCGTGCTCGGCCAGCGGACCGAGGTCGACGACTCCCGAGATGTTGCCCCCGCACTCGCAGAGGAAGACGCCCGCCCTCACCGTGCACCTGCCTTCACGCTGTTCCGATGCGTTCGAAGAAGCGGTTCCACATCTCGCGAGTGGGACTGCACGCCCACGTCCTTCTCGGGATCGGCGCCCATGGCCAGCGCGAGAAGCTGCTGCACATGCAGGTGGACGAACGGGTACTCCTCCTGCGCGCTGGCCGAGATGATGTCGTGAAAGCGGTCGAACTGGGTGTGACAGTTGGGGCACATGTGCACCACCACGTCCACGTTCTCGGCGGCCAGACGGCGCAGCTTCTGCTGGGTCACGGCGACCGAGATCGACGGGTTCACGAAGCGCTGGCGAAAACCGGCGCCGCAGTGTGTGGTCTTCTCGTTGTACGCTCCCGTAGGTATCACGCCGGCGGGTATGAGCAACTCCTCGGGCACCATGAAGTTCTCGTTGCTGCCCAGAGTCTCGTCGGGGAACACTTTGCAGTAGTGGCACGCGGGGTGCGTGGCGACCTTGATCCCGTCGAGACGACTCGTCGCACCAGATCGGGGATGCTCTGTGCGCGCCCCAGAGGATCTCCAGTGTGTGCTTGTGCTGGATGGTGCCGGCCACGTGGTCGTTGTACTCGCGACCTATCTTGGCCAGCACGTCGTTCGTGCTCTGGCGGTACTCGTCGACGTCGAGGATGTTGCGCGCCTTCTTGTTGATGGCGTAGCACGTCGAGCAGAGATAGCTCATGACCGGGTGGCCGTCTGCGACGGCGACGCACGCGTTGCGCGCCGCGATGCCCACCGTGGTGTTCACCGGCATGAGGTCGGAGTAGTACCCGAGGCCGGTGCAGCACGTCTGGCCCGGGTGGATGGTGTACTCGATGTCGAAGCGTTCGAAGAGCCATTTGGTGGCGGCCTCGACGCCCGGGTACTCGGCCGAGACGAGGCAGCTGCGAAACAGCAGCACGCCCTCGCCGGTGCGCGACACGTCAGGAGTCTTAGTGAACCGTTTGCTCATGGACATCCTCGCGGTAGCTGACGACCGGGGTATTGTCTATAAGAAACGCTACTTCTGCAAATCACGATTGGTTATGCAGGCTCATAGCGGGATAAGGGGCGAGCACATCAGGCTCAGACGGCGCACGGCGCCGATGGTTGTGATGCTGCGCACGCTCAATATTAACCACTCTTCGCCACCCATTCTGGTTACGAAACCCGGCCCCTCGGGCATTCATAAACCAAACCTTCACGCCTTGCGCCCAGATGTAAAGCCAGGGCGCGGTAGCCTCGATGATGGGAGGACGCATGGGCCAAGTCCACCCTCTGCCGCTGACGTCTGCGGCCGACGCTACACCGGTGCCGGATGCGGATGCGCTGGTCGGTCTGTTCGACACCGGGCAATGCGGGTTGTGCGGCGCCCCGTTTGGCCCACGCGCGCTCCGCTACTCCCTATTGTCGCCGCACTCGTCGGACCGGGTTACCGTATGCCATGTGTGCCGTAAGGCGGCGCTGGGCGAAGGGTATAGACCGGCGGGGTGAAACGAGGCCGGAGCCGAGCTTCTCGCCTTTCACGGGAGCCCGCGGGCTCCCGTTTGCTACAATGACACCCCCAAGGACGCGGCTCGGCCGCCCCATCACACAGGATGACGATGCGCTTTCTTGATGCCTGCTCGCGTGCTCCCGTAGACATGACGCCCGTGTGGCTCATGCGCCAGGCGGGTCGCTACCTGCCGGAGTACCGAGCCATCCGCGAGAAAATGACGTTCGTAGAGATGTGCCGGCGGCCAGACATCGCCGCCGAGGTCACCCTGCAACCGCTGCGCCGTTTCGACCTTGACGCCGCCATCATCTTCGCCGACATCCTGCTGCCGCTAGAGCCCATGGGCATCGGCTTTCACTTCTCCCGGGACGACGGACCGGTGATCGAGAGGTCCCGTGCGCAGCGCCGCCGACCTGGGCGGCATGCACGGCATCGACGCGGCCGCCGATCTGCCCTACGTGATGGACGCCATTCGCCTGGTGCGCCACGAGCTCGACGGGTCCACGCCGCTCATTGGTTTCTCGGGCGCGCCGTTCACCCTGGCCAGCTACATCGTCGAGGGCGGCCACTCGCGGGCCTACGTGCACATAAAGCAGATGATGTACCGCGATGCGCCGACGTTTGGCCGGCTCATGCGCATCATCTCCGATGTGGTGGTCGGCTATCTGCTGGCCCAGATCGCCGCCGGGGCCCAGGTGGTGCAGCTCTTCGACTCCTGGGTGGGGTGGATCGGGCCTTACGATTACGAGCGTCTGGTGCTGCCCCACGTGCGCTCCGTGATCGCGCGCGTGAAGGGCCACGGGGCGCCCCTCATCTACTTCGCCAACGGCGCCTCCGGCATGCTGCCGCACGTCGCCCGCGCCGCCAGCGAGGTGGTCGGTATCGACTGGCGTATCGAGCTCGACCGCGCCTGGGGCGAGCTCAACGGCGTCGCCATCCAAGGCAATCTCGGCCCCCATCACGCTGCTCGCCGGTCCCCCCGCCGCCATCGAGGAGCGTGTGGCCGACGTTCTGGCGCGGGCCGGGGGCCGCCCCAGGGCCACATCTTCAATCTCGGGCATGGGCTTATCCCGCAGACGCCGATCGACAACGTCAAGTACCTGGTCGACGCGGTGCACCGGCTGTCCGCCGGCCGGCAGGCAGAGGGCGGACCAGGCGCTATGACGGAGAGCTCCGCAACCGAGGGGCGTGCCGCGCGGAGCCTCGTAGACGTGGCGCTGCTCCCTGCCTACGGCGGGCCGCACGACATGGAGCAAATCCCCGACTTCTTGCGACGCCTCACGGGCCGCCCGCCCCAGCCGCAGATGCTGGCGGCTGTGGAGGAGCGGTACCGTCGCATCGGCGGCGCCTCGCCGCTGCCCGGCATAACGGCGCGCCAGGCGCGGGCGCTGCAGGCGCGTCTCGTGCAGGAGCTCGCCTTTCCGCTGCGCGTGAGCTACGGCTTCCTGTACGTGGCGCCCACAGTCGCGGACTGCTTGCGAGAGCTGGACGGCGAGGACGTGCTGGCCGTGCCGCTCAGCCCGTTCGCCTCGCGTCTCACCACCGGCAAGTACCGCGCCGCCCTCGACGCGGCCGGCCGCGCCGACATCCCGCTGCTCGAGGGTTGGTACGCAGGGCGGGGATTCGTGCGCGCGCTCGGCAAGCGTGTCGCCGAGGCCTTGGACGGCGCCGACGCCAGCGAGTGGGCCGTTCTGTTCACGGCGCACAACGTGCCGGCGGAGACAGTGAGCGAGGGCGATCCCTACGTGGAGCAACTGCAGCACTCGATCTCGCAGCTGCTGCCGGTCATCACGCCGGGCGACTGGCGCTTCGCCTTTCAGAGCAAAGGGCGCGGAGGCGGCGAATGGCTCGAGCCCGAGGCGGACGACGCCGTGCGCGCCCTGGCGGAGGACGGCTGGAAGAAGATTCTGGTGGTGCCCATCGGCTTCGTCAGCGACAACGTGGAGACCTTGTACGACCTCGACGTCGTCCTGCGGGCGCAGGTCGAGTCGCTCGGCGTGGAATACCGGCGCTCGCCGGCGCCCAACGATGCACCACTTTTCATCGAGGCCCTCGCCGAAGTGGTGATCGACCATCTCGCGCGCCGTCCGTTGGAGCAGAAGGTAAAGCCGTCCGATGGTCCACACTCGCACGGATGACCGGCGTGCCCAAGGCTGAACCGGCGCCTGCCGGGGCCGCGGCGCGGCGCGCTCGCCCCCTGCGCATCGCGGTCATCGGCGGAGGCATGGCCGGGCTCGGTGCGGCGCGCGTGCTCGAAGATGCGCGCGAGGCCGATGCGGCCGTAGACTGGCAGCTCTACGAAAGCTCCCCTCGTCTGGGCGGCAAGGTGCACACGGTACGGCGCGAAGGCTACGTCATCGAGGGCGGGCCAGACTCGGCCATCGTCGAGAAGCCCTGGCCCATCCAGATGGCACGGCGCCTGGGCATCGGCGACCGCATCCAGGATTCCAACGAAGACATCCGCAAGAGCTTCGTGTATGCCCGCGGCCGCCTTCACGAGCTGCCGGAGGGCATCATCCTCATGGTGCCCACGCGCCTGGTGCCGTTCGCGCTCAGCGGTCTGGTGAGTTGGCCCGGCAAGCTGCGCATGGCCATGGACCTCGTGCTGCCGCGCGGCGGTGCCGCCGTGGTGCCGGCCGCCGGCGCCACGGATGAGAGCCTCGGCGACTTCGTGCGGCGGCGTCTCGGGAGGGAGGCGCTCGAGCGTATCGCCGAGCCCATCGTAGCCGGCATACACGCCGGTGACCCGGAGCTCATGAGCGTGCGCGCGACCTTCCCCATGTTTCTCGACATGGAACGGCAGCATCGCAGCCTGATTCTGGCCATGCTCGCGCGCCGCAAGGCTCGACAGCGCGCCGCCGCGGCGAGCCGACCGGCGGGTGGCGCGAACGGCAGGCCTGCCCCGACCGGCCAAACCGCACCGTCCGCGCCGCGCTCCTACTTCTACTCGTTCCGGGGTGGCCTGCAAGACCTGAGCGAGGCCGTGGTGGCGTCTCTGCCGGCCGAGCGACTGCACTGCGGCGCAGATGTGAAGTCGATTGTACGCAGCGACGGCGCCTACGTGCTCGAGCTGTCCGCCGGTCTACAGGTTACTGCCGACGCCGTCGTGCTGGCCACGCCGGCGTGGGCCGGCGGCGACCTGTTAGGCACGGTCGCGCCGCGGGCCGCCGCCAGCCTCTCGTCAATCGAGTACGTCACCACCGCGACAGTTTCGCTTGCCTTCCGGCGCGACCAGGTGGGTCACGACCTCAAGGGCTTCGGTCTGGTGGTGCCGCGCGCCGAGCGACGTCCGGTGATGGCCACCACCTGGAGCTCGAGAACAAGTTCGCGGGTCGTGCACCCGAGGGCCATGTGCTTCTGCGCAGCTTCCTCGGTCGCGCCGGTATCGAGGCGGCGGCTCAGCTCGACGACGAGGAGACGATCAAGGTGGTGCGCAAGGAGTTGTACGACGTCATGGGCATTACCGCGGAGCCCGAGCTGACCGAGATTTTCCGCTGGCCACGCGGCATGCCGCAGTACCGGGTGGGCCACGTGAAGCTGGTGGCGGAGATCGAGGCGGCGGTGGCCGCCGTGCCCGGCATAGAGCTCGCCGGCGGCGCCTATCACGGCATCGGCATTGGCGATTGCCTGCGCGAAGGCGCCGCCGCCGCCGCCCGGGCGGCTCGAGCACGTGCGCGGCCTGCCCGAAGACGCGGTGCCTCTGCAACCTCACGATCTGCCGGCCGGCGACGGGGTCAGCTAGCCGGGCACGTGCTCGGCTGGCCGGCAGCGTCCCGGGCCACTCGGCTTCGTCAGTACTTGCCGATGAGCTTCATGATCCAGCGGTGTGGCGCGTGCATACTGAGGCCGGGCTTGTTGTACATCACGGCGCAGTGCCCGGTGATCACCTTGAGCCCTCGCCTCTGAGCCTCGTCCAGCGCTTCGGGGGTGTCGGTCATCTGGTGGATCCAGATCTCCTCCACGCCGCGTCGGCTGCCTTGGCGACCCAGGCCGCCGTCTCGTCCTTGGGGACCTCGAGCACGGCCGCTTGCACATGGTTGGGCAGGTACGAAAAGTCTGGGTACGCTTTGTCGCCCGCGATCTCGCCGCTGCTCGGGTCGATGGCGAACACGTTCTTGCCCTGCTCCTTGAGCGCCCCGTAGGTCAGCTTCGGGAAAGCCCTCTTGCCCTGGTGACCGACGACCGCGTAGGTCTCCTTGTTCCAGAACCGCTCGCACTCCGATGGCATCGCTCCTCCTCGTCTCTCATCGTCGCTCGCTGGGGGCACGCACCGCACATCCGTGGCTGCGCGCCGTTCAGGCCGACTGGCCCGCAGCGAGATCGCCGTAGCACTGCGCCGGCGCGAGCACGTTGGGAAAGCGTGGCCGCAGCGCGCTTCGCACCTGGTACCGCGGATCGCACTCGTCGGCGTACAAGTCGCGCTGTGGAACGTAGGCGTGAGCCCTGGCCAGCGCCCAGGGGCCACCGGCGAGGAGCTCGCCGCAGGATGACCGGCCGCCGGGCCGGCACGAACTTTTCGAGCACCACGGCCAGACCGCCGTCGCGTGGCGTAGGGCGCTCGTCGCCGAGCACATTGCCGGCGCTTACGCCCTGGCAGAGCTGGGGGCTCGCCGGTCGCAGCCGATGTGGGCGCGGCCGGGTGCCGTGAAGTCTTCGTGCGGGCAGGTGACGAGCGTCTCGGGTGGGCGGCAGGCCCGCCCGGGGGCGAGCTCCACGGCAGCCCGACCTTTGCACATGACGGCGGAGACGTCTTCGCCGAGGCACAATCCGGGCACGTCCAAGCAGGCGGCGGCGCCGACCTCGAGCACGCCGAAGGGCAGCCCCAGCTCGCGCGCCGCAAGCACGGCGTTGCGCAAGGTCGCCTCGTCCGCGTCTTCCACGAAGTAGGCGTACGACGAGAGCGCCAGGTCGGCGATGCCGAGCTCCGCGAACGGCTGCAGCCACAGCCTGGCATCCTCGACCGACGTCGCCCAGAAGCAGTTGGTGACCACGCCCCGCTCGAAGTCCGCGCCGGCGCGCATGCTCCGCCGCGGCCGGCGCCACCGGGTAGGCGAGCGTGGGTTCGCCGCCCTCGAAGTACACCGGTCTGCACCCGCAGGCGACGGCCTGGTCGATGAGGTTCGTGGTCTGCGCCAGAGTCATGGTGCCCGCGGCCTCCGGTGAGCCCCATACGAAGCAATGATCGCAGGTGTAGGTGCACCGATAGGTGACGAGGAAGTGGATGGCGTCGAGGTGGATGCTCACAGTGCCTCCCGGCCGGTGCTGTGCCTCAGAGACGCGCAAAACGCGGGCTTGCGCCGCCGCCCGCAGCACGATTATACGTCGCCTGTGTGGGCCTTCTGCGAGACCAGTTCGCAGCTTTCGGGGCGTCATGGTTGTATGCTAGTCGCCCAGCGTCTGTACAGGGCACCGGGCCCAGCAGCGGCAGACGGCAAGGAGGCAGTGTGACACATTTCGGCCGGCAAGATGGTCGATAGCAGCATACTCACGGCCGAGGCCCGCGCCGCCCTGGAAGGCCTTCGCGACCAGGCCGCCACCTCGTGGTCGTACTTCATGATCCCGACACCGACGACGCCACGCACGAGCGGGTGTGCCGCATCCTCATCGACATGGGCGCCTCCGCGGTGGCGCCGCTCGTGGAGGCCATCTGCGCCGACCCCAAGCGTGGTCGCGACGATGCCGCCGCGATCCTTTGCGAGATCGGCGAAGCAGCGGTAGAACCGCTTATCGGTTGCTTCGACCATCACAATCCCGAGGTACGAGCCACTACGGCCTTCCTGTTCACCGGCTTGCACGACGCTTTGGGACGCGCCCATCGCGCGCTCATGGGGCTGCTCGACGATCCCGACGAGCTCGTGCGTCAATCGGCGGCCTACGCGTTGGGTGCCCTCGAATGTCGCAGTGCGGTACCCAAGCTCATCGCGCTCGCCACCCGACCGCTGCAGATGCCTCCGCGAGAGGCGGGCAGCGAGGCCTGGGCCGAGGCGTATCCCTACGACAGCTGCGCGGCCGTAGACGCGCTCGGGCAGCTCGGCGATCTGCGGGCCGTGCGGCCACTCATCTTCCTCGTTGAGAGTCAGGGACCAGACGGGCCAATGTACGACGAGGCCGTGCGCGCTCTCGGCCTGCTCGGCGACGGCGCGCGGGCCATATTCGTGCGTAGTGCCTTCGAAGACGGGCGCAGCGAGGGGGCGTTTGCCGAGGCTCTGGCCGCCCTGCAGGGACGAGGGGCGCTCGACGATCTGCTCGAGCTTGGTCGTTCGTTTTGGGGGCACCACCCTGTGCTCTCGAATAAGCTTCGTCCAGACTCGCGCAATGTCCAACAGAACCGCACAGCCGGCTGCGTCATCATTAGCGCTCTGGGCGGGATGGTCGAGGTGGGCGTTGATGAGGACTTCGTGTTCTGCATCTTCACCGGGGATGATGCCGGTGACTACGTAGTATTCGGAGGGAGTGACCTCGGCATCAATAGACGCTCGTAGAACGAGTTTTTCTCCCCCTGCCAAACGCCGTGACAGCTCAACGCCCTTCTCATAAGTGAGAACAAACTCGAAGCCTTTTTCCGGAGGTTCTAAGAACCCGCCCCACGGGATGCGTCTCGGATTCGCGGAGTAGCCTCGACTCAGGGCCGAATAGAACACAATTCCTTCAGCACCGCGCTTTCGCACACCCCACTCCATTGCATTGTCGGTCGAACCGGAGGTCAGAACAATTTTTCCGTGCAAGTCGGTCTTATCGCATGCGGCCTCCGTCGCGCCCTGGCCAACATCCACTAGCTCCGCAGTAGC
>CAWKEZ010000014.1:0-6770 GCA_963848545.1 uncultured Thermoleophilia bacterium
CGTAGTCGATGTGGCCCTCGCTCTGTCGCGGGTCAAGGCCCACCGCGTCGCGCAAGATCAAGTGGTGCAGGATGGTCACCGAGAGGCGCGCGGCTGCGGCCGACGTGCCTTCGCGCTCCAGGCGCTGCAGGGCCGTCGGATCTTGCAGCCTCACCTTGCGCAAGGCCCGCTCGCGGGCGAAGTAGAGACCAAACACGCCCCCCCATCCTCCTCGCTCACGAGACCGCGAGCCAGACGCTCGCAGTCGGCCGCGTGGTCACGCCCGCCGTCTGCCGTGGTGATCGCGAAGGCGGGGTCGAGGCGCTTGAGCACGGTCTCCATCGGCGGGATGTCGATGCCCTTCACCAGGCGGTACGCGGGAAACACGGCGAGCCCGGGGTCGCTCATGCTGCAGAGGTACACCATCAGGGTGTCGGCGCTGTGGTCGCCGGCGGCACGGCGTTCGTCGCGGTAGGCCAGAGCAGTCTCGAAACGATGGTGACCGTCGGCGATGTAGAGCTCACGATCGCGGAGCATGGCGGCGATGCGCAGCGCCGGCGCGCCGCTCAGCGGCACCACGCGGCAGAGATTGCCGTCGGCGTCGCGCACGTCGCGGACACCGGCCGGCTCGCCCTCCGCCGCCAAGCTCACCTGGGCGGCCACCGAGCCGTCGTCGTCCGGGTAGAGCAACAGGATCTGACTGAGATTGGCGTGCGTCGCGCGCACGAGCTCGAGCCTGTCTAATCGGGCTGCGGCGTGCGTCTTCTCGTGTGGGCGCACCATGCCCTCACTAGGGTCGGCCAGCACCAGGCGGGCGATGAAGCCGCGTCGTGTGCGCTCGCGGCCATCTGGGCCGCGGAAGGTTTGATCCACCAGGTAGATGGCGGGCTCGTCGTCGCGACGCACGATGCCCTCCGCCCGCCAGGTTCCTAGCAGGTCGGCGGCCTTGCGATAGTGCTGCTCCTCGGGCTGTGCGCCGGGCGTCACCGGCAAGTCGATGTGCACGGCGTTGTAGGCGCTGCGCGCGCCCAGCTCAGCGGCCTGGGCGGCGGAGAGCACATCGTAGGGCGGCGCCACCACGGCTTGCAGATCGATGTGGTCGCTGTAGCGCATGCCGCGAAACGGTCTGATGTTGGCCATGGTTCTCCTTGAATGGCGGTCGCGCGGTGGTTAGCCTGCCACCCGGTTACTCACGGATGACTACCGGCATGCCCACACTCACGCGGGAGAAGAGGGCGACCGCGTCGGCGTTGTGCATGCGCAGGCAACCGTGTGACGCGTAGGTGCCGATCGACCCGTCTTCGCTGGGCGGCACGCCGTGGATGCCCACCCCCGGCGCGCTGGTGCCCATCCAGCGAGTGCCCAGCGGGTTCTCCGCGCCCGGCGGAATCTTGGTGGCATTCTTGGCCCAGTCTGAGTTGGGCGGCAGCCACGTGGGATTCATGGTCATGGTGACGATCGCGAAGGTGCCCGTCGGCGTGGGGTAGGCGGGCTGGCCCGCGGCCACCGGGTAGCTGCGAAAGAGCTTGCCGCCACGGTAGAGGTAGAGGCGCAAGCGGCTAAGGTCGACGACGATCTCGCCGCTGAGCGCGGTGAGCGTTCTGCCTGCTACCAGTCCATCCACCGTGAGGCCGTATTTGGCTTCGAACTTCTTCACCGCCGCCATGGTGCGCCCGTCGTACACGTTGCTCGTCTCGCCCCTGAACACACCGGCCATGAGCAAGTGTTTCTGCAGCTGCCGCACATCCTTGCCGCGAGCGCCCGGCCACAGGGCGGCGGCGCCGAGCTGCTCGGTGCTGTCGACGACGAACGTCTGTCTGTTGGTGACCACGTTGCCGCCGCGGTCTGCCGCCGTGACGATCAGCGTGTGCGCGCCTTGGGCGAGGCTCTTGAGCTTGAGCACGCCGTGAGACACTGGGCCGCGCAGTGTGCGCCGCAGCCCGTCCAGCAAGAGCCGCACCTTCGGCGTGACGAGCTGGTCGTGGGCGCTCACATGGATCTTGAGCCCCGAGTGGCGCAAGGTGTCGGCGAGGTGCGTTACGTTGAGCACCGGCGGCACTGCGTCGACGTACACGGGCAGCCGCCTGCTCGCCGAGTTGCCGGCCCGATCGACGGCCGTGATGGTGACCTGGGACGGACCATCGGGGAGCCGGGCGCTTACACTGTACCTCCCGTCGGCACCGGCTTGGGCGCCGGCTTTGACGGTGCTGCCGCTCGCCACCGTGACCGTGCTGAACGGTTCGGTGGACCCCTTGAAGGTGGCCGGTAGCGAGGTGATGCGACCGCCGGCAGTGGGACCTTTGAGCTCCAGGGTCGGCACCGTGGTGTCTACGGTGAACCGCCAAGAGCGCTGCACCCGATGGCGAAACATGTTGGAGCTGGCGGCGCTGAACGAGACGGTGTGGGTGCCGTCGGCCAAACCGGCGGTGGCCAGGCTGAGCGTGTTGCCGCGGCGGGCGGCTTGGCCGGTCACGTTGCGCCCGTCGAGAGTGACGCGCACCCCGCTTAGCCTGGCGAGACCGTGCACCTCAAGCACGACCATCGGCGCCCGGTGCTTGACGAACGAGTTGGGTCCCGGCGCGACGGCGGAGACCCTGGGTACATTGACGAGCTGCCAAACAACCGGCACGGCCAACACGCAGGCCACCGCGACAAAGAAGTAAGGCCAGCGACGGCCCCGTCGTTCGCGCCTATAGACTGTGTAGGCCCCCTCCGGCAACACACCTCTTTCGGGACGAGAATTGCCCCGATTATACCGGCGCCTCGGGATTGGCGCATAATGTCGCTGCATGGATGGTTCTCTCGACGAACTCCTGAGCGGCGTGGCCGCCGGCCGCCTGGCGGCAGCGGAAGCGGCCGAGCGCCTGCGCCGGCTCGGCTACTCTGGCGTGGGCGACTACGCCTGCCTCGACGTCTCCCGGGCGGCGCGCAAGGGCGTGCCCGAGGTGGTGTACGCGGAGGGCAAGACCGGCGAGCAACTGGTGGCCATCGTGGCTCGCTTCCTCGAGCACAGCCCTACGGTGGTATGCAGCCGGGTGAACCCGGAGCAGGCTGCGGCCCTCGGCGACGGTGTGGCGGCGCAGATCGACCACGACGAGCGCAGCCGCGTGGTGGTGGTGCGGCGGGCCGACGCGCCGCCGCCGCAGGCGTGCGGCGCGGTCGGCGTGCTGGCCGCCGGCACCAGCGACCTGGGCGCGGCCGGGGAGGCCGCGGCCATGTGCCGCGCCATGGATGTCACCGTGGTGACCGCCTTCGACGTCGGCGTGGCCGGGCTGCATCGCCTGTCCGCGCCGCTCGACGAGATGCGTGGTGCCGGCGTCGCCGCGCTCGTGGTGGCCGCCGGCATGGAGGGCGCCTTGCCGTCGGTGGTAGCCGGCCTCGTCGACGTTCCCGTGATCGGCCTGCCCACTTCCACGGGGTACGGCCTGGGTGGCAGGGGTGAAGCGGCCTTGCTCGGCATGTTGCAGAGCTGCAGCCCGGGCCTGGTTGTGGTGAACATCGATAACGGCGTCGGCGCCGGGGCTACGGCGGCGCTCATCGCCCGCCGCGCCGGGCCTTGAAGGCCATCCCGTTCATATTGCGCGACCACCGGGACGCGCTCTGGCGCCGCTGGGCGGCGGCGCTCGACGGCAGGATAGACAGCGACTACCGGGAACTCGTCGACAGCCCTCTGGGTGAGCGCATCCTGCGGAACCTCCTGGAAGATCTCGTCGTCTATTCAGATGCCGAGGAGTACGAGCAGGCGGGGGTGCTCAAACGTGTGGAAGAACGCACGACGGCCGAGACGGAGCATCGTCTAGCACTCGGCTTCGCCGTCCTCGACATGGTGGTGAGCTTACAGGTGCTGCGCGGCGCCATCATCGACGTGCTCATCGATGCCTTGGTGGTAGACGAGATGCCGTCGTTCGCCGACAGTCTCGACCAGCTCAAGGTGGCCGACGCCTTCATCGACCGCATGGTGTGCGCCACCATGGCGGCCAGTTCGGTTTAGGTGCCTTCGGAGTGACTCGTGGCCATTGGGTTGGTCATCTTCTCCACCCACTTCTTCAGCCCCACGTAGCGCAGGAACTTGAAGACATATGTGTCGGCGTGCCTCTCGGCCGTCACGCTGGCCTGCACCGAGCCGTCGGTTCCAGTGTTCATCGAGAACGAGACCATCTCGTCACCGGCATTGGCCAGGTATTGCTGGGCGGCGATCTTGGCCATCGGCACGCTGAGCGTCTGGGCCCACTCGTTGGTCGCCGCCGTGGCCGCGGTCTGGGAGTCGTTTGCCACTGCCTGATGAGCGTGAAAGAGCGCCAGCCCGTCGAGGACCAGCATGGCGAGCACGGCGAGCACGAGAACCAGCCAGAGCACCTCGCGGATGAATCCGTCTTGCCGACGCAATCGGGCGCCGTGCATGGTTCTCCTCTCGGTTGCGGCGACTCTGCGTCCCTTGTTATCGGCAGGCAGAGCCTGCTAGTTTACGGTGTATCGTGCGCCGCGGTCAGCCTGATGCACAGCAACGCCTGATCATCGGCCGGCGGCCGGGCGGCGAACACCTCGCCGGCTGCCATCAACTTCTCCACGACCTGGGCGCACGGCACGTCGTGGCAACCCTGCAGCTCAGCGCCCATCTGGTCTTCGAAGAAGCGACCCTCGGCGCTACGCAACTCGGCGATGCCGTCGGTGAACAGCACCACCACGTCGCCGCGCGCCAGCTGGATGGTCTCGGTGGGGTACGGTGCCAGCGCGGCACCCAGTTCCACGCCGATCGCCGGCTCCGGCATCATGAGCGGGCGCTCCACGTTCTCGGCCCTCACGACGAACGGGGTAGGATGCCTGCGCTGGCCAGCTGCAGCAGGCCGCGGCGTGCATTGACGAGGCCGAAGAGAACAGTAACGAAACGCTCCGCCCCGGCACTGAAGTCGGGCTGTTCCGGCGGGCCGGTGCGCAGCTCCTGTAGCGCCTCGCCGGGGTTGATCGGCCAGGAGAGCTGGCCACCGTGCACCGCGGCCCGCAGGATGTACTTGGTGGCGAACGTAACGGCCATGGCCTCCACGCCCTTGCCCGCGACGTCGCCGATGGCGAACGCCAGGGTGTTGGGGGAGCGACTGTAGTAGTCGACGAAGTCGCCGCCGCTGAGCACTCCGGCGCTGGCCGACCGATATGCGAAGGCGATGTCGAAGTCGGTGAGCTGTGGTGGAGCCGGCGGCAGCAGGTGGCGTTGCAGGCAATCGGCGATGTCGGCCGCCGCGGCCTCTTCAGCCAGGCGTCGGCCAGCCCCGATCACCTCGTGCAGTCGGAGCGTCACGTGGCGGGCCAGAGAGGCGAGAACACGTACAGTCGCGAGCTGTATTCACGCTGGGCGCCGGCGACCTCGAGGAGAACCCCACGGCCTCACCGGGCCTCGCGCAAGGGAACACAGGCGAAGCGCGCCGAGCCGAGTACATCAACGGCCTCGTCCGAGGTGACCGGGGCGCACGGTACGGTGTTGCACAGCAGAGGGGTGGCGGTTACACACACCCGGCCGGCGTGCCGTCGCCCTTCTCCCAGCGCAGGACGGGCCTTTATCGTACCAGCCTCTACGTGCGTGCCACGCGTCGCTCGTGACGGCGGCGTCGTCGCAGAGTCCCGCCATGCCCCGCCGCGAGCCGGTGGCGCGGCGGCGCCTGACCACGGCAGCGCGCAGGACCTCCTCCACGTCCCCGGCCTCCGGCGGCGAGGGCGGATCGTTGAGCGTGGCAAGAAGCTCGTCGTGGTCGGAGGTGTCAGGCATGGTCACGGGTCGCCGGCCGCAGGCCGCGTCGCGCTAGCTCCGCCGAGAGGTAGAGGTGAGCACGAGCGCCTGCACGGCCAGTGCGCCTAGGCCGATGGCGATGGCAATCCGCAGATCGAGGCCGATCGACCCCACCACGAACACGAGAGCCACGGCCCACATGACGGCCCCGGGGAGGATGCGTGCCACGAAGCGCCGGCGAAAGCCGAGCCATGCCAGCCGACGGCGCATGCCCGTGCCGCGCGCATTGTCGTCCAAGTAGCTCGATCCGCGCGAGTGGAGCATGGTGGTGAGCTCGCTGCCGTCGGTGGCGTAGAGGCGACTCTGGAGTGGCAGGCCGGAACGCTGCCGCAGCACCGCATCGTGGGCGCGAGTGAAGTACTCGATCAGCGACAGGAAGCGGGTCGTCAGCGGACAGCTTGCCGCTGGCCAAGTGCACCTCGAGGTATAGCCGATTCTCGCTGGGATCGTACTTGATCTCGGAGCTCCAACCGCTCTTGCTGAAGAAGCTGCCGAGGAAGCGATTCCGGTCGCGGGGATGTGCTCCACATCGGTCGGCTGCATCATGCTCATTGCTCGATTGTACCCGTCTCGTTGGTCAACGGCAGCTCTGAGTGGGGGCGGATCCGCCGTTCGCTCAGGTCTGCGCTGACGGCACGCGAGCCCGCTGGCGCCTCGCGGGAAGACGCTTCACTTGCGTTCGCTCGGCTGAACAGTCCGCCGTTCGCTCAGGTCTGCGCTGACGGCGCGCGAGCGCGCTGGCGCCTCGCGGGAAGGCGCTCACTTGCGTTCGCTCGGCTCAACGGTCCGCTGTGCGGTCAGGTCTGCACAGATGGCGCACGAGCGCGCTGGCGCCTCGCGGGAAGACGCTCACTTTTTCGCTCGCTCGGCTCGGCACGCAGGCCGCTGTTCGGCAGGTTTTTGACGAAGGCGGCTGGCCGGGCGTCCTTCACCTTTTTCAGCACGCTCAACGAGCGGTCGTAAGTCGCGCGATGCCGCACCATGCCGCGTCAGGCGGCGGACGGTTTGGTAT
>CAWKEZ010000015.1:0-32553 GCA_963848545.1 uncultured Thermoleophilia bacterium
TTTGTTTTTGTAACCTTTCGGCTCGTTACGTATTGCTCAGGCCTCAAAGTAATATCGACTTCAGACTCGCGGTTGCCGATAATCAGGTACGTAACTTGACGGGTTCATGCCCCGGGCTGAACATAGCCCGGGGTTTTGTTTTTAGCGGCCTGCCGTCCGTTCCACCCTTGCCATTCCCGCTAACCTCCGGCATAATAAGTGTTTGTCTTGACCTCGCCGGACTCTTCCGGAACAAAGAGCTTGGCCCGGGGGACCACGATGCGCCCACCGAGCACAATGGCCGGGATGGTGCCGTCGTGGACACCTTTGTAGCCGCTGGCGACGGACACGTTCAGCAGTCGTGCGGCTTCGCGCACGCTGAGCACGGTGCGACTCTCCAACCGCCGCATCTCGTCGCTTGTGATTGGAGCCCTGGTCATCGTGCTTCACCTCTTGCCGTCGTGGCTGCTTTCGTCGTAAGGTGATTGTCCCGACAGACGTCTACTGAGGATCTGCGATCGACGAGCGGGAAAAAGTCGAGACGGCGAATCGACGAGGAGCTCGCGGCTCACGACGAGCACGAGCTTGCATATTCGGTGAACGACGGCGAGCTTCGAGAGACTGCGCGCTGGATTGAAGACCACTTCTACGGCGAAACCCTCGCGGATCTCGACGAGCCCAGCTGCCTCGTCACCACGGCCAAGGCGGTGGGGTACGTGGTGGCCAGGCGCAAGGGTGCTAGGGGGCCCTTCGCTCCCCCGGCGCATGAGCAGCGATCGCCGCGCACAGGGACGCCACCGCCGGATGCAGCGCTACGTTCACCTGAATGGCACGACTACCTGGCGCAGCACATGCAGCGTGTGCTTGGGAGCCTTGAGCCGATACGCGACGAGGTGCGCGTCGACCTCGGATTGCGGCCACTCTCACCGTTCGCGCCACCATCGCCACTGACACGCGCTCAGGCAGAAGCCTGGCTCGGCGGTGAGGAGTTCGGCTCAGAAGGCGAAGGGCAAGAGGCCCTAGATGAGCCACTGGACGGAAGCGAAAGAGATCCGCTCGACCCTAACGAGGTGCTTTGTTCGTTGGCCAATCGAGACGAGGCAGAAGCGTGGCTTACCGCCTACATCGCGAGGCAACCCCACTGGGACGACGGCAGGACGCGGCCAAGGGCATGCGTACTGTGGTGGAGCCGCATGATCGAAGGCATACGCGGGATGAAGCGTGTGACCGTGCCCATCTTCTGCCCGGCTGGCAGCCACCCGCTATTCTCACTGTGTGGTGTCGCGCACGACGTCGCCGAGGCAATTGGCTGGCGCGAGTTCGAGGCAAGCGAGTGGGCCGTCGGTACCCAGCCGCCAGCCCCGCAGGCCCTGAGCGCAACGTCATATCCGACGATGCTCGAGACTCGGTGGGCCGATGACCGTCGGCACTTCGCTATTGAGCGCTCGGCGTGGCGGTACGTCATCACCGTGTCGTCCGGGCTCGTCTCACCCGACGAGGTGGCGGCGTTCTACCGGCGCGAGCGGAATCGAGACTACGGCTTGCCGACCGAGCCAACGAAGCGGCGCAACGTCTGGACGGCCGAACTCGTATTCTTCGTGCGTGCCGAGTGCGGCGGACAGGACCCGGGCGCCGGCGTCGGCCGCCTGGACTAAGCTCAGGAAGGCGTGGAACCGCCGCTACCCGCAGAGCGCATACAAGTACGCCGGCCTCACAGGCTGGCGCGCGATGCGAGACGCCTACCGTAAGGCGGCTCGCGAACAAGGGGGCATGGATGTCTAAGCCACATCGTCGCCAAGGCACCATTCGCCCGGTACGTGACATGAACGGCAAGATCATCCCCAACCTGTGGGAGATCGGGTTGGACATCGGCGGCGGCACGACTGTAACTCGCCAACGGCATTCGGAACGCGTTCACGGGACCAATGCCGAGGCGAAGCGTCGCCTTCAGTGAATGCCTGCGTGAAGTGGACGAAGGGCGTGCGGTGGCACGGCGCAAAGATACGCTCGGAACCTATCTCGACTCGTGGCTCGCCGGACGGGCCAGCCTTGCACCGAAGACACAGGAGCGCTATCGAGGACTGATCGACCAGCACATCAAGCCTTGTATCGGCAATGCACGTCTCCAAGAGCTTGATGCGAACATGCTTGCCCGCTTCTACGCCGACCGCCGTAGCAGTGGTCGCCTGGATGGTAAGGGCGGACTTCGCCTACGACGGTCAGACAAATCCATGCCATCGTCCACAGGTCCTTGAAGGCGGCGGTCAAGGCACGGCTCATCAGTCACAACCCGTGCGACGATCTTGATGAAACGCCTAAGGCGGCAGTGCCGGATACCCGCCGGCTTTCGACCGAAGAGGTCAACGCCATCCTCGCAGCTGTCATGGCATCCAGGCGTTCCAATCTCGCTTTGCCCGTCCTGCTGGCGGCGACCACGGGTATGAGGCTGGGTGAGGTCTGCGCTTTGCGTTGGTCCGACTGCAACCTGGAGCAGGGCACTATCCGCGTCAGTCGGGCCATCTACAAGGCCAACGGCAAGCTCGGGTTCAAAAAGCCGAAAACCAGCAGCGCACGATTGCCCTGCCGATGGCGACGGTAGCGGCCCTGGTCTCGTTGCAACGAACGCCAACGTCTCCATCAAGAAATCCCCGGGTACCAGGACGGCGATCTGGTCTGCACGCGGGTCGACTGGAAGAGTGGCAAAGCTGCCGAGCCACTCAACCCCGTGACACTCTGCCACGCCTTTATCGACTTCTGTGCTCGCGGTGGCTTTGGACACGTGACCATGCACGTGTTGAGAGACACGCCCATGCCCGTAGCCTGTTGCAGTCTGGGATTGACCTAAAGACGATTAGCCGTCGCCTTGGCCACTCGACTATCCAGACGACGGCCAACATTTACCTTGGCGACGACCGAGACCTTGACCGGGCCGCCGCCGAGCGCCTGGATGAGCTCTACTCACCGCCGACGCCTGGGAAGATTGGCGGTGAAAGTGGCGGTGTTTCATCCGTCAAGCCCGCCAGGGGCGGCGCGACTAGAGGAAACATCCTGCACAGCTGCCATATCATTGAGCGAAGAGAAGTGGTGCCCCGAACGGAATTCGAATCCGTGCTGCCGGCTTGAAAGGCCGGTGTCCTAGGCCGCTAGACGATGGGGGCACGCGTGCCGCCGGAGGATTATACCGCGCTCGAGGTGGCCGTACAGCGGCGCGGCGGACGGGCGCCAGTCTGGCGCACCGTCCGCCGCGGACGTACGTGGTTCGGCTAGCGGCGCTCTCCGCGTGCCCGGGCCTGCTCACGCAGGCGGTCGGGCGACGTTCCGCCCGGCGTGGCGATGGCGTCGCCGAGGTCGCTCACGACGTTGATAACGCGACGCCATGTGGTGGCTTCTCTGGATCTCTCTCTCATGCGGTGCACCTTCCTGCGGGTCGATCGCCGCGAGTGCGGCGGCGGCGTGCCTCGCGCACCAGGCTGGCGCGCTGCGCAATACGTTCGACCTGCTCTGTACGCAGTTTGGCTAGCTCCCAGGCGACCAGCTAATACATCTCCAACCACTCCCTCTGTGTTCTCCGGTGGCCGCCGGCGACGACCCTGCGTTCCGCCACCCGTCACCATTGCCCTCGCTCATCGTCACCGCCAAAATCATTATACCGGTGATGCGTCACTAGTCAACACGTTTTGGTGGTATATTTCAATGTGCATCGGCCCGAGCCCACCAGCCGGCCTACCGGCGCGGGAGCGAGACGCGCGAACAGGCGAAGGAAGCGTGAGATGTCAGAACAATCGAAGGAAGCACCCAGGCGAGCTCGATCTGGTGCGCGCCTTTGTAAACAGCCTCGATATGGACGACAGTACCGAGACGTTCGCCACGCCGGCGAGCCTGGCGGCGTGGCTCGCCGACCACGGCCTCATGGACCGTCAGGCCGTGGCGGGCGGCGCGGATGTGGAGCACGCCGTGGCCCTGCGTGAGGCGTTGCGTGAGCTGCTGCTCAGCAACGACGACCGTCACCCGGTTGACGCCGTTGCGCCGGCCGTGCTCGACGACGTAGCGGCGCGCGCCGGTCTACGCCTGCGTGCCACGCCGGAGGGAGGCACCAAGCTCGCGGCCGAAGCCGCGGCCGTGGACGGGGCCCTGGGGCGGCTCCTGATCGTCGTCTACCGCTCCATGGAGAACGGCACGTGGCGGCGCCTCAAGGCCTGCCGCAACGATACCTGCCGCTGGGCGTTCTACGATCACTCGCGCAATAGCTCGGCGCATTGGTGCACCATGGAGGTCTGCGGTAGCCGGCAGAAGGCGCGCGCTTACCGGCAGCGGCGTCAGTCCGCGACACAAGCAGGCCCGCAAGCAGGCTCTACGGCCCCGTAGCCGACCCCACGTTGAGGGTCAGCGGCACCGTCACGCCACGCTGCGCGGCACTTCGTCGGCGGCGGGTCGACCCGCATGGAGTCAGGAGCCGAACTCAAGGCCCGCGGCGCACAGCGCTTCCATGTTCTCGGGCTTCGCATTCACCGGCGCGTCGCAGCCCGCCGCGAGCAGGAACCCGCGGTCGCCGACATCACGAAGCAGATCGCGGACGTAGACGCGAATGTCGTCTGCGCTCCCGGTGGCCAGCAGCGTGGCCGGCACGTCCCCCATCAGCGCCATGTGATCGCCGAGGACCGCTTTGGCTCGCCGGATATCGGTCATCCCGTCGAGCTGCAAGATGCATTTGCGGGCCGGCAGCTCGCTTTGACCACGACTGGACGAGGGATCTTGTTCACTTGCGCGATGGGATTGAAGCCGGCATCGACGAGTGCTTGCACGAGGACCTTCAGATGCGGCAGTACGAACTCCTGCCACACGGACTCCGACAGCATGCCGCTGCCCGATCGCCAGCCGCCGACCCAGATTCCGGGGAGCTCACACGCTTGCGCCGCCTCGACGGCTCGGCTCACGATGTCGGGCAGCATCCTGTCCATCGCCCGCTTCACAAGCTCGGGGCGACGGTAGAGGTCGGCGTAGAAAGGCTTCATGGAGCGAGCTCCGCAAAGCTGCTCGAATGGTGTCGTGACGATGGCTCCGGCAAGTGGCACATAGCCGTGCGATCTGAACTTCTCGACGGCAGCCGCGAAGTTGGCTGCCAGCCACGTGAGGCTGGCGTTCAGTTCCTCGACCTCGAGCACGCGAGGCAGCAGGTAGTCGAGGACACTCCCCCAGCCCTCCTCGAGGATGCGGTCGTAGTCTTCGACCTTCATGTCTTCGCGCTCGTCCGCCTGCCACACGCTGTCCGCTGGTAGCTCCCTGCCAGGAACGAGCACGCGAGAAAGCCAGAGGGAGGCGAGCATCGTCGCGATCAGCCCACCGGGCACCGTGTTCTGGGCATCGAATCCGCCAAGTCTGTCCAGCGCCGCCAACGTGGTATCGACGGCCACGTCCGGGTCGTTGGCGTAGTCCGCGATGCTCACTCCCATGTACCGAGGCGAGAACGCCTCACCTTGATAGACGATGGGCACCCGGTCGGGCCGTTCGAGGTCAACGGCGCAGGCGACGAGCTGCTCACGCTCCGCCAGGGAGGAGACAATCCTCACGCTCCCTCCTTCCATCAGATTGGTCAGGCGACGTCAATGATGCCCGGCCAGCCTCAGCTGAACGCGTTGGTCAGGTTCGTGGACGGCCGTTTCCGCCATCCGTGAGGTCGAACCGATCGAGGGCCATGACCTTGTCCCATGCGGCGACAAAGTCGCGTACGAACTTCTCCTGCGCGTCGTCGCTGGCGTAGACCTCGGCGATGGCGCGCAGCTGGGAGTTCGACCCGAAGACGAGGTCGACGCGGCTCGCCGTCCAGCGGGTCTCGCCCGACGACCGGTCGCGGCCCTCGAAGGTCTCCTCGGCCTCGTCCACCGGCTGCCAGGTCGTGCCCATGTCGAGGAGGTTGACGAAGAAGTCGTTCGTCAGCGTCCCCTTCCGGGCGGTGAGCACACCGAGGTCGGACCGGTCGTGGTTCGCGCCGAGCACCCGCAGGCCGCCCACGAGCACCGTCATCTCGGGTGCGGTGAGGGTCAGTAGGCTCGCCTTGTCGACGAGGAGATGCTCGGCAGGCGTCTGCCGGCCCTTGCTCGTGTAGTTGCGGAACCCGTCCGCGGCCGGCTCGAGCACGGCGAACGACTCGACGTCAGTCTGCTCCTGCGTCGCGTCCGTGCGCCCCGGGGTGAAGGGCACCTCGACGTCGCTGCCGGCGTCCCTCGCGGCCTTCTCGACGGCGGCGCAGCCGCCCAGCACGATCAGGTCGGCGAGCGAGATCCGCGTGCCGTCAGTGGCCTGCGCCGCGAACTCCTGCTGAATCGCCTCCAGCGTGGGCAGGACCTGCGCCAGCTGTGCGGGCTCGTTGACGGCCCACTCGTTCTGCGGCGCGAGGCGGATCCGGGCGCCGTTGGCACCCCCGCGCTTGTCAGTGCCGCGGAACGTCGACGCCGAGGCCCAGGCGGTGGAGACGAGCTGCGACACCGACAGTCCGGAGGCGAGGACCCTGTCCTTGAGGGCCGCGACGTCCTGCGAGCCCACCAGTGGGTGGGAGACCGGAGGCACGGGGTCCTGCCACAGCTGCGGCTCGCACGGCACCAGCGGACCGAGGTAGCGGCTGCGCGGCCCCATGTCGCGGTGCGTCAGCTTGAACCACGCCTTCGCGAACGCGTCGGCGAACTCCTGCGGGTTCTCGTGGAAACGCCGCGAGATGGGCTCGTAGACCGGGTCCATGCGTAGTGCGAGGTCGGTCGTGAGCATCACCGGGGCGTGCCGCCTCGAGGGGTCGTGGGGATCCGGCACGGCGCCCTGCGCCGCGGGGTCGGTGGGGACCCACTGCTTGGCGCCGGCCGGGCTCGTCGAGAGCTCCCACTCGTAGCCGAACAACGTGTCGAAGAAGCTGGTGTCCCACGTCACCGGCGCGGGGGTCCAGGCGCCTTCGAGGCCGCTGGTGATGGTGTCGTCGCCCTTGCCGGTGCCGTACGCGTTGCGCCATCCGAGCCCCATCTCTTGCAGCGGGGCGGCCTCCGGCTCCGGTCCCACGCTGCCGGCGTCCGCGGCGCCGTGAGTCTTGCCGAACGTGTGCCCGCCCGCGATGAGAGCGACGGTCTCCTCGTCGTTCATGGCCATCCGCCGGAACGTCTCGCGGATGTCGCGGGCCGCCGCCAGCGGGTCCGGGTTGCCGCCCGGGCCCTCCGGGTTCACGTAGATGAGGCCCATCTGGACGGCGGCCAGCGGGTTGGCGAGCTCGCGGTCGCCGCTGTAGCGCTCGTCGCCCAGCCAGGTGTGCTCGGTACCCCAGTCGATGTCCTCCGGGCCCCAGGCGTCCTCGCGCCCGCCGCCAAAGCCGAACGTCGTGAACCCCATGGACTCCAAGGCGCAGTTGCCGGCGAGGATCATGAGATCGGCCCAGGAGATCTTGCGGCCGTACTTCTGCTTGATCGGCCACAGCAGCCGGCGCGCCTTGTCGAGGTTCGCGTTGTCCGGCCAGCTGTTGAGCGGGGCGAAGCGCTGCGCGCCCGAGCCCGCGCCGCCGCGACCGTCGCTGATCCGGTAGGTGCCCGCGCTGTGCCAGGCCATGCGGATGAACAGCGGACCGTAGTGGCCGTAGTCGGCCGGCCACCACTCCTGCGAGTCCGTCATCAGAGCCAGGAGGTCGCGCCGGACGGCCTCGAGGTCGAGAGTGGCGAACTCGGCGGCGTAGTCGAAGTCCGCCCCCATCGGGTCGGCTGCCGCCGGGTTGCGAAGCAGCACCGTAAGGTCGAGCTGGTTGGGCCACCACTCCCGGACCGTCATCGCTCCGCCCGTGCGCCGAACCGGGCATGCGCTCTCGTCGGACATGTCGATCTCCCCTCTCAAAAGCAGCGGCGTGGCAGTTCTGTTCCCTGCGTTGCCGGTCTCTATGCCCCCGATCCACCCATGGCGAGGTATGGCGACCGCCCGGGAATTGCACTCGACGGCAGCCTCGCAGTATTATTAGACCGACAGTCGGTTTGTTATTGAGGAGCGAGGCGTGCCGCGCACAGTCAACGCAGAGGTTCACGCCGTTCGCCGCGACGCCTTCGTCGAAGTGGCCCAGCGGCTCATCCAGACGAAGGGCTACGAGCAGATGAGCGTACAAGACGTGCTGGACGAGCTGGGCGCGTCGCGGGGTGCCTTCTACCACTATTTCGACTCCAAGTCGGCCCTGCTCGAGGCCGTCGTCGAGCACATGGTCGAGGCCGCGACGGCCGAGCTCGCGCAGATTCCCGCAGATCCCGACCTCACTCCCCTGCAGGAGCTCGAGGCGGTGTTCAACGGCATCGCGCGCTGGAAGGCCGAGCGCTCGGAGCTCGTGCTCGCGGTCCTGCGGGTGTGGCTCTCCGACGAGAACGCCATCGTGCGTGAGAAGGTGCGGCGGGGTTCAGCCGCTTGCCTGACTCCGCTGCTGGCCGAGATCGTCCGGCGCGGCACGGCCAAGGGCCTGTTCACGGTGAGCTCGCCCGACGCCGCCGCCGACGTACTGGTCGCGCTCGCGCTGGGTGCCGACCAAGCGGGCACCGATCTGTACGTCGCCCGCCAGGCCGGCACCGTCGTCGCACGTGGACGTCGAGCGTATGATCGCCGCCTACACCGAGGCCTTCGAGAGGGTCCTCGGGCTGCCGCCCGGGTCCATGACGCTCTGCGACGACGCAACCCTGCGCCAGTGGTACGACGTCGACGAAGGACACGAGAGGGCACATCGCCGCAGTCAGCGGTCCGCGGAGCCGCAGCGGCCCGTCACGGGCCACACCGAGCCGGCTCGGCGAGGAGAACCATGACGTCCATCATCGCCACCGAGAAGCTCAGCAAGTCGTACGGGCCGAGCCGCGGCATCAGCGCGCTCGACCTCGAGGTCGAGCGCGGCGAGGCCTTCGGCTTCCTTGGCCCCAATGGAGCGGGCAAGACCACCACGATCCGCCTGCTGCTCGACCTCATCCGGCCCTCGGCCGGCCGGGCGCTCGTCCTCGGCCACGACAGTCGCCGCGAGAGCCTGGCCATACGCGCGCGCAGCGGCTACCTGCCGGGCGAGCTCAGCCTCTACCCCAGGCTCACCGGCCAGGAGACGCTGCGCTACCTCGCCAACCTGCGCGGCGGCATCGAGTGGGCCTACGTGGGCGAGCTCGCCGAGCGGCTCGACTGCGACCTGGCGCGCAGGGTGGCCGACCTCTCGAGCGGCAACAAGCGCAAGCTCGGCCTCATCCAGGCCTTCATGCACCGCCCCGAACTGCTCATCCTCGACGAGCCCACAGCGGGCCTCGACCCGCTCGTGCAGCACGAGTTCTACCGTCTGGTCGACGAGGCGCGCGAGGCGGGACAGACCGTCTTTCTCTCATCACATGTGCTGCCCGAGGTGCAGCGTGTCTGCGACCGCGTCGCCTTCATCCGCGAGGGCGAGCTGGTGGCTTTGGAGGACGTGGCCGCCCTCACCGGTCGCGCCGTGCGCGAGGTTGAGGTGGTGTTCGCTCAGCCCGTGCCGGCGGCGGCGTTCGAGGGAGTGCCCGGCGTGAGCAACGTCTCGGTCAACGGCAAGGGCACCGCCGCCCTTCGCCTCACCGTCACCGGCTCGCTCGACCCGGCGATCAAGAAGCTTGCCGAGTTCGAGGTGCTCAACCTCACGAGCCGCGAGCCAGACCTGGAGGATGTGTTCATGACCTTCTACGCCGAGAAGGGTGACCACGATGTTGCGTAACGCCTTCCTCAAGAGCCTGCGCGACCAAGCGCGCCCCCTCGCTCTATGGGTGGTTGGCGTGGCCTTCTACGTCGCGCTGCTGATGTCGATCTACCCCGCCATACGGCATAGTGCGAGCCAGCTCCAGGGCTACATCCACAGCCTGCCGCTGGCCGTGCGCGCCGCGTTCCTCGGGCCAAACAGCGACTTCTCGTCCCCCGTCGGCTTCGTGAACGTCGAGCTGCTCTCGTGGCTCGCGCCCATCGCGTTCATCGGCTTCGCGGTGTCGGTGGCCGCCCGCGCCCTCGCGGGCGAAGAAGAAGACGGCACGCTCAGCCTGCTGCTGGCCCATCCCGTCAGCCGCCGCCGACTGGTGTTGCACAAGTATGCGGCCATGCTCATCGCGGTCGCGGCGCTGGGCTTGGGATTCTGGCTCGCGCTGTTCATCGCGACCACGATCGCCGGCACGCACATCGGCGCCGGCAAGCTCGCGCAGGCGCTACTGCTGCTGACCCTGCTCGGCCTCGCGGTCGGCAGCGTCACCTTTGCCGTAGGGGGCGCCACGGGGCGCCGCCAGGCGGGCATCGCCGCCGGTGCCACTGTGGGCGTCGCCATGTACCTGCTCAACACCCTGGCCGGCATGAGCGCCGGCGCACGGCCGTTTCGCGTGCTCTCGCTGTTTCACTACTCAGGCGGCGCGTCTCCGCTCGGCCAGGCCGTACAGGCCCAGAACCTGGCGGTACTGCTCGGCGCGTCTGCGGCGCTGCTGGTGGCCGCGCTCGTGCTCTTCGAGCGGCGCGACGTGCACGTGTAAGCAAGCAGCATCCGCGCCCCAAAAGACGTGGCACGCCCTAGCAAGTAACGTGAAGGATGGCGTTGACGTCCCTTGCGTCAACGTGCCGCAGCAGGCGCAGTACTTCCGGCGTCGGCTGCGCGACGATCTCGATCCCGCGGCGCTCGGCCTCCGCCCAGACATCGGGCATGATCGGCAGGCTGCCCTCCGCCCCGGTGCCGACGATCAGGCGCCTCCCCCGCCAGGGGATGTTCTCCTCGGCCGAGAGCGGCGTGTGGCCGAAGCGCTCGCGGTGAGCCTTCGATGGCTTCTTCGAGCGCTTTCTGACCTTGCCGGCCTCGATCACGACGTCGTGCCGGTAGCGCTCGCCGGCAACCTCGATCTCGCCGAACGCGATCCAGCGCGCCTCCACCTGTGCCTCCTTCTCGCGGCCTGCGTTGCGCCGTCCGTCCCTTGGGCGCCCTCCACCCTTGGTTTGTGGGCGGACTCAATGTGTTTACCCATGTCCGCGGGCGCGTGACAGAGACCCACGCGCCGCAGCCGCCCAGGTTTGCCCTTCGCAGGCGAGCGGGCAGAAACGCGACGTGATGTGTGGACTCTTCCGGCTCTTCACGGGCCACGAGGCCGCCGGCCGCTGGTCAATCCGCGGATGTTCCGTACGGTGCCCGCGCCCAATGCTGCGGGGTTAGGCCGTTTCGAGGCAGTTCACGCGCTGCCTTGCCGCAGGGCAGCGGCGCGAGCGATGATGAGCGGGCCGGGAGATGGAGGAGGTCAGGGGTGGGAGCTGAGGACGGCGACAACGGTCGGCGCGACGCCGAGGGCCGGCGCGGCGGCGCCGGACGCCGCATCGGCCGCCTGACCGTGCTCACGCTGCTGATCGCCGCGACTTGGCTGATCATGCTGGTCATGGCCGGCGCCGCGACGGCGGCCAGCCGCCCGAACGCGCTGAACCCGGCCGGCTCGGCCGCGCAAGCCATCCGCACCCTGACGTTCGAGGTCTTCGGCATCCTCAGTGTGGTCCTGCTCACCGTGTGGCTCCTGCTCGCCGTCGTCATCATCAAGTTCCGTCACCGCCCGGAGTTCGGGGCCTCGCAGACCGCCGGCAACCTGCGTCTCGAGATCGTGTGGACGCTGATCCCCGCCGTCATCGTCGGCGTCCTCTTCTTCCTGACACTGCACACGACTCAACAGCTCTCGTTCACCGAGCCAGCGGTGCGCTTCGACGTGGTGGCGCACCAGTGGTGGTGGGAGTTCGACTTCGGACCCCAGGGGTTCAAGACGGCGAACGAGATCTGGGTGCCCGAACGACGAGACGCTCTACGCCGACCTGCGCTCGGCCGACGTGATCCACTCGTTCTGGGTGCCGCAGATGGGTGGCAAGGTCCAGATCATCCCGGGGCGCGTCAATCACACCGTGTTCACGCCCCTCGTTCCGGGCACCTACGTGGGCGAGTGCGCCGAGTACTGCGGGGTCCAGCACGCGCACATGGACTTCGTGATGAAAGTCGTCTCGCCCGCCGAGTATGCGGCCTGGCTCGCCCACCAGGAGCAGCCTGCGGCGCAGCCAACAGGCGCAGCGGCCGTGGCCGGCGCGCAGCTCATGCCGACGATCGCCTGCGGCGGCTGCCACACCGTGCGCGGGACGACGATGCACGGCACCTTCGCCCCGGACCTCACGCACGTCGGTAGCCGCAGCGGCATCGGCGCCAACGTGCTCGCCAACACGCCGGCCAATCTGCTCAGGTGGCTGCAGAATCCGCAAGCGGTCAAACCCGGCTGCAAGATGCCCCAGATCCCGCTCCCGCTGCAGCAGCAGCAGGAGCTCGTTGCCTATCTGGAGGAGCTCAAGTGAGCGACGCGATCCTGCCCCTCGACCTGGCGGCGAACGCGGTGCGACCGCGTGGCCTCGGCGCCTGGCTCACGACCACCGACCACAAGAAGATCGGCATCCTCTACATCGCTACCGGGCTCGCGTTCATGCTCGTGGGAGCGACCTTCGCAGTGCTGATGAGGGCGCAGCTCATCCAGCCCGGCATGCACCTGCTGACGCCGGAAGAGTACGACCAGGCCTTCTCGATGCACGGCACCACGATGATCTTCCTGTTCGCCATGCCGATGATGATCGGGCTCGCCAACTACGTTGTGCCGCTGCAGATCGGCGCCCGTGACATGGCGTTCCCGCGCATGAACGCCCTGAGCTACTGGCTGTTCCTCTTCGCCGGGCTGCTGCTCTACAGCAGCTTCGCCTTCGGCGGCGCGCTGGACACAGGCTGGTACAGTTACGCGCCGCTGACCGAGATGACCTACTCGCCCCACAGCGGCCTCTACTTCTGGATCGTCTCGCTCGCCCTGCTCGGCGCCTCGTCGATCATGGGCGCTATCAACTTCATCGTGACCATGCTGCGCTTCCGCGCGCCCGGCATGGGCCTGTGGCAGATGCCGATGTTCTCGATCGCCACCTACATCAACTCGTTCCTCATCATCTTCGCCTTTCCCAGCCTGACGGCGGCGATCGCCATGCTGTACCTCGACCGCAGGTACGGGACGGTGTT
This sequence comes from uncultured Thermoleophilia bacterium, assembly GCA_963848545.1. Classification (GTDB taxonomy): domain Bacteria; phylum Actinomycetota; class Thermoleophilia; order UBA2241; family UBA2241; genus CAIXSE01. The sequence goes on from CAWKEZ010000015.1 coordinate 13,013, forward strand.
CTATAACGCCACAAGAGGCGGCGAGCCGATCATGTGGCAGCACCTCTTCTGGTTCTTCGGGCACCCGGAGGTCTACATCCTCATCCTGCCGCCGTTCGGCATCGTTAGCGAGGTGGTGCAGACCTTCGCGCGTAAGCAGCTGTTCGCGCGGGCGGCGATGATCGTCAGCCTCCTCGTCATCCTCGGCCTGAGCTTCGTGGTGTGGGGGCACCACATGTTCACAACCGGTCTGCCGACATACTTCAACGACATCATCGCCGGGACCAGCATGCTGATCGCCATCCCGACAGGCGTGAAGATCTTCAACTGGCTGGCGACCATGTGGGGAGGCTCGCTGCGCTTCAAGACACCGCTGCTGTTCGTCTGCGGCCTCATCGCGCTCTTCACTATCGGCGGCGTCAGCGGCGTCGCGCTGGCGTCCGTACCTTTCGACTGGCAGGCGAACGCCAGCTACTTCGTCGTCGGCCACCTGCACAACGTGCTCATCGGCGGCACCGTGTTCGCCGTCTTCGCCGGCATCTACTACTGGTTCCCCAAGGTCACGGGCCGCCTCATGAGCGACCGCCTGGGCAGGCTGCAGTTCCTCCTGAGCATCGTGGGCCTCCCTCTCATGGTCCTGCCGATGTACGCACTCGGCCTCCTGGGCATGCCGCGCCGCATCTACACCTACTCGCCGAACATGGGCTGGGGCACACTCAACCTGGTGGCATCCATCGGCGGCTTCATCCTGGCGGCGTCGTTCGTCCTCTTCATCTACAACCTCGTGCACAGTGCGCGCTTCGGCGAAGTGGCCAACGACAACCCCTGGGGCGCCTGGACGCTCGAGTGGGCCACGAGCTCGCCGCCGCCGCCGGGCAACTTCCGCTGGCTGCCGCCGGTACACGGCCCGCGCCCGCTCTGGGACCTCGAGCACGCGGGTGCGCTCGCGGCGGCATCGCAGCCGGGAGCTGCGGCGGCCGGGCCAGGCGCGACGGTGACGGCTATGACCGCGGCCCTGCCGCCCAATCCTGCAGCCGCGCTCGCGGCGCCTGGAGGGGACTCCGGCACCGTGTTGGCGGCCGAGCCCGAGCAGTCCACCATCATCCCGTTCTTTGTGGCGGTCGCCCTTCTCATCATGGGCATCGGTCTGCTCACCACCCTGGTGGTCACCGTTCTCGGGGTGCTGTTCCTGCTGCTCATGCTGGCCGTCTGGATGACGGCGCCCTGGCGGCAGCCACAGACCGAAGACCTCACCGGCCGGCGCTTCACGTTCTTCGGCGCCAGCATGCTCGCCTTCATCGGCTCGGAGGCGGTGTTCTTCGGGGCGCTCATCATGGCCGACGTGCACCTGCACATCCACAACAACAGCCTGTCGTCGGCCAGCCAGCTGCATCCCGTCTTTCCCGCGATCAACACGATGATCCTGCTCCTCAGCGGCGTCGCCGCTCACTACGCGCAGATGAGCTTCCGCAAGCGTCGCGTGGCCGCCTTCAACTGGTACCTGGTACTGACGGTACTCCTGGGCGCCACGTTCCTCGGCGGGCAGATATGGGACTACACGCATATGGGCTTCGGGCTTTCGGGCGGCCTCCTCGGCTCGACCTTCTACACGCTCACGGGCTTCCACGGCCTGCACGTTCTCTGTGGCCTCGCGGCGCTCATCTTCCTCTTCGTGCGCGCCAATAGGGAGCGTCGCCTGGGAGCCACCGTGCCCTCGTCGGGCACGATGGGGATGGTGGATGCGGCCACCTACTACTGGCACTTCGTGGACGCGGTGTGGGTCGTGCTGTTCGTCGTCGTCTACCTCCTGTAAGGCGTGAGCGTCGCGCTACGGAGGTTGCTGACGCGCGCCGCCGTCGGCGCGGTCCTTTTGGGGGCCGTCGTCCTTGCCGCCGGAGCACCGCCGGCATGGGCGCACGCCCTGCTGCGCACCTCAGTGCCCGCCGCCAACGCCTCGGTGCCGACCTCACCCAACCAGATAGTGCTCACCTTCACCGAGCCGCCGGACCCGACCTTCTCGGTGGTGGAGGTGGTGGACTCTGCGGGGCGTCCGGCATCCGGCGTCGGCGCAGCGCGCGCCGTCCCCGGCCAGTCTGAACAACTCGTCGTTCCTATCAAGAAGCCATTGCCGAAGGGCGTGTACACCGTCAACTGGCGTTCGGTGTCGGAGACCGACGGCCATGTGGCGTACGGCGCCTTCGCCTTCGGCGTGGGCGCCGCCGCGGGACCCGGCAGCGTGGTCAGGGTGAGCCTGCTGAACTCCTCTCCCTGGCTGTCATGGGCCGCCGCCACCGGACGATGGCTTCTCTACATCGGGCTGGCGCTGCTCGTCGGTGCCGCGTCGACCCTGCTCCTGGTGTTCGGCGCCCAGCTGCCTCACGGCGGCCTCAGGCTCCTGCGCGCCGCCGTCGCCATCGCGGCCCTCGGCGTTATCGTGATGATCGAGACGGAGCGCAAGGTCGTGGGCGTGCGCTCCTTGCTGCCCCTGTTCGTGACCCGCGAGGGGCTGTTTCTGCTGGCCCTTGCTACAGCAGTGGTCCTCTGCGCCCTCGCTGTCGGGGCCGTGGATATCTGGCCGGGCCGCCGCTGGTCGCTACTCACGGTAGGCGCTACGGCGACGTTGGCGGTGCTTGTGCACGTGCTAGGCGGGCACGCCGCCGCGCCGACGGCGCTGCAGCCGCTCAACGTTCTCGACCAGTGGGTCCACATGACTGCCGTCGGCGTGTGGACAGGCGGCCTCGCCTGGCTTCTGCTGGGCATCCGCGGCAAGGGCCGCGGGGAGCGCGTCGCGGCCGTGCGCACGTTCTCCCGAATCGCCACCGTCACGCTCGTTGTCGTGCTGGCCAGCGGGGTGCTGCGCACTCTGGCGGATGTGCAGCCGCTGTCTAACCTCTTCCACACGAGCTTCGGGGTGGCGCTCGTCGTCAAAGTCGCCCTCGTCGGGGTGCTCGTCCTGTTCTCAGCCCTCAACCACTACCGCTTCCTGCCCGCACTCGAGAGTGGCGAGTCGGAAGACACTGGCGTGGCGAGAGCAGGGGGTGGGGCCGCCAGCCGATTCGCTCTCAACTCGGGCGCCGAGCTAGCGATAGTGCTCGCCGTGCTCGCCGTGACGGCGGTGCTCAGCGGGCTGGCGCCCGCCAACGTCGCCCTCGCTGGCGGTGCACGTCAGACCGTGGTGAGCGGCAGCGACTACGCCACGACCGTGCGCGTCAAGCTCACCGTCTCGCCTGGCACTTTGGGTGCGAACGACTACACGGTAGCTGTGGACGACTACGACACAGGCAAGCCGCTTGGGGAGGTCGCGAGCGTGAGCCTGGGCTTCTCGATGCCCGCCAGACCCAGTGTGAACTCTTCGACCCTGTCGCTGCGGCGCGCGTCCGTCGGCGTCTGGCAAGGGAGCGGGCTGGAGCTCTCCATCGTCGGCTCCTGGAGCGTCACGGTGCTCATCCAGCAGCCCTCCGGAGGAGTCGACGTGCCGCTGATCCTGCAGGTTGCGAACTGACAGCTGATGAGGGGCTGCTTCTGGGGCGGTCCGTGGTGCGCACGGCCTGGCCCGCCGAACAGTTTGCCGGGCCAGGCCGGCGGGCAGGAAGTCCGCGATTCCGGCCATGACGATGCTGGTCGTGGCCATCGCACGTGGAGGGAGCCGGGATGAGACGCATTGTCATCAAGTTCATCATTGCGGTCGCGCTTGCCTTTGCGCTGTTCCTGCCCATCGCGTCTTCGGCGGCAGCCCACACGATCAGGGACGTCGGGGCCTACAGGTTCACGGTGGGCTGGGGCACCGAGCCGGCCTACGCGGGGCAGCTGAACAGCGTGCAACTCCTGCTGGCAACGCTCAGCAACGGCAAGCCGTACACGCGTTTGACCGACACGCTCACGGTCACCGTGATCTACGGTCAGCAGAACGTGCAACTGCCGCTAACGCCGACGTTCGATCCCGACACAGGGCTCGGCACTCCTGGGGACTACCGCGGCTGGCTCTTCCCGACCGTGCCCGGCAATTACACATTCCACTTCACCGGCTCGATCGGCTCACAGAAGATCGACCAGAGCTTCACGAGCGGGCCGACGACGTTCGCCACCGTGGAGGACCCGGCAGGCCGTCCAGTTCCCGGTCAAGGTGCCGACCGACGCGGAGCTCGCCACGCGCATCGCCGCCGACAGCGCCCGGGCCGCGACTCAGAGTCAGGTCGCGAGCGCCCGCACGATAGGCGTCATCGGCATCGTCGTCGGTGCGCTCGGCGTGGGCCTCGCCGCGTTCGCACTGGTCCGCAGGCGCGGCGACGGCACGGTCGCATCCAAGTCCGCCTCGTGATGCGATCGGCGTTTGACGGCCTCCTGTACGGCCAGACCAGCGGCAGGTTCGAGACACCGAGCGCCTCATCGGGATCGCCGAGCAGACGGCAGTCCCGGCGTCCCGGACCAAGCGAGCCGAGAAGGACCTCGATCCGCGCGTGGTGGTGCGCGAGGCCTTCCTGCACGTGTGTGTCTGCGGCCTCGTGCTCGGTCCTGCTGTTCGTCGTCTACTTGCTCTAAGCGCGGCGAGGTCCCGCGGCCGTCGTGCAGCGCGACGACGGCGGCTCGCAGGGCGTCGGTCATGCGCGCATAGGCGTCCCGCCCGCGCAGCGGAAGTCCGTGAAGCTCCACCGGGGGTCGACTTGCAGCTCCACCCAGGGTCGATCCACCCGGCTGCCGTCCCAGATCTCCTCGGCGCCGACGATGGCGGCGGGATATCACCGGCGCGCCGCTCCTGGCCGCGACGAGCGCCGCGCCGCGCTGAAGAACGGCGCCACCTCCTTCTGGCGGTACAGGTCGCCCTCGGGAACACGACGATCACCTGGCCCTGCGCGAGGAGCTCCAGGGCGCGCCGCACGGCGGCGGGGTCGGGCGTCCCCTTGTTGATGGGAAAAGCGCCCATGCGCTTAATGGATCGGCCCGACGAAGCGCGCCGGAACTGCACCACGTCGGCCATGAAGTGCAGGGTGCCGGACAGCGCGACGGCCAGCAGGATGGGTCAACGTCGCTCGGGTGATTGGCGACCAGGATCGCCGCGCCGCAGGCCGGCAGGTTGCCGGCGCCTACCACGCGGAAGCGGCCGTAGAGGCGCACCGCCGAGACCAGCGGCACGCGGGCGAACGCGTACAGCCAGGGATCGCCGTCACCATGCCAGCGGCAGACTGCCGCCGCCCCGCAGCCGGAGCCCCATCATCACGGCGCCTCACTGTTCGGCGCACGTACAATCGACTCAGCCGATCGTACCGGAGGATGTCCATGATGCTTCGCCGCCTGAGTCTGTCTGCCCGGCTCAAACCCGCGATCGCCGCCTTCCTGGGGCTGCAGGCCGGCTTTCTCCTCCTCATCGTGGTGCTCAACCAGGCCTTCAACGTGGGTGCCACCGTCTGTTTCGCCGCCTCCGGGCATGCCGACCGGCTGCGCACCTTCATCTTCTGGCAGATCATCGGCGGCTTCTTCGGGCTCGGCGTGCAGCTCAGCTTCGCCGGCATCGTGCGGTACTGGTCGGTCACCGGCGCCAACGTGGTCGGCGTGGGCTTGGCCTTCATCTCGGCCCAGCTCTTCGCCGCCTACCTCATCTTCCACGAGTCGTTCCAGCTGCCGCAGTGGCTGGGCACGGCCCTCGTCTTCGCGGGGGTGCTGCTGGTCGCCGTCGGGCATCGCTGAAGCGCTCGGCGGTCCTCCCAGCTCCAGGCCCATGGCTCTCAGGGAGGGCACAAACCAGGCACGCGCCACGACCAGGCTGAGGAGCACCGCGGCCCCCACGAGCAGGCCTGTGACGCTCCGCGAGGCCACTACCCCGGAGACCGCCTGCGAGAGCGGCACGAGGCCGACCGAGGCGAAGATGATCAGGCTCATCATGCGGCCCATGAGGCGCTGCGGCGTGCGTGCCTGGATCCACGCGAAGAACGAGACCGTCAGGTATCCTGCGGCGAACCCCATGCAGGCGGCGGGGATCACGGCGCCCACCAATGAGTGGGCGAGGCCGAGGCCCACCAGGCCCACGACAAACGCCGCGCAGACGGCCAGCAGCACGTGGCCGAGCAGCCGCGCGGGGGGGCGGCGAGCGGCGCCGGCCACGGCGAGGCCGGCCAGCGAGCCGCCGCCGAAGGCCGACATGATGGCGCCGAACGCCTGGGCGCCACCGGCGAGGCGCAGCTTGGCCAGCGCCGGCACGCCCACCAGCAGCGGCCCTACGGCGAGGAAGTTCACCGCCAGGATCAGCACCAGCAGCATGCGCAAGAGGGGATCGGCCCACATGTACGAGAGGCCGGCGCCGATGGATCCCCACACGCTGCCGTCCTCGGCGCGTGTCTGCGTGCCGCGCTCACGCGCCGCCGCCCTGGCGTCTACCTCCATGAAGGCGAGCAGCACGAGTGAGACGACAAACGTGGCCGCGTCGACGATGAGGGCAAAGCCCACACCCTCGAGCCCCCCGCGGCCCCCCACGAAGGAGGCGATCAGGGCACCGGCCAGCACAGGACCGATGAACTGGGCCACCTGATCAAGACCCTGCACGGTGGCGTTGGCGGCCGTGAGCTGCCGCTCGCCGGCGAGCTGCGGCACAATGGCGCTCTGCGCCGGGAAGAAGAAGCCGTCGGCGGCGCCGAACGCAAGGGCGATGACGGCCACCGTCACCACGCCCGCCGCGCCGTTCAGCACCAGCACGGCGAGCAGTACGACGAGCCCCAGGCGGGCCAGGTTGGAGCCGATCATCACGCGGCGCGGGGAGAACCGATCGGTCACCGCCCCGCCGACCAGCATGAACGCCGCCCGTGGTACGCCCTGCAGGGCCAGTACCAGCCCCAGCAGCGCTACACTTGAGGTGAGTTGCAGCACTAGCCAGGGAAGCGCGATGAAGTAGAACTGGTCGCCGAGCAGAGACACTCCCTCGCCGGTGACCAGCAAGCGAAAATCGCGTAGTCGTAGCAGGCTCTTCATGATCGGCATACCTGGTCGGGTTCCTGTACGAAGCCTTCCCGTGTCACCATGTTCCAGACGTAGCGATGGGAAACCTCGGCAACATCCGGCGCGGCCTGGGCCGCTCCTTTCTGAAGCACCACGCGCTGCTCACGGCGGGGCTCGCCGCGGCGGCCGTCGTGGGCGTGCTCTACTTCTTCGCCGCGGTGGCCACCGCCGAAGCGCTGCGGCCCATGTACAATCCCGTGCAGCGCACCATCAGCGAGCTCGCCGTGGGCCGCTTTGACTACCTGCAGATCTCGGCGTTTGTCGTGCTGGGTCTCAGCCTCGTGGCGTTACCGGGGGGCTTGTGGGTGCGGATGCGTAGCACGCTTCTCGCGCCTCGGTGTCGCCCTCATCGCGGTGGCCGGCGTGGCCTCGTTCGTGGCCGCCGCCTTCCCCACCGACCTGCGCGGCGCGGCGGAGACGGTCGCCGGCGAAGTTCACTCCACCATCGCCAGCACCGGCTACGCCTGCCTCATCACGGCGATGCTGCTGCTCTCGGTGCACTTCCGCGGCGACCGCCACTGGCGCTCGTTCCATCCGCTGTCGGTGGCTCTCACGTTGGGCGGGGTAGCGGCGCTGATAGCCATGGCGGTAACGGGCAGCGGCGTCGATGCCGGCCTTGTCCAGCGCCTCATGACCGTTCCCCTGCTCTCGTGGGTGATGCTCACCGGCATGCACGCCACCCGCCTGGCGCCTGTCAAGAGCGCTTCCGCTCCCTGGCGGAGTCCTAGGTGAGCACATCCTTGCGAGCGAACACGCCCCACGAGGCGAGCAGCATCAGCGCCACCGTCGCCGCGTAGACCAGAAGGGCCTTCTCGATCGGCTGCCAGTCGATTGGGTAGCGGAACAGGTTGATGAATACCAGCCGGTAGGTCGAGTACGTGTACGGGCTCATGAAATCGAACACGCTGAAGGCGTTGAGGATGGTGAGCACCGTGAACACGCCGATCGCGATGATCGCGGCTGTGAGGCTCGAGTCGGTAAGCGTCGAGATGAAGAGGGCGATTGTCAGCGAGCACACCGCGCCGGCGACGACGAGCACATAGGCGCCACAGATCAGCAGCAACGCTTGCGGCGCGTTCAAGGTGGTCCCCGAGAGGGTGACGACGGGGTGCACGCCGAAGGCCACCGCGCCCACCGCCAGCGCCACCACGGCCACCAGCGCCGCCCCGGCCAAGGCGTACAGCACGGCCACCGCCCACTTGGTGAGCAGCACGGCGGTGCGACTCACCGGGCGCGAGAGCCAGGTCTTGAGCGTGCCGGCCTCCGCCTCACTGGCCACCGACGAGGCGCCGCCCATGGCGGCGATGATCGGCAGCAGAAACGACGCCAGGGCGATCAGCGTCACCAACATCACGAGCAGTCCGTTCTGGCCGATATGCGCCACGAAGGGGGCTCGCCCGGAGCCGGCGGGCGCGGCTTCTGCAACGCCCCAGCGGCGATCACCGCGAGTGGCACCAGCACGAGGCCCAGCCAGCCGAGGTACGTGCGCCGCTGGTGCAGCACCTTGATCAGCTCCAGGCGCAGCCCCGTCACGTGAGGATGTCCTTGCGCCGGAAGATCAGCCAGGCCACGACCAGCAGACCCGCCACGGTGGCGCCGTAGGTGAGCAGTGCGTTACGGATCGGCGCCCAGACGATCGGATCGCGGAAGAAGTTGGCGAAGGCCAGGTCGTAGCTCGTGAACGTGTAGGGCTTCATGAAGTCGAAGTAGCTGAGGCCGTTGAGGATGGTGAGCACGACGAACACCACCATGGCGCCGATCGCCGCCGTGAGGCTCGAGTTGGTCAGCGTAGACATCAGCAGCGCCAGCGAGATCATGCAGAGCAGCGCCGCCAGGACGAGCAGGTTGACCAGCACGATGCGCCAGAGCCCGGCGGCGATGCTGACGGTGGTGCCCGAGAGCGTGGCGAGCGGGTGCGCGCCGAAGACCAGCCACCCGGCCACCAAGCCACCGACCCCCACGAGCACCATGCCGACGATCACGAACAAGATGGCGACGCCCCACTTGGAGAACAGCACGCTGGCGCGTCCCACCGGCCGGCTCATCCAGGTCTTCATGGTGCCGGTCTCGGCCTCTCCGGCGAGCGGGTAGGCGCCCGCCATCGCGGCGACCAGGGGAAACAAGAAAAACGAGAGCGCGCCGATCGCCGCCAGGGGCACGAAGATGCCGTTGTTGGTGATCGCCGCGAAGAAGGGTGGCCCCTGCCCGGAGGCCGGCTTGGCGTTGGTGAGGGCGAGCGCCAGCACGATCAGCAGCGGCACGGCGAGCAGGGAGGCCCAGCCCACGTATGTCCGCCGCTGGAAGAGGATCTTGACGAACTCGTGCCCCAGGCTGCGCATGGGCGCCTACGTGGATCGTGCCGGCCGGCGATGCGCCTGCGGGTCAACGTCGGAGCTCTGCGTGAGCTCGAGGAAGTCCTCCAGGCCCTGCTCCACGGCCGGCACCACGGCGCGCACCTTGACGTCGGCGGCAACCAGGCGCGCCACGAGCTCAGACACGCCGTCCTCGCCGCTCCGCACCACGAGGTAGTCTTCGTCCCAGCTCACGGCCTGCGCCCCGAAGAGGGCGCGGGCCGTCTCGGCGGCGCGCTGCTGATCGGCGGTCATCACCTTCACCGCGTCCTCCCGCGGTCGCAGCGCCGAAACTGGTCCCTCGATCACGGTGCGTCCCTTGTTGATGATCACGGCGCGGTTGCACACTTGCTCTACCTCGTGGAGCAGGTGTGAGCTGAGGAACACGGTGGTGCCGCCCTTGCCCAGCTCCCGCACCAGCTCGCGCACGTCCTTCATGCCCTGAGGGTCGAGGCCGCTGGTGGGTTCGTCGAGGATGATGACCTCGGGCTTGTGGCCAGCGCATTGGCGATGCCGAGACGCTGCTTCATGCCGTGTGAATAGCCGCCGACCTTGCTGTCGCCACGAGCCAGCAGCCCCACGATGTTGAGCACCTCGCTGATGCGGTCCTCGCTCGCCTCGCCGCCGGCCGAGCCGATGAGGCGCAGGTTCCGGCGTGCCGTGAGGTTCGCGTAGAAGCCCGGCACCTCCACGAAGCCCCCGAGGTGCTGTAGCGCTTTGACGCGCTCGCCGGGCACGCGGCGGCCCAGCACGTTTACGTACCCGCTGGTCGGGAAGATGAGCCCGAAGATCATGCGGATGGTGGTGGTCTTGCCGGCGCCGTTCGGCCCGAGAAAGCCGAACACGTCGCCCTTGCACACCTCCAGGTCGAGGTGGTCCCATACGGCGCGCAGCTTGCCGAAGTCTTTGGTGAAGCTGACGGACGGCGAGGACGACCGGCCGGTCTGGGCAGGCCCGGCCTTCGTCGCCGGCGCCGGCCGGACGCACCGCCACGGGCCCAGCCGCGTCCGGCTGAGTAGCGGGCCGTTCGCTGCCGGCGGGTGCTGCGGGTGGCTCGGAGGGCGACATCTCGCCCCGGTAGTACCCAGGCCGGCGGAGGCCGACACGTCGGCAGGTCGCCAGCCGGCGCGAGGCGCAGCCTCGCCTGAGCGCAACGCCACACCGAGACGCAATTCGGCCGGCGGGAGGGGGCGGAGCCGCCGGTCCCGCCGGCCGAATCCCCCGCCGTCTTACGCAGCTTTGGCCACGTAATCGACGGCCTCGCCCTCCTGCGCCCACGTGAGGCGCGGCTCGCTGATCACACCGCCGCGGTCCATCGCCTCCTTCAGGGAGGGATCGGCGGCGAAGGCCTCTGCCTGCTCCTTCGACGGAAAGCGGTTGACTACAGTGATGTCGCAAACACGTTGCCTTCGGCGACGGTGACTGCGTACTCGCCGCAGCGGGCCAGCCCCAGACCGCACCCCTCCGAGGGTGTGCGACGGCGCAACACTTAATACGATGACGGCGTGAGCGCCGCCCCCTCGGGGCAGAGAGCAGCCATGGCTAGTACACACTGCGGCAGCCTCTGAGAGACTGCCTGACCGAGGGAGAGCAGCTCATGTCATCGGAAGACGAAGTCCGCCAAGCATCGGCCGAGTTCTACGCCGCGCTCAACAAGATGCTCGCCGGCGATGCCGCGCCCTTGGAGAAGATATGGTCGCACGACGCGAGCGTGACGACCATGCACCCCATCGGCGGCCGGCAGACCGGCTGGGACGAAGTGCGGGGATCATTCGAGCAGGTGGGCCGGCTCGCGTCGGGAGGCCGGGCCGAAGTCACAGACCAGTTCATCCAGACCTCCGGCGACCTGGCCTATGAGCTGGGCATCGAAAGGGGGCAGGCCGAACTGGCCGGCGAGCGGGTGGACATCGCGCAGCGCGTTACGAACATCTATCGCCGCGAACCCGGCGGCTGGAGGATCGTCCACCACCACACCGACATCTCACCGGCCATGCTCGACATCCTGAGTCGTCTACAGGCCGCGTAGAGGACGGCGGCGGCCCAGTTCCTCAGGGCTTCGGGACGGGCGTGCCTCGCCGCTCCGGCGGCGTGCACGCCCGTCCTCTCGCCCTATCGGTACAGGCGCGCCAGGACCCCGTAGCCGAGCAGCCACACGACGAGGTAGAGGCAGAGAAACAGGGGAACGGCGACGCCGTGCGTGAACACCAGCGCGATCGCGGCGGCCACGACCAGCCAGATGATGTGCGCCTTACGGCGCGGCGGTTTGCGCAGACGCAGCATGGTTGGGCGCAGTCTACAGAACGCCGACCTGCGCGGCGAGTGGTCGGTGACGTGGGCCTCTTCGCCTCTTCCTCTGCCACGTCTAGTGAGCGGTGCACCTGCGGCGCCCCACTCGTTAGATCGCCTGCGGGGTCTAGTCGCGTGCCCTCCGGCCGCGCCCTCTAAGCCGCGCTTCGTCTAGCCGAGCCCGCGGCCGAGCGCAGCCGGCGTGCTCTCTGCCGTCGCAAGGCCCTGCGACGCCCGCTTATCATAAGCGTGACCAGCCCCAGCACGAGGGGCGCGGCAAGAGCCGCCCAGAGCGGGAGGGCGCGGTTCATCAAGACGAATACCGCTACCTCCAGCAGCGCGACACCGGCGGCTACCGCGAGCGCGCTCGCAAGAAGGGTTCTCATCATCCCTCCGGGTCGTAGTGCCATCTCCGGCGAAACCGTAGCAACTCAGTTTGGGAGACCCTTGTGAGAGCGCCGTGAGAATCCTGTGAGAACACGAGCACATCGCCGCCACACCATCGCCGAGATGCGGCACAATAGGGGCGTGAACTACGTCAAGGCCGCCCAGCCGCGCGTCGTCGCCCTGTTTCTCCTGACCGTCCTGGCGGCCATGCTTCTGGCTGGGCATCCCCGCCCCGCCCTGATCGTCGTCGTCCTCGCCGCCACGGGGCTCACAGTCGCCGGTGCCGCCATTCTCAACAACGTCCTGGAGCGCGAGCCCGATAGCCGCATGAGGCGCACCCGGCTACGGCCCACGGCCACCGGAAGCCTGGCTCCGCGGCGCGCGCTCGCCGTGGGCCTCGCCGCTACCGCCGCGGGCGCCGGCACCCTCTGGGCCAGCTCCGGCATCGTGCCGGCGCTGCTCGCCCTCTGCGGCGCCGTCTACTACGCACTCGTCTATACGCTCGTGCTCAAGCCGCGCACGCCGCTCAGCGCCATCCCCGGAAGCCTCGCCGGCGTATTTCCCCCATTGATCGGCTGGGCCGCCGCCGGGGCGCCCTGGACGGCCACCATCCTGTATCTCTGCGCGTTCATAGCGCGTGTGGTCGCCGTCGCATTCCTGGGCTCTGGCGCTGGCCCACGAGGACGACTACCGGGCCTCCGGCATCCCCTCTCCCGCCGTGAGCTACGGCGCGCGCGCGGCGCGGCGCCAGATCGTGGTCGCCGTCGCAGTGCTCACGTTGCTCACCCTGGTGCCGTTCTGGGCCGGCCTCTACGGTGTGCCCTATCTGGTGGTCACGGTGCTCGCGGGGCTCGCCGCCTGGTACTTCGTGCTGCGGCTCTACGCGCGCGAGTCGCGCAGCGCGGCCTGGGTCTTCTTCAAGTTCTCCGGGCCCTACCTGGCGGTGATCATCGTCGCGATGCTGCTGGACCGGCTGCCCTAGTGAGTGGTGCACCTGCGGCGCCCCACTCCTTAGATCGCCTGCGGTGTCTAATCCGCGCGACGCACCGCCGCTCCCCACGAGAGCGACGCACTCCTGCGGCGGCGGCGACACACCGCCAGCGTGATGAGCGCCACGCCCGGGGGCGCCACGATCACCAGCACCTGCAGCAGGCGCAGCAACACCGGCTGCCTCATGCCGAGCAGCACGGCGAACACGTCGTTGCCGCCCGCCACAAGAAGCACCGCGAGGAACGTGATAAAGCCGGCGCCCACGGCCGTGCGCCAGGGCCGCTCGCGCGGCAGCTCGAGCACGTTGTGAAAGGCCGCGTCGCGGGTGACGAATGCGTCGAGCCAGGGCCACAGGTACAGCGCGCCGAAGATGAGACCCGGGAGCACCACGGCGGGCCAGAACACGCCAGGCAGCAAGAACCATCCCAGGCGGATGTTCCAGGCCGGGAACAGGCGCACGGCGCCCTCGAGCCACCCCATGTACCAGTCGGGCTGTGCGGCGGTGGTTGAGTTCCAGGCCTGGTAGGGGCCGTAGAGCCATACCGGGTTCACTTGGGCGAAGGCGCCGAGCGCCGTCAGCACCCCCGCGCAGAGGAAGAAATAGCCGCCCGTGCGCAGCGCGTAGGCCGGCACCAGCGGCGTGCCCGCGATGGTGCGATCGTCGCGGCCCGGGCCCGCGTATTCGCTGTGCCGCTGCAGCCAAAGAATGCCCAAGTGGAGGCCCAGCAGGCTGGCGATAGCCGCCGGCAGCACGAAGATGTGCACGGGGTAGATGCGGGCGATGAGACCGGTGGACGGAAACTGCCCGCCGAACATGAGCGAGGCCAGATACGGGCCCAGGAAGGGGATCGACTCGGTGATGCTGTAGGCGATGCGCAGCCCGGTGCCCGAGAGCAGATCGTCCGGTAGTGAGTAGCCCAAGAGCCCGTTCAGGGCCGATGTGAGCAGCAACGTGAGGCCGATCAGCCAATTGATACGCCGCGGTCGCCGATATGCCCCCGTGAAGAACATGCGCAGCATGTGGATGGTGATGGCGGCGATGAACACGAGCGCCGCCCAGTGGTGCACCTGGCGCACCAGCAGGCCCCCGCGCACCTGCAAGCTCAGATTGATGGTGGAGCTGTAGGCGTCGGACATGCGCACGCCCACCAGGGGCCGGTAAGAACCGTGATAGATCACCTCCGCGCCAGAGGCATGAAAGAACAGCACCATGAAGATACCCGTGACCACCAGCACCAGGAACGAGTAGAGCGCCGTCTCGCCCAGGAAGAACGACCAGTTGTCGGGGAAGATGTGGCGCAGCTCTTTGCGCAGCAGTCGGCTGCCGCCGAGGTTTCTGCCCAGCCAGCGCGCCACAAGCCGGGCGGGAGAGCGCCGCACGCCGAACGCCTTGGCCAGACCGGTGACGCGCGACGGCTCGTTCATGTGGCGTTCCAGAAGCCGGGACCGACGGACTCGTGAAAGTCGCTCTGCGCCACCAGGTACCCCTGGGCGTCGACGCCCAGCGGCAACTGCGGCAGAGGCCGACCCGCCGGGCCGGCCACCGGCCGCGCGCCGTGCAGCACGTCGAAGGCCGACTGATGGCACGGGCACACGAGAAGCTCTGCCTCGTGCTCGTACTGCGAGACAGCGCAGCCGAGGTGCGTGCACACGCGCGAGTAGGCCACGAAGCCTTGAGGGCTCCACGTCTCGCGCCCGGGAACTGGCTGCAACTGGCCGGTGGGCGGACGGAGCAACGTCACTTGCGACGCGGCGGCTTGCACCATGCCCTCCGGGAACGCCACGAGCAGGCCACCCCCGGCCAACGCATCGGTCTTCACCGGGGTGCCATCGATGGTCACCAGGCGGGTGCCGGGCCGCCAGCCCGTGGTGAACAGCCTGCGACGCGGCCGCGGCCCCAGGGCCCCGGCGAGCACCACCTGGCTGAGGCCGAAGACCGTCAAGCCGCCAACCAGCAGAGCGGCGAGGAAACGCCGGCGAGTGACCACCCTGACGTCGTCGTGCACGTCGTCGGCCAGGGCCGCTTGCTCCTCCAGGTCGTCCGGAGGCACAGGGTAGGCATCCGTGGCGACCTCGTCGCCGGCGAGGTCGCGACCCCAGTACGCCAAGGCCACCCCGATACCGACCAGCGCAGCCGCGAGGCAGCCGCCAGTCCAGGCCGTATCGGCGTTGAGTATGAACGCCACCGCGAATCCCACAGCGCCCGCGACGGTCGCCACGAGCCCGGCCGCCGCAGGCCAGCCGGGCCGCAGTTCGAGGTGGCCGCCGGCGCCGACATCGTGCGCCTGCTCTGCGCCTTGCGGGTCGCCGGCGACAGGTCGGAAGGTGCCGTTCTCGGGCGCGCTCACGAGCGCACCTTTCGCGACGGCCAGGCGAGCCACACACTGGTCAGCAGGAGTGCGACCAGGCCCAGAGCCGCCACCGCGCCCTCCGAGACGGGGCCCAGGTAGCCGAGCCCAGCACCGCCCGGCGAGGGCGGCCGCTCGATGGCCGCTTGCACATACAGAGCCACGGCCATCTGCTGGGTCACGTTGAAGGTGGTGCCGGCGAAAACGGGCATATTGCTGCGACCGTAGATCATGGCGGCGATGGCCTCGCCCGCCGGGTAGCTGGCGATATCCGCTGAGTTGCGCCCCTCGGCCATGGCGCCACCGCGACCCGTCGTCATGTGGCACCCGGAGCAGTAGAGGCGAAAGAGCTGGCCACCGTCGGCGATGCGGGCCGCATGGGTCGCCGGATCGGCGATCTGGTGGGCGACGTAGTTGGCCACCAGCTGGATCTGCGCGGGCGTGAGGGCGTGGTTGAAGGCCGGCATGAAGATGCCGCCCCGCGTGACCATGTCGGCTACGATACTCGGGGAGCCGTCAGCCTGCTGCGAGGGTCCAACGAAGCCCGCGCCCCGCGGCCCGTGACAGCCGGAGCAGTTCTGGGCGTAGATATCTGACCCCGGGCCAGGGATGACCGACGAGAGGTTGGCCGCGGCTGAAGGGCCCACTGCCGTAGGCGAAGCGGCCGGCGAAGCCGCCGGAGAGGGGGACACCGTGGCGGCGGCCGGCGGTGCCCAGGTCACCAGCGCCGCAACCGACAGCGCCGAAACCACCAAAGCGAGAGTGGCGGCAGAGAGTGTGGTGCGCGGGAAACGCCTGCTCATGGCGGGCCAACCGGCCCCCGGCCGCCCGTGCGCGCCGCCAAGCTCCACCCGACTGAGACCCACACCACCCGGACCCCCCAAAGTCCTACCTACCCCGTAGACAAGCCAACTGTTCCCCGAGCCTGTAACGGCCGAAACGCCTTCTGCGGCGAGCCGTGTTTCAAACCCCCGCGCGACTGGGAACCGCTAAACCGCTACCGGGGTCGTAACGCGTGGTACTGGGGGGCAAGTTGACTGCTTCTGCCGCATCTGTGGTGCTCTGGCCGGCGGTCGTGTACGCAGCTCTGGTCTTCATCATCGCGGCGGCCATACTCGTGGTCTCCTACCTCCTCGGTCCGCACCACGTCGAACAGAAGACCGACGTTCCCTACGAGTCGGGCATCGACCCGGCCGGCCCGTTGCCACAACGGCTCTCGGTGGAGTTCTACCAGGTGGCCATCTTCTTCGTGGTGTTCGACCTGGAGGCGGTGTTCATCTTCGCCTGGGCGGTACAGGCGCGGCGCCTGGGCTGGACCGGCTACAGCGAGATCGCCGTCTTCGTGGGCCTGCTGCTCGCCGGCCTCGCGTATCTCTGGAAAGTGGGTAGTCTCGACTGGGGGCCGGCCGGTCACCGTCGCCGGCTCCAGCGGGAGAACCGCAAGTGAGGCGCGCAGCAGCCGCGGCGCGAGCGCCACGCGAGGAGCAGCCATGAGCCCACGGAGGGGAGCCGGACCGTCCCGTACGGCGCAGGCACTGCAGGCCATCGTCGAGCGCGAGGCACTGCGCGCCGAGGCGCAGCCCGCGATCACCGCCAGCCTCGATCAGCTCGTGGCCTGGGGACGCAAGAACTCGATCTGGCCGTTCGACTTCGGGCTCTCCTGCTGCTTCGTCGAGATGGCCACCAGCCTGACCGCCGGTACGATATCGCGCGCTTCGGCGCCGAGGTGATACGCAGCTCGCCGCGCGAGGCGGACGTGATGATCGTGGCCGGCACCGTCTTCATCAAGATGGCGCCCGGTGCTGGCGGCTCTACGAGCAGATGATGGAGCCGCGCTGGGTCATCTCGATGGGCTCCTGCGCCAACTCCGGCGGCATGTACGACGTGTACAGCGTCGTGCAGGGGGTCGACAGCTTCCTGCCGGTGGACGTGTACGTGCCGGGCTGCCCTCCGGCCCGATGGCGCTCATGGAGGGTCTGCTGCTGCTCGAAGGCGCAGGTGCAGACGGAGCGGCGTCCGCTGAGCTGGACGATCGGCGGCCAGGATGTGCACAAGCCGACGGACATCTCGCTGCGCGACATAGGCGGCCGGCGCGGGCGGCCACCGACAAGCTCGCCCTCCAGGACGAGGTGTGTGGACGCCTCAGACTCAGCGCCGTCCGGGATTCTGCGCCGAACTGCAGGCGCGCTTTCGCGGCGATCCCGCTGCAGGCGCAGCCGACGGCCGACGGCATCCCGACGGTGTGGGCGCCGGAGGAGCACCTCGGCGAGGTGCTGCGGTACCTCAAGACGGAGGCCCGCGAGCCGTACCGCTGCCCTCTACGATCTGGGCGGCATCGACGAGCGCGACTGCGCATCAGACGCGAGGGCCAGCCAGAGCGCGAGTTCACCGTCGTCTACCACCTGCTCTCGTTCGAGTCGCAACGCCGACGTGCGCCTCAAGGTCGCGCTGCGCGGCGAGCCCCCCAGCATCGCGCACCGTCACCGATCTCTGGCCGGCCGCGAACTGGTACGAGCGCGAGCTGTGGGACATGTTCGGCGTCAGCTTCGCCGGCCATCCCCACCTGCGCGGATCCTGATGCCGGCCACCTGGCAGGGCCATCCGCTGCGCAAGGAGCACCTCGCGCGCGCGACCGAGATGGAGCCGTTCGGGCTGCCCGACGACAGGCTCGCCGACTGGCAGGAGGAGCTGACGTTCAGCCCGAGGAGTGGGGCTGACCGCCCAGCGAAGGACCGGACTTCATGTTCCTCAATATCGGGCCGCAACATCCCGCCACCCACGGCCTGTTTCGCGTGGTCGTCGGTCTGCGCGACGAAGAGATCGTGACTCGTGCCGCCCGACATCGGCTTCCACCACCGCGGCGCCGAGAAGATGGCCGAGCGGCAGACCTGGCACACGTTCATCCCGTACACCGACCGCATAGACTATCTGGGCGGCGTGACCAACAACCTCCCGTGGGTGCTTGCCGTGGAGAAGCTGTGCGGGGTCGAGGTCCCCGAGCGCGCCCAGGTGATCCGCGTGATGCTCTCGCGAGTTCTATCGCATCGCGAGCCACCTCGTGCTTCTACGGCACCTTCGCGCAAGACGTCGGCGCGATCTCGCCGGTCTTCTACATGTTCGACGACCGCGAGCGCATCTTCGACGTCGTGGGGGCGATCTGCGGGGCGCGCATGCACCCGAACTGGTTCCGCATCGGCGGCGTCGCGCGAGGACCTGCCCGCCGGCTGGGAGCAGCTCCTCCGCGACTACGTCGACTACCTGCCCGCGCGGCTCTACGAGTACGACCGCCTGGTGATGCGACAGTCGCATCCTCAGAGCGCGCACGGTCGGGGTGGGTGCCATTAGCGCCGCGGACGCACGTGGAGTGGGGCGTGACCGGGCCCGACCTGCGCGCCGCCGGCGTACCTTGGGATTGGCGTAAGCAGCGCCCTTACAGCCACTACGACTGGTTCGACTTCGATGTGCCGGTGGGCACTACCGGCGACTGCTTCGACCGTGTCGCGGTGCGCGTGGAGGAGATGCGCCAGAGCCTGCGGATCATCCGCCAGTGCCTGGACGCCATGCCCGCCGGCCCGTACAAGTCGCCCCATCCCTTGGCCACACCCCCGGCCAAGGAGCCCGGCACCATGCACCACATCGAGACGCTCATCACGCACTTCCTCGGTGTAAGCTGGGGCCGGTGGTGCCGCCCGGCGAGGCCTGCGTCTACACCGAGGGCACCAAGGGGCAGTACAGCTATTACGCCATCAGCGACGGGCAGAACTGCGCCTACCGCACGAAGCATCCGCACACCCTCGTTTCCTCACCTCCAGGTGCTGCCGCTGCTGGCCACGGGCTACGAGATCGCCGATCTGTGACCATCCTCGGCAGCATCGACTTCGTAATGGGCGACGTGGACCGATGAGCGGTTGGGGAGACACACGGCGATGAGCCTCGGCGAAGGAGAGCTGCGTGATCTCGACGAGATCCTTGGACACTACCCGGACCGGCGCGGCGGCGGCCACGGCGATGCGTGTGATGCAGCGGCACCGCCGCTGGCTCTCCGACGACACGCTCGCCGATCTCGGCGCCTACTTGAGAGTGAGCGTGGAGGAGCTCGACGGCCTCGCGACCTTCGGGAACATGCTGTTTCGCCGCCCGGTGGGGCGTCACATCATCCTGGTCTGCGACAACTTCGCCTGCTGGTCGATGGGGTACACAGAGCTGCGCAGCGCCC
>CAWKEZ010000016.1:0-8208 GCA_963848545.1 uncultured Thermoleophilia bacterium
TCCGATCGTGATTTGGCTGCTGCCGCCGTTTCTGGTTTTTGTCATTTTATTGAGCGTGTTCAAGTCCGTTGGATTATTGCTGCATCACAAGGCGGACGTTTATTACAGATACAAGGCGGACGACCTCCAGCGGCTTTTGTGGGAACGCCTGAACAAGCGGCTCGGACTCGGACTCGGTTTATCGAACGGGCTGGTCATTTCGTCCTCATTTCATTCGTCATCTACGATTTCAGCTATTGGACGCTACAGGTGGCGACGTCGGACGAAGAAAGGCTGTCGGTGAGAATTTTGAACCGGATGGGATTGGACTTGCAAGGCACGGGGCTGATTCGCGTGGCCCGGTGATTGACCCGCTGCCGGAGATTTATTTCAAGACCGCCTGCTTTGTGACCAAGCTGCTCTTGCCGGGCGTCGTGTGCTGCAGACCGACGGGTCTGCACGATCAGCGCCGTGAGGTAGAACACGCCCAGCACGGCTCCCATCCGCCAGTCTGAGCGGCGTGCCTTGGTGAGCGCCCCGGGCATCACGATCACGAAGATGGCGAGAGCCGCGAAGTAGCGCAGCATGATGTAGAGCATGGGGTCCATACGGCCGATGGCGTCTTTGATGACCGTGAAGTTGAAGCCCCACACTACGGCCACCGAGAACAGCAGCAGATCGGCCAGCAACGCCCTGCGCGCCAAGCTGTGAGTCATGGTGGCAGGCGTCGACATCGCGAGGCCTCAGTTGATCTCGCGCATGGCGGCGGCCGGAGCCGCGCCGGAGGCAGGCCCTGCACCGCCGGCATTGACGCGCAAGCCGCGCCCCGGGCACTAGCTCAACGATCAAGATGCCGGTGAGAATGAGCCCCGCTCCGCCGAGCAACCGCCAGGTGATGACGTCGAGACCTACCATCACACCGATCGCCGCGGCAAATACCCCCTGAGGCAGAGGATCACGGCCGCGTGCGACGCGCTGGTGTAGCGCTGCGCCGACGCCTGCACCACGAACCCGTACACTGTACCCATGGCCGCCGTCCAGGCCACGGCCGCCCAAACCTGCCAGGGCAGATCCAGGGAGATGTGCCCGGTGAGCGGGGTGACGATCACATAGAGAGCAGCCGCGACAGCGATCTGCGTGACGGCCAGCGTCGCCGGCTTCACCTTGGGGGCAAAGAGGCCGGTGGCGATGATCTGGCAGGCCAGTGAGAGCGCCGCGGCAACGTTCAGAGTGTCTCCCAGGCCCAGCGTGAAGTTGCCCCTCAGGCTCAGGACGCCGAGGCCAACAACGGCCACGCCTGCACCAACTATCTGCGCCAAGCCGGGGCTCTGCGGGCGATGACCCACATCAGAAGCGGCACGATGGCGACGTAGAGCCCGGTGATGAACGCCGTCTTGGCGGGAGATGTGTACTTCAGGCCCAGCACCTGCGACACGCCGACGGCGAAAAGGCAAACGCCGAGCACTGCCCCGTAGCGCCACTCGCGGCGCGTGGCGCCCACAATGCTGCGCGGCATGATGGCGATCAGCATGATCGTCGCCGTCACATGCTCGAGCATGAGGAACGTGAGTGGCGCCGCGCTGCCGATGGCATGCTTGATGACGACGAAGTTGAGGCCCCACACGGCAGCTACCGAGAGGAGTGCCCCGTCGGCGAGCAGCGAGCGTCGGCGAGAGTGGCCGGCGGCGGGAGCGGGCCCGGGCACACGGGGGGCAGCCTCAGGCACGGAGGGGGCAACCTCAGGCACAGAATCCGCCATCAACGAGCCAGGAGGCACCGGAGACGAAACTGCTCTCGTCGCTGGCCACGAAGGCCACCACCGCGGCGACTTCTTCGGGCCGGCCCACGCGCCCCAGCGGGTAGCCGTCGGCCTGCACGGCGGCGTAGGCCCGCGGGTCGCGAGCGGCGGCGATGGCCGCGCTCAACATTGGTGTCTGCACAACGCCCGGCGAGACGGCGACCACGCGCACGTTCTCGGGTCCATGATCGTGGGCCAGGTGCGCACCACGTTGATGAGCCCGGCCTTGGCCGCGGCATACGCCGCCGCGCCGGGCTCCCCGTGGTGCCCAGAATCGCTCGCGATCACGACGATGACGCCTCCCCCGCCTTCGATCATGGGGGACAGCGCGGCCTGCATCGTGAAGAAGGCGCCCTTGAGGCATGTGTCTACCACCATATCCCAGTCGTCCTCGGAGACCGCCAGCGTGGGCCGTTCGTCCCATATCCCGGCGCAGTGCACGAGAACGTCAAGCTCGCCGAAGCGCTCCAGCGTGGCGGTTACCAGCGAACGGCAGTCGCCCACGTCGCGCACATCACCGGTCACGTAGGCATGGCGGCCGGCGGGCAACAGACTCTTGGCCACGGCCCGTGTCTTGGCGGCGTCGCGGCCCGCCACCATCACGCGGCAGCCCTCGGCGGCCATGCGCCGGGCGCAGGCCTCGCCAATGCCGGACGACCCGCCCGTGACAAGCACGCTCTTACCGGCTAGACCCTTCACGATGACCTCCCCGGTACTTCCGCTGCGGCGACTGCATCGTGTTGCGTTCTACAACGAGATGCAGTCGTCGCTTGCCTACTGTACCCGACGCGAGGCGAGGGCGGCGGCGAGCCGCGAGGCGGCTCGTCGGGGCGCTAGCGCGGCGGCGACTACAGCAGCTCCCTTGAGCCGCAATGGCGCTTCGGCTATAACGCCGGAGGGCCACCCAACGGCTCCGGCTACGCGAGGAGGAATGATGAGCGATCCACGCGCCACCAGGATTCGCGTCATCAAGGCCGAGGACGTGACGTGGGAAGAGGTCATGGTTCCCGCTGGGGACGTGCAACCGCCGGGCCAGGAGTTCACCGCCGCCAACTCCGAGGACGACCGCTTCAGCTTCGGCCTCTGGAGACGCGAGGCGCAAAGCGGCCGCTTCGAACGTCCTTATCATGAGGTCGCCTTCATCCTCGAGGGAGAGGTTGCGATCACCGTCCCCGACGGCGACGTGTATGTGGCCGGTCCCGGCGACATTATCGTGACACCCCAGGGCAGCACCGGCCACTGGAGGAACCTCACGCCCGTGAAGAAGGTCTATGCCATCTACGAGGAGACGAAAGCGGAGCTCAACCCCTACATCGGCCCAGGCCCGTTCTGAGGAGGGCGGGCCTGCGCACCGTCACCTTGAAGCGCGCCGTGCCGCGTCCGTCGTCGTCGTCGCGCACCCGCACCGTGACGGTGAAGACCGCGCCGGGGCGGCGGGGAAACACGTGCGAGAGTGTGAAGCTCTTGTCGGCGCGCAAGCGCAGCGCTGCGCGCGCCGTACCGTCGCCGTAGCTCACCCAGCCGGTCCAATGCCCGCGGCCCGGGTCGCTGTACGAGCAGCGCCGCGTGAAGCGCGTGCCGGCGACGACGCCTGCGTCGCCGCCTGCACGCACCCGCGGCGCGACGTTCGTCACAGTCACGTGGATCGTGGCGGCCGTGGCTTTGCCCAGGTTATTGACGACCGCCATGCGCACCGCGTAATGGCCCTCGTCCGACCACGTATGCGAGAGAGAGAAGGTCTTGTCGGTCGCCAGCGCCAGGGGCGCCGGGGCGCCGCCGGCGCCGTAATCGACGCTCGCCGTCCAGGCCGAGCCCGTGCCGTCGAAGAACGACCCCTGTTGCGTCCAGGTCCCGCCCTCGCGCACGGTAGCCGTGCTCGGCAGAGACACGAAGAACGCCCCGGGCAGCAGCGCCCGCGAGTCGACCACCTCAAAGTCGCTGCCCTTCACCTGTGAGATGGAGTGCAGGGTCTCGTCGCCCCAGCGCGGGTCGGGCGCGCCGCTCACGTACCAGTCGGAGCCGTTATCGGCGACCATCATGCCGTAGGTCTTGAGAGCCTGGAGCACCACTCTCACGTCGGGAGGGAAACCGCCGATCGCGAAGCTCGCTCTTGAGGCGCACACGCAGGCCCATGGGGGGCAGATCGGGATCGGTGAGATCGCTGGCGTAGTGCGTGGCCGGGTACACGTACTTGCGTTGCGGACGAGCCATCGTGAAACGCAGGGCGTGGTCGATCACACCCTGCACCACCGTCTCGTCGTAGCGCACAAGGCCGGGCAGGATCGGCAGACCGGCGGCGTCGGCCGACGTCCATCCGTCGGGCCGCAAGGTGTTGCTCGTGAGATTGAAGACGGCACCTGAGCCGGCCTTCCACGATCCGTCGGCTTGTCTGTGGGCGTCGTACATCTCCCACAGCAGATGATGGTCGGGGTCGAGGATCAGCACATGACGGTCGCCGGTGTGGCGCAGCCTCCCTTGATGGGCGCGTCGGGCGGAACGGGATACGGCCCCGGGTCGCTCTCGTCGGCGTAGTAGAACGAGACAGGCACCTTGGGCTGGTCGCCCGGCACCACCACATAGGGGATGCCGTTTGGCGCGCCCTGCCACTCCGTGCCGAAATCGGCGTGGAGTCCCGCGCCAGGGTCCATGTGGGCGATGTAGGCGGCCGAGTTGGGGTCGACCGGCAGGGTATCGACGCGCATGTTCCAGGGGTTGTCGGCGGGGAAGAGCGCGTAGGGAATAGCAGCGCCGTCGCCGTACGCGGTCGCCGGCGCTACGGGCGGGCGCGGCGCGGCCGGCCCCGCGAGTAGCAGCGCCAGGGCGGCGGCGGTTAGCAGCACCGCAAGAAGGTATCGGGGGCGCGGATTCACAGTCACCCTATCGGCCACGCCGAGGAGCGGCTGAGCCACTTCCGTCGTCCGCCGGGGCCACGCCCGGCCCGGCCCGCCCGAGCGGCCTAGCCGGTCCGGTTCTCGTCAAGCCAGGCGGCCAGCTCCGCGCGCGCCGCCACGAAGTCGGCGAGTGGGCGCCACGCGAGCCCCTCCGTCTCACAGAGCCGGGCAAGGGAGCCACGCGCGAAAGTAAGATGGGCGCGGCGGGCCATGCAGAGATCGGCGGTGCCGTCGCCAAAGACCACGACCAGGTCGCCCGGGCGGCGCAACCGTTCCACGATCGGCGCCTTGCAGGCGCCGGGGCCGCAGAGCTCACAGTCGCCGAAGCCCTCGTGGACAGCAAGACTCAGGCCGCGCGCCTCATCGCCACAGCGCGCCTCATCGCCACAGCGCGCGTCATCGCCAGCGCGCGCGCCGTCGCCCTCCGCCAACTCGCTGGCAAACACCTCCACGGGCGGCAGCTGCTGGCGCTCCCACACCACGGCGAGGCCGGCGCGAAAGCCCAGGCTAACGACGGCGGCGCGCCCGCCCACGCTGGCGAGCCACTGCAGGAACTGCGCGAACCCCGGTCGCGGTTGCGCCTCGGCCGCGAACTCCGCCACAACCTGCGCGGCCGGCAAGCGCAACTTCGCGATCTGGGCCTGGAGCGCCGCCACGCGGCCTACCTCCAGCCGCGCGATCTGGGCGAGCATGTCGTGCCAACCCTGAGTGTGGCGGCTGAAGATGGCGTCAAGGCAGTCGCCGGTGGTGATGGTACCGTCGAAGTCCATGACCACGAGCAGCCCCATGGAGGGCGCCGCAGGCGCCGCGGGCCCTTCCCTGCGGCCTTGGACGGAGCGCTGGTCGGCGACGTGCATGCTCTCATTGTAGCCGACGGTGGCCTCTGGAGCGCATGACCGAGCCCCACGGTGGTAGCATCCCGCCATGCGCCGCTTCTCCCATGGGCACCCCTTCGCGGGTCTCAGCACGCTCGATCCCAACGTGCGCCGGCTCGGCATCGTGAGCTTCCTCGCCGACGTGAGCTCGGAGATTGCCTACCCGCTCTTTCCACTGTTCGCGACCACCGTGCTGGGCGTGCCCGTTGCTCTCCTGGGCGTCATCGAGGGCATCGCCGAGGCCACGGCGAGCATCACCAAGTACCCCTTCGGGCAGGCTGCCGACTACTCCGGCCGGCGACGGCCCTTCGTGCTCGCCGGCTACACCCTCGGCGGCCTTGGCAAGCTGGTCATCGCGCTCGCTACCGGCTGGCCGCTGGCGCTCGCGGGCCGCTTCACGGACCGCTTCGGCAAGGGCATGCGCACGGCGCCACGCGACGACCTCATCGCCGCCAACACTCGCCCCGAACAGCAGGGGCTCGCCTTCGGCCTGCACCGGACCATGGACACCCTGGGCGCCGTGCTCGGTCCGCTGATCGCCTTGGCCCTGTGGCAGGCGCACGTGCCGTTGCGCTGGATCTTCGCGATCGCCGTGGTGCCGGGGCTGCTCAGCGTGCTGGCCATCGTCCTCTTCGTGCGCGAGCACAGAGAGCAGCCCCGGCCGGCGGCCTTCCACCTGTCGCTGCCGGCCTCGCCGGCCTTTCGCTGGCTGCTGGCCGGCTCCGTCCTGTTCGGGGTGGGCAACTCGAGCGACGCCTTCATCCTGCTCAAGGCGAAGGCGGTGCTGGGAGGCAGCTACGGGGCGCGGCTCACGGTGAGCCTCGTCATCCTCCTGTATGTGCTCTACAACGTCACCTACTCCGCCGGCTCACTGCCCCTCGGCGGCCTGAGCGACCGCATCGGGCAGTTCCCCGTGGTGATGGCGGGCTACGGGGTGTTCGCCCTGGTCTACTTGGGCTTTGCCGGCGCCGGATCGGGCCTGGCGCTGGCCGGGCTCTTCGCCGCCTACGGCCTCTACATCGCCGCCACCGAGGGCACCAGCAAGGCGCTCATCAGCCGCGTCATCCCCACCGGCGAGCGCGCCTCGGCCATCGGTCTGTACTACACGGCGACGGGCATGGCGAGCTTCGCCGCCAGCACCGTCGGGGGCGTGCTGTGGTCGGCCGTGGGGCCATGGGCCACGTTCGTCTATGGGGCGGGGGCGGCGGCGGCGGCGGCGGCCGTGATGGTGCTGGGCCGCGGCAAGGTACGTCGCGCACTCCAGGAGTAGACACCGTCGTCCCGGCGTCGTCGTTGCGGCGAAAAAAATATCGGACCGCACTTGCCCTGTTTGCGAGTAGCGCCTACACTACCTGCAGGGGTATATTGTGACCCTAGACACATGGAGCAGGGACCCGAGTCGCGCCTCGTGCCTCTCGTCCCCCACTCGAAAGACAGGTAGCCGAACGACGATGAGCGGTACGTCTCGAACTCTCGGCGACGAGATTCTCGCTGCCACGGGCATCAACGCCTCTTCGTGTTACCAGTGCGGCAAGTGCTCTGCCGGCTGTCCCATGGCATCGGAGACAGACCTGCGGCCGCACAACGTGCTGCGCATGGTGATGCAGAACCGTCGCGAGCAGGCCCTCGCGGGCGAGGCTATCTGGTGGTGCCTGGCCTGCGAGACGTGCTCGGCGCGCTGCCCCAACGGCTGCGACCCGGCCCGTGTGATCGACGCCCTGCGCGAGCTCAGCCTCGCCGAAGGTTACCTCCGTCATGCCGCGTCGCGTCGCCGCCTTTCATCGCGCCTTCCTCGCGCAGATCAAGAGCAACGGGCGCCTGCACGAGGTCGGCATGGTGATGGACTACAAGCTGCGTAGCGGAGACTTCATGAAAGACGTCGCCAACGCCCCCGCCATGATGAGTCGCGGCAAGCTCAGCCTGCGCGCCGAACGTATCGAGGGCATGGCCGAGATCAAGCGCATCTTCGCCCAGTGCGAGCAGCAATCATGAGCGACGGGGCGACGACGAGAGCTACCGAGCAGGCCGTGGCCTACTACCCCGGCTGCTCACTGCACGGCACCTCCCGCGAGTTCGACGAGAGCCTGCGCGCGGTAGCCGCCGAGCTCGGCATAGGTCTTACCGAGATCGACGACTGGTCGTGTTGCGGGGCGAGCAGCGCGCACGCCACCGATCACCTGCTGGGCGTGGCGCTGGCGGCGCGCAACCTGGCGCTGGCCGAGGCTCAAGGCTTCTCCAGCGTGGTCGCGCCCTGCGCGGCCTGCTACAACCGCCTCTCCGCGGCGCGCCACGCGATGGCCACCGAGGAAGGCATGGCGGAGCGCCTGCCCCGCGTGCTCGGGCGGCCGTTCGCCAACGACGTCGCGGTTCGCAACGCCGTGGAGCTGCTGCGCGACGCCGCCGTGGCCATCGAGGAGAAGACCGCCGCCGTGCTCGCCGCGCCCAACCCGTTGCAAGGCATCAAGATGGCCGCGTACTACGGCTGCCTCCTGGTCCGCCCGCCGGAGGTGTGCGGCTACGACGACCCCGGGCCGCCCACCTCCATGGACGACGTCATCAAAGCGTGCGGCGCCGACGCCGTCGTTGGAACATGAAGGTCGAGTGCTGCGGCGGCGCCTTCAGCGTGAGCCGCACCGCCTCTGTGGTACGTCTCGGGCGCGCTATC
>CAWKEZ010000017.1:0-3533 GCA_963848545.1 uncultured Thermoleophilia bacterium
CGGTTGGTGCCACGGCAGCAGTGTTCGCCATAATCTGTGTTCTTCTGCCTGGCGCTGGATATTTCGTCGCAGCTGCCATTGTTGGCGCCGTCGCGATGAAGGTCGCAGGGGATCATAAGTATCCCGCGCTCATTGTGAACCAGTTGTGGACCGGTAACGTTACTTCAGTTACGTTCCAGTGCTCTCTGATTGCCAGTCACTACGGATGCTGGCGAAACAATGAAGAAGCTGATTGGGTATGCGTTCGCTATCATATGGTATGTCACAGTGGCAGTTGTTGGCCGAGTGTTATGGCTTCCGCAACATATGGTCGTGTACTTTGTAGTGACTATCCCTCTGTTGGTAGTGCCAATCTGGATCGTCAAGCGATATCTGATCTCTACCCACAAGAGGTGAACCGAGATAGCAGTCGCCGGCCCCGGAATGCAACTGGGGCCGGTGACTGCCATCTGATTGCCAGTGACTGCGGATCACGGCGGAGCAATGAAGAGGCTAATTGGGCGTGTGTTCGTTGTTGCCTGGTCCATGGCCGTGATACTTGCTGGCTTGCGGTTGTTGATCCCGACGCCATGAGGATCTATACTTCATAGTAGTTATCCCACTGGTGGTGGTACCAGGCGCGCTTGTCAAGAGATACGTGATCGATGGAGACATCGCTATTCACGAGAAGTGAACCAGGATTGCGGTCACCGGCCCCGGAATGCAACTGGGGCCGGTGACTGCCGTTTGAAGGACCCGGCGGCGACCAGCGGGGCGTGGACGGACGTAGCGTGCGGGGACAGAGCCCATGAAGGACGGTCCCGTAACAGACTAAGCCCAGGGGGCAGGCCGGTCGCAGTGCGGCCAGCCTGCCACATCTGGCACCGTCTTCTGCGTGGTGCGGGAGGTGCTTCTAATCCGGCTTGCCGATCGGCAGGGCCGCGAAGCGGCCAACCCGGGCTGCCGGCCACCGAGGGGCGGTTGCCGATGAGCGGTGCGGCGTGACGCTCGGCATGGCTCGCCGAGACGCGTCGACGACATTGCAGCCGGGTGCGCGCCGCGGCCAGCGCAGCACCGGCTGGCCGCGCCCGGCCCGTTTCGCCGCGCCGGTTGCTATAATCCTGCGACCGTCGGCAAGGAGCGCGCATGTTCGGCAAAGTTCTCATCGCCAACCGGGGCGAGATCGCCATCAGGGTGATTCGCGCCTGCAAAGAGCTGGGCATTGGCACCGTCGCCGTATACTCGGAGGCCGACGAGAGCTGCTTGCACGTGCGCTATGCCGACGAGGCGGTGTGCATCGGTCCGCCGCCGGCGTCGCAGAGCTACCTCGTGATGCCAGCCCTCATCCAGGCCGCCTTGCAGACCGGGGCCGAGGCCATACACCCCGGCTACGGCTTCCTCGCCGAGAGAGCCGAGTTCAGCGCTCTCTGCCGCGAGCAGAACATCAAGTTCATCGGACCGTCGCCGGAGTCCATCGAGCTGATGGGCGACAAAGCCGCGGCGCGCGCCACCATGACGGCCGCCGATGTGCCCGTCACGCCTGGCTCCGACGGCATCGTGACGAGCGCCGCCGAGGCCGAGGAAGTAGCCCGTCGCATGGGGCTGCCGGTGATGGTCAAGGCCTCGGCCGGGGGCGGGGGCAAGGGCATTCGCATCGTCAGGGAGGCCGGCGAGCTGGCCGCGGCGGTGCGTCAGGCACAGGCGGAGGCCGAGGCCAACTTCGGCAACGGCGCCGTGTACGTTGAGAAGTACATCGCCGCACCGCGGCACGTAGAGATCCAAGTGCTGGCCGACGGCAAGGGGCACGGCGTGCACCTCGGCGAGCGCGACTGCAGCATCCAGCGCCGTCACCAGAAGCTCATCGAGGAGGCACCGTCGCCGGCGGTTACGCCGGAGCTGCGGGAGCGTATGGGCGAGGCCGCCGTGGCCGCCGCCGTGCGCCGCCCATTATGAAGGCGCCGGCACCGTCGAGTTTCTGCTCGACGCCGGGCGGCAGCTTCTACTTCATGGAGATGAACACCCGTGTGCAGGTCGAGCACTGCGTGACGGAGATGGTCACGGGCATCGATGTCGGTGAAGACCGGCATCCGCATCGCCGCCGGCGAGGGCCTGCCCTTGCACCAGGCTGAGGTCGCGGTGGAGGGCCACGCCATCGAGTTCCGCATCAACGCCGAGGATCCCGGCCGACGGCTTCCTGCCGTCGCCGGGCCCAGTGACCAAGCTGGGTGCCGCCGGGCGGGCCCTGGGTGCGCATCGACACCCACGTGTACCAGGGCTACGTGGTGCCGCCGTTCTACGACAGCCTGCTCGGCAAGCTCATCGTCTGGGGGCGCGACCGTGAGGAGTGCCTCGCGCGGGCGCGCTGGGCGCTTGACGCAGTTCCTGGTGGAGGGCGTGAAGACGGTGATTCCCTTCCATAGGCAGGTGCTCGACCACCCCCTGTTCATCGCCGGCGACGTGAACACGCACTTTATCGAGGATCACCTGGGCTGAGAGGCTGGGGGCCGCCCTCAGCCGGCCTGGCCTCGGCCCGTACGCCGTAGCCGGCGGCGGCGATCTGCGTCAGCAGCCGCTCCGCCGCCGGCGCAAGGAGCGCCGCCACGGCGGCCGCATCGACGCCGCGGGCGCTGAGGGTGATACGGATCGTGGGCGTGCTGCCCAGCACCTTGGCGCGTGATTTCACGTAGATCTCCGGGTACGCGACCTCGGCCTGCCGTAGATCTCGGCGATGGCCGACTCATCTTGCAGCTTCACGACGAGTGAGCGCTCCTCGTAGTGGGCACTGCCGAAGACCCGAGTAAAGAGGTCGTCGCACGACTGCTCGACGATCGCCTTGAGCTCGCCGGGCACGCCAGGCAGCGAAACGATGAACGTGCCGTCGCGCTCGTAGAGCACGGCCGGCGCGCCGCCGATGGGATTCACGATCGGCACTGCTCCCAGTGGCAGGCGGGCCATCTTGCGGCGCTCCGGGGTCATCTCCGGGAAAGGCACGAATCCTTCGGCGTGAAAGTACCTGTACCTCTCGCGAACCTGGCGCTCGGCCTCGGGGTGGACCTCGAGGTCCACCCCGAGGCCGAGCGCCACGCCTTCGAGCGTGCGGTCGTCGCTGGTGGGCCCCAGGCCGCCGACCGTGAAGATCAGCGCCGGGCGACGGGCCAAGGCGCCGCGCAGCTCGGCGGCGATGGCCGCGACGTCGTCACGCAGCATCACGGTGCGGCGTACCAGGCCGCCGAAGCCGGTGACCACCGTACAGAGCCAGTTGGTGTTGGTGTCGAGCACGTCGCCTATGAGCACCTCGTTGCCTGCCGAGACGATCTCGACGATGGGTGCCGCGGTGCGCGCGTCGCTGCTTCCGTGGTTTGGGATGAAGGCGCTCACGCGCCCAGTGTCGCAGACTACCGAGCACGGCGGCAAGACACACTGCCGGGCGCGGCGGCAAGTCGCGCCACCGGGCAGGGCGACAGCGCTCCGCTGGGTATAGTTGCACTAAGGGAGGAAGGCGAGATGGGCAGACCGCCGGTGATCATTCTGCAGCATGAGGCCGACGACCCGCC
>CAWKEZ010000018.1:0-5716 GCA_963848545.1 uncultured Thermoleophilia bacterium
CCGTCACCTGCGCCTCGTTACCCACGCCCACAAAGCAGCGCACGCCCACGCCGCGGCGGTCGGCCTGGGCGTCGAGCTGCACGCCGAGGTTGCCGGATTGCGGCACCCGACGCCGAGCTTGCCGGGGCGCGGATGGAGCGCGATGAGCCCGTTGCGTGCAGACCGCTGGCGTTGGCGATGAGTCCCATGCAGTTCGGCCCGATGAGAGTCACGCCGGCCGCGGCGGCGGCCTCGGCGAGTGACTGCTCGGCCTCTTCACCGGCCTCACCGGTCTCGGAGAAGCCCGCGGCGATGGCGATGGCGGCACGCGCACCGCGGCGGCCGCACTGTGCGAGCGCCTCGCCCAGTTGTGCCCCGTTGACGGCGAGCAGCGCCAGGTCGGGCGCCACCGGCACGTCTTCGATGCTCACGTAGACGGGCAGGCCGAAGAACTCGCCGCCACGCGGGTTCACCGGGTAGATGTCTCCTTGGAATCCGCCGGAGATGATGTTCTGCAGCGCGGAGCCGCCCCAGCGCGAGACGTCGTCCGAGGCGCCCACTATGGCCACCGAGCGCGGCTCGAGCACCGCCGGCAGATCGGCGTGAAGGTCCGGCGCGGCCGCGGTTCACGATGCTCGCGCGAAAGAACCATGAGGGCGTCGGCCGCGACCGGGCTGCTGCCGGCGATGAGCAGCGGGTTTATGTCGATCTCGGCGATCTGTGGATGGGCCGCGGCGATGCGCGCCACGGCGCGGACGACATCAGCCACCTTGCCCCTGTCTACCGCCGGCTGGCCGCGAAACGCGCCGAGCACATGCTCGGCGCGGATGAGACCGAGGAGCTCGGCCGCATCGCGCTCATCGAGAGGAGCCGCGACGGCCAGCGCGATGTCGCCCAGCACCTCGGTCATCACGCCACCCAGCCCGAAGGCGACGACCGTACCGAACGCGGCGTCGCGCTTCATGCCGACCAGGAACTCTCGCTGGCCGGCGACCATCTCCTCCACCAGCACGGCTTCGAGGGCGCCGCCGGCGCGTCGCTCGAGCGCCGCGTAGGCGGCCGCCACCTGGTCGCGCGTGCGCAGGCCGAGCACCACGAGCTGCGCCTCGGTCTTGTGCAGGATGCGCTCTCCGACCGCCTTGAGCACGGCGGGACCGCGCAGCGCGGCGGCGAGCTCCGAAGGCCTCCCCCGCGGAGCGTGCCAGACCTCCGTCTGGCACCGGCACACCGTAGGCAGAGAGAAGGCTCTTGGCTTCCCATTCGTTGAGCGCCGCGCGCCCCGCGCGCAACGCCTCGCTCACGAGGGCCGCGGGCTCACGCGCTGGAGGCCTTGCCGCCGTCGGCAATCCCACTCCCTTCACGGCGGTGCCCTCAAGGGCAACGCCGACCCCTCGCTCGTCGCCAATCGACTAGATGATACTCACCCACGCAGCGCCTCCGCCACCAGGCTGGACGCCTCATCGGGCCGCCACGCCACGGGGAGGCCGCCGCCTCGAGCGCCGCTGCCTCGGCGGCGGCCGTGCCGTCGCTCCGGCGCCTCAGGCGAATCTCGCCCAGGTAGACGTCCGTTTCGGTGCGCACCTCACGCACCTGCTCCTGGTAGCCGGGGTGTGCGCAGGTGAGGCGGTATGTGCGGTGGCGGGCGAGGCCTTTGAACTTGAACTGACCGAAGGCGTCGGAGGCGGTCTGGGCAGAGAGACCCTCGCCTTCGAGCACGACCGTGACGCCCTCGGCACACGCGTCGGCGTCGTCGAGCACCACCTCGCCGGCCACGAAGCGCCCCGGCAGGCCGAGGTAGCGCACGAGGGGATCGGTCTCAGTAGCTCTGGGTGCAGCACCTCGCTGACGTTCGCTGCGGCGCGCCGGGCGATCTCCGACGACGAATCGTCGAGGTCGCCGAAGGTGAGCGCCCCGGTGGGGCACGACTCCACGCAGCGCGGCTCTTTCTCGCCCGCGTCGAGGCGCTGCGCGCAGAGGGTGCACTTCTGGGGGAGCGAGAGCTCCTCGTTCCAGAAGATCACCCGGTAGGGGCAGGCCGAGACGATTCGCGCCTGGCCCTGCGCCTTCACGGGGTCGATCACGACTATGCCGTCGTCTCTGCGGTAGACGGCGCCGCCGGTCGCCGCATCGATGCAGGGCGCCGCCGCGCAGTGCTGGCAGGGGTACCGGCACGTGTCGAGCTTGGGGTGCGGGTAGGCGCCGCGCTCGACCTCGTGCACCTGCATCCAGAACTGGCCCGCGAGCGGCTGCGCGGCCGCGGTAGGGCGGGTAGTCGTTGCCGGTAGTGCTCGTCGCGGCAGGCGAGGAAGCAAGTTGTAGCAGCCGCTGCAGCGGCTCACGTCGATCAGCAAGGCCAGGTGAGTCACCGGTCAGCCCTCCCACTTCTCGACGTCGATGAGGCACGAGTTGGGCGTCATGCCGGGGGCGTGGCTGCTCATCAAGCGCGAGGAGGTGAGCATGTTCACGCAGCCGCCCTTGTCGATTGAGTCGGCGCGGCCGGGGATCAGGGGGTCATATTTGGCCGAGGAGGCGTAGCTGTGCACCACGCCGGGGCGCACGCGGCCGGTGAGCACGGCGCAGCAGAGAACCGAGGCGCGGTCGTTGAAGAGGCGCACGATGTCGAGGTGACGGATGCCGCGAGAGGCGGCGTCGGCGGGGTTGACGCGCGCCGGCCACCAGGCGTAGCCGTCCTTCTTTATGCGGTGGACGGGGATGTCGTCGAGCCAGTCGGTGTGCTTGTCGTAGTGGCAGTGGAAGGAGAAGCGCGGGTGCGGGCTGACGAGCGCCAGCGGGTACTTCGCAAAGAGCTCCGTGGTGTGGTGGCCCTCCCAGCTTTCAATGTACTTGGGGTGCACAGGGCGCTCCTCGTCATTCGGGAAGTGCGCCTTGAGGCTCTCCGAGGCGAACTCGATCTTGCCGGAGTAGGTGCCGAGCTCGGCGGCCTTCTCGGTGCCACGCTTGGGGTTCAGCACATCGGGGGTGTCGCAGGCGCGCCCCTCGGCGAACCAGCGCAGGCTGGGATGGGCCTCGTAGGGTGAGGGCGCGTTGATGATGTGGTAGCCCTTCCTGTCGAAGCTCTCCCAGTCGGTAAGCTTGGCCAGGTCCGAGCACGCAAAGAACGCCCGGCACCAGTCCAGCTCGGTCTTGCCGCCGTCGGTGAACTCGTCGGCGAGGTCGAGGCGCTCCGAGAGCTCGGCGAAGATCTGGTAGTCGGACTTGGACTCGTAGAGCGGCTCGATGCACTTCTTCTCGCGCACGATCACGCGGTAGTTGTTGCCGCAGTGGGAGTTCGTGGTGTAGCCGTTGCAGGCGGCGAACTCGCCGATGTCGTCGCGCTCGAAGTTGGTGCAGGCCGGCAGGATCACGTCGGCCAGGCGAGTCTCGCCGTTGTACCAGACGTCCTGGTTCACCACGAACTCGAGCTTGGGGCTCTGGTACATGCGCACCCACTTCGTGGTGTCGGACATGGTGCCCATGAACGAGCCGCCATAGCGGTAGAAGAGCTTGACCTCGGAGCAGCCCGGGGCAGGGTAGACGAAGTGCTCGAACTGCTGCTCGAGCGAGCCACCGCAGAATCCGGCGCCGTCCCACTCGACCGGCGGGTCGAGGATGGCATCGGGCACGGTGAGCCGGTAGAGGCGCTGCTTCGTGGGGTTCTGCGGGATGAAATCGGCCACCTTGGTCGAGTGCGAGATGCGACCCGCCGGCTCGGCGTACCCCGGAAACCAGGTCTCGTAGTCGGCCGGCGCGCCCATCGAGCCGCCCCAGATGCCGCGGCCCGGCTTGCCCAGCCCCTGCATCGCCTGCAGCAGCACCATCATGCGGGCCCACTCGGTGCCGTAGGCGGTGCGGCAGGCGCTGCCCTCACCGCCGCGGGCGCCGCCCGAGAGCACGGTGCGCTTCTTGGCCCACTGGCGCGCCAGGGTGCGGATCACGCGCGCCTCGAGGTCGCACTCAACGGCCGCCCACTCCGGCGTCTTCGGGGTCCCGTCGCTCTCGCCGAGCACGTAGGGGGCGAACTCCTCGAAGCCGACGGTGCGCTTCTCGATGTACTCCTTGTCGTAGGTGCCCTCCGTGAGCCACACGTAGGCGATCGCCATGGCGAGCGCGGTGTCGGTGCCCATGCGCGGCGCGATCCACTTGGCGCTGCCGAAGAGCGCGTTGGTATAGTTGTGGAAAGGGTCGATGAAGACCGTCGACGCCCTTCTCTTCAGCCAGGTGCGCCAGATGGCCGACTCCTGGCCGGAGTAGGTGCCGCGCGTGGTGTCGGGGTCGCTCGAACCAGAAGACGATCATCTCGGCGTTCTCGAGCACGTCGGCGAGCGCATCGAAGGGCTCCGGCATGCCGAGCCGCCAGTAGAAGCCGTAGCTGTGGGTGGCGCCCCAGTGCCAGCCCTCCCAGCTGTCGGGGTTGTCGAAAATGGGCGTGTAGCCGAGCAGGTTCATGAAGCGCAGGAAGGGTCCCATCTTGTAGCCCACGATGCCCCAGTTGTGGTGCGAGGAGGTGAGGCCACTGATCGCCGAGGGACCGTAAGCGTCTTTCACGCGCGTGATCTCGCCGGCGACGAGCGTCAGGGCCTCATCCCAGGAGATGCGCTCATAGGGCGAGCGGCCGCGGTTCTCGGGGTGGCGCTCCCCGGCGGGGTCGAAGTCGACGCGCTTCATGGGGTACTTGGTGCGCTCCGGCGAGTAGAGGCGGCGACGCTCGGCGTGCACCATGGGCGCCAGATTGAACTTCTTCGGCGGCGAGTAGGCCTTGCCGCCGGCCGTGATCGTCCAGGGCCGGAAGTCGGCCGGGTCGGCCGCCAGGGGGCGGATGCGCACGACCACGCCGTCTCGCACGTAGACCGACACCGGCCCGCAGTTCGTGCAGTTGGTGAATACCTCTTCAGTCATCCTGCGACCTCCCGCCGACAACGATCCGGGCAAATCGATATACACTCTACTGTCCAACGATATCAAGGTATTGTCGCAGCGCAAGGCGAGCCGACGTCACCACCGCCAGTCCGCTGCCACACCGAGCTCAGCGTTCACGTGGCCGATACCAGCCCCTGGAGCAGCCACTCTCTTCACCGCCGCGAGGTCGCGCGCGTTGTGCACGGACCCGACCATCCCTATGCCGGCTGCACCGAGTGTCGCCAGCCAGCCGCAACGAGGGCCGCTCGTGAAGGTAACTGGCGTTGGGTTGCCGTCCAAGACAGTGCCCCCTCTTGCGAGAACTCAATATTCTGATATCGTGTGATAGCAGCGCAGATATCGTATGCCATGAAGGTCCGCCAAAATCAAGGTATCGGTCTCGCTAGGGGACGTACCTAGGCAGAAGGGGGCGTGGTGGCTTCCCAAGGATCTCGGCGCAGGCAGGGTTCAGACGTGATCGACGCACCGTCGGCGCGCCCCGCCCAGGGCGATCCACTGATCGTGCGCGCCCTCACCCGCGGCCTCGCCATCCTCTCCTTGTTCGATGTGGATCACCGCGAGTGGACCATCGACGAGATCGCGGCCAGGACGGCACTGCTGCGCATGACCACGTACCGCATGGTGCGCACGCTCGAGGCCGCCCAGTTCCTCATTCGCGACTCGTCCACTAACCAGTACCATCTAGGGCCGGCGGCCATCGCCATGTCGTATGTGGCTGAAGATCACTCGGAGTTCGTCGAGCACGCACGACCGTTTTTGCAGGAGCTTCTCGAGACTACCGGCGAGTCCGTCACCCTAGCGATGCCCATGTCTTCTCCGG
>CAWKEZ010000019.1:0-29079 GCA_963848545.1 uncultured Thermoleophilia bacterium
TTCGAAGAGCACATCATCCATGCCCCCGGCATGGAACGCATCGGCGAAGTGGTGAACGGGCGCATCCTGCCCACGCCGGGCGCGGTGCTGATCGCCGCCGAGCGGCTCGCCGAGGAGGTTGGCGACCTGGTCGTCATCGACGTCGGCGGCGCCACCACCGACGTGCACTCGGTGACCGACGGCAGCCCGGAGATCGGCGCCTTGCAGATGGAGCCACAGCCTCAC
Organism: uncultured Thermoleophilia bacterium; assembly: GCA_963848545.1. GTDB lineage: Bacteria > Actinomycetota > Thermoleophilia > UBA2241 > UBA2241 > CAIXSE01. The sequence continues at coordinate 226 of CAWKEZ010000019.1, forward strand.
GGCCAAGCGTACCGTAGAGGGCGATCTCGGCACCTACGTGAGCGCCAGGCACGTGGTGGAGATGCTCGCCCAGCAGCAACGGCCACGCCGCCTACCGCCGCCTCTGCCCGTCACGCCCGAGGAGGTTGAGGCGGCGCTCACGCTGACGCACTTCGCCGCCGTCACCGGCGTGCAGCGCCACGCCGGTCAACTGGCCCACCTCTACGCACCCACCGGCCGCCAAACCGTGGCGCGTGGGCGTGACCTCACCGCCTGCCGCCTCGTGATCGGCAGCGGCGGCGCTCTCACGCGTCTGCCCGGCGGTGAAGCCATTCTCGCCGACACCCGCGCCAAGGGAGCCGGCGGTGGCGGCGGAGAACGCCTGCTGCCGCCGGCCGACGCTCGCGTCGCTCTCGACCGCGACTACATCTTCGCCTGCTGCGGCGCCCTCTTGGCGCACTTCGCGCCCGAGGCTGTGGTGGCGCTCATGCGCCGGAGCGTGGGGGTATGACCACGTCAGCCGCACACTCCGCTCTCGCGTTGTTCACCCCGGCGGTCCGTGACTGGTTCGCGGGCACCTTCGCCGCGCCCACGCCTGCCCAAATCCAGGCGTGGCCGGCCATCGCCAGCGGGCAGCACGCGCTCATCGCTGCGCCCACCGGCTCCGGCAAAACCCTCGCCGCCTTCTTGTGGGCGCTCGACCGCTTCGTCGCCGAGCCCTCGCCGGCCGACCCTCGCAAGCGCTCGCTGAGGCTTGTCTACGTCTCGCCGCTCAAGGCGCTTGGCTACGACGTTGAACGTAACCTCACGGCGCCGCTGCGCGGCATCGGCGCGGATGTGCGGGTGGCCGTGCGTACGGGCGACACGCCGCAGCGCGAGCGCCGCGACATGATCAAGAACGCGCCCGACATCCTCATCACCACGCCGGAGTCGCTGTACCTGATGCTGACCTCCCAAGCGCAGGAGCTCTTCGTGGGCCTGAGGTGGGCGATCGTCGACGAGATCCACGCGGTCGCGCACAGCAAGCGCGGATCGCACTTGGCGCTCACGCTCGAGCGGCTGGCCGAGAAGGCGGGTCGTGACGTGCAGCGCATCGGGCTCTCGGCGACGCAGCGGCCGGCTGGACGAGGTGGCGCGCTTCCTGGTGGGCCCGCGCCGCGTGTGCACCATCGTCAACGCCGGCGTGACCAAGCCGCTCGACCTGCGCATTCATGTGCCGGTGGAGTCGATGACAGAGCCAATGCCGGGGTGGCTTCACGCCGTCCCGGGCGGAGAGCCCACGAGGCACTCGATCTGGCCCGCAATCTACCCTGAGCTCCTCAAGCTGGTGCGAAGAGCATCGCTCGACGCTGGTGTTTGTCAACGACCGGCGCACGGCCGAGCGCATCGCGTTGCGGCTCAACGATCTCGCCGGCCGCGAGGACGCCGAGCGCGGCGTACCACCGCTCGAGATCGCGCGCTCGCACCACGGCTCCCTGGCGAGCGAGCAGCGTCTGCGTCATCGAGGAAGAGCTCAAGGCGGGGCGGCTGCCGTGCCTGGTGGCCACTTCGTCGCTGGAGCTGGGCATCGACATTGGCGCTATCGACCTGGTCGTACAGGTGGAGTCGCCTAAGTCGGTGACTCACGGGCTGCAACGCATTGGCCGGGCCGGGCACGGCGTCGGCGAGGTGTCACACGGGCGCATCTTCCCAAGTTCCGTGCCGATCTGCTGGAGTGCGCGGTCGTGGCCAGGCGCATGCGCGAAGGGCTCATCGAGACCACGGTGGTGCCGCGCAACCCGCTCGACGTGCTTGCCCAGCAGATCGTGGCGATCGCGGCGAGTGCGGGGGAGGAGGGCGTGGCGGTTGACGATATCTACGCCCTGGTGCGCCGCACGCACACCTATGCCGATCTGGAGCGACGCCAGCTCGAGAACGTGCTCGAATGCTTTACGGGCGTTACCCGTCGCGCGAGTTTGGTGAGTTGCGGGCGCGGATCGTGTGGGACAGGGTGGCCGGCACGATCCGTGCCCGCAGCGGCGCCCGAGCGCTGGCCGTGGCCAACGCGGGCACCATCCCCGATCGTGGCCTCTTCAGCGTGAACCTGCCAGACGGCCGCCGCGTCGGCGAGCTCGACGAGGAGATGGTCTACGAAGCGCGCACCGGTCAGACGTTTCTGCTGGGCGCGACGACGTGGCGCATCGAGCAGATCACGCGAGACCGGGTGGTTGTCTCGCCGGCGCCCGGCGCGCCAGGGGCGGTCCCTTTCTGGCACGGGGAGGGCATAGGGCGGCCGAGCGAGCTGGGCGAGGCCATAGGCGCGTTCTCACGCTGGGCGGTGGAGCAAGACGAGGCGACACTCGAGCGCGACTACGACCTCGATGAGCGCGCCGCGGGCAATCTGCTGGCCTTCCTGCGCGAGCAGCAGGCAGTGACACGTGTGGTGCCCTCTGACAGGACGATCGTGATAGAGCGCTTTCGCGATGAGATCGGCGACTGGCGTCTCTGTGTGCCGTCGCCGTACGGCGGTCGCCTGCACGCGACCTGGGGGCTGGCGCTGGCGGCGCGCATCCGCGGCGCCTTCGGGCTCGAGGCCAACGCCATCTGGTCGGACGACGGGATCATCGTGCACCTGCCTGATGCCGACGAGGCACCGGGCGCCGAGTTGGTGTTCGTAGAGCCCGATGAGGTCGAGGACCTCGTCGTCGCCGAGCTGGGCGCCAGCGCGCTGTTCGGGGCGCGCTTCCGCGAGAACGCGGCGCGCGCGTCTCATCCCGCGCGCTTACCCCGGGCGTCGTACTCCGCTGTGGCAGCAGAGACTCAAAGCGCAGTCGTTGCTCGAGGTGGCGCGCCGCTACCCGCAGTTCCCGGTCATCCTTGAGACCTACCGGGAGTGTCTGCGCGACGTGCTCGAACCTGCCGGGCCTCACGGCGCTCCTGCGCCGCATTCACACGCGAGAGGTATCGCTGGTTGAGGTCGAGACGGCGACGGCCTCGCCGTTCGCCTCGTCCTTGCTCTTCGACTACGTCGCCACGTACATGTACGAGGGCGATGCGCCGGCGGCCGAACGGCGCGCGGCAGCACTGGCACTCGACCGCGATCTCCTGCGGGAACTGCTGGGGCAGGAGGCACTGCGGGATCTGATCGATGCGGACGCGCTCGCGCAGGTCGAAGACGACCTGCAGCACCGCTCCGAGCATCTGCGGGCGCGCGGCCCTGACGGCCTGCACGACATCCTTCGGCGGTTGGGCGATCTCAGTAGCTCCGAGGCGGCGCAACGCTCACAGCGGCCCGCCGAGACCAGCGCTTGGCTGGCGCGGCTCGAAGACGAGCGCCGCGCCGTGCGCGGCCAGGTGGGCGGTGAGCAGCGCTGGTTCGCTGCCGAAGACGCCGGGTTGTACCGCGACGCCTTGGGCGTCGCGGTACAACCCGGCGCTCTGCCCGACGCGTTCCTCGTGCCGGTGCAAGGCGCAACGGCGCAGCTCGTGCGCCGCTTCGCCCGCACGCACGGCCCGTTCGAGACAGGCGACCTGCGCGCTCGGTACGGGGTTGACCTCGGCCTAGGTCTCGCCGAGCTGGAACGCGCCGGCGAGCTCGTGCGCGGCGAGCTGCGTCCTCTGGGCACAGAACGCGAATGGTGCGACGCTGACGTGTTGCGTCACGTGCGACGGGCCTCGCTGGCGGTGCTGCGCAAAGAGATCGAGCCGGTGGGCCAGGCGACGCTGGCGCGTTTCGCGCCTGCCTGGCAGGGCATCGATCGCCACTCCGCCGGCGGCGTCGACCGCTTGCGCGAGGTGCTGGCGCCGTTGCAGGGTCTGCCGCTGCCGCCCGAGCTGCTGGAGCGAGAGGTGTTGCCCCGTCGCCTCGGCGCCTACTCGCCGGCGTGGCTCGACGAGCTTTGCGCCAGCGGCGAGCTGGTGTGGGTGGGGGCGGGGCCACTGGGGGCGCGCTCGGGGCGTGTGGCTCTGTACTTCCGCGACGATGCGCGGCTGCTCGGCCCGCCGCCGGGCCCGCGCGGTGCGCCCGAGGGCGAGGCGTCCGAGCTGCTTCGCGAGCGCCTTGGCCGCGGCGCATGCTTCTTCGCCGATCTGCTGGTCGAATACCTCGATCTTGGCGCCGAGGAGCTGCGCGAGGCGCTCTGGGACCTCGTGTGGGCGGGGGAGGTCACCAACGACGCTTTTGCTCCGCTGAGGGCGCGGCGGGCGGCGCGGCCGCATGCCGAGCAGACTCGCGTCCGGCGGCGTGCCGGGACCGGGCACTTTCGCGGCCGCCCCCGCGGCGCGCCGCCGCTGCAGGGGCGTTGGTCGCTCACCAGCGCCGTATTCGGAGCAGGCCCCGTAGATGCCGACGCACGGCTGCGCGCCTGGGCCGAGCTGCTCCTCGAGCGGCACGGCATCCTCACCCGCGAGCTGGTGCGCGCCGAGGGCTTCCCGGGCGGCTTCGCCGCCCTCTACCCGGCGCTCGCCGCGCTCGAGACGCTCGGCGCCGCCCGCCGCGGCTACTTCGTCGAGGGGCTCGGCGGTGCGCAGTTTGCCTCGCCGGGGGCCGTAGAACGCTTGCGCGCCCAGGAGGAGAGCCGGGGTACCGCGCTCGTGCTGGCCACGGCCGACCCGGCGCAGTTGTACGGCGCGGCTCTGCGGTGGCCGGACGCCAGCGTCCGTCCTCCGGCTCGCCGCGCCGGCGCCTACGTGGTGACGCTCGCCGGCCGGCCAGTGCTCTCGGTCGAGGCCGGCGGCCGCTCGCTGCATGTGCTGGCGCCAACGAGCGACGACGACGGGCCAGCAATTGACCTCGCCCTGCGCCAAGACCTTGCCGAGGCCCTCGAGGCTTTGGCGGCGGCGGTGCGGGCCGGCCGGGCCCGGCGTCTGATCATCGAACGGATCGACGGGCAGCCGGCCGTCGCCAGCCCTCTCGGCGACCAGCTCGCCGCGTTGGGATTCCGTCGCGACCTCAAGGGCTTCGCCCTCGCGCCCGGCGACGTCTGACGTCGAGCGGGCGAGAGCTATCCGGGAGTCGTGGCCGGTGCCGTAGGCGAGGGCGCGGCTCAGGCCGTCAGCGTGATCGCTCCGACCGGGCAGACGTGGACGCATATCCCACATCGCGTGCACGAGCCGGGGTTCTGGGCGCTGGCGCGCCCGTCGCTGCCCCATGCCAGGACACCGTGCGGGCACGCCTCCAGGCACCGCCCGCAGCTGATGCAGGTGCTCGCCGCGATGACGACGGGCGACGAGACGGTGGTGGTGGCGCTGCTGCTCGTGCCGCTGCCGGTGCCGTCGCCGCTGCTCGTGCCGTCTCTGCCGCCGCCGGCCAGCGCGTAGAAACCGGCGCCCAGCACCAGGGCGCCAGCGGCTGCCGCGGCACCCTGCAAGAAACCTTTGCGCGTGTAGCGGCGGTCACGTGCCCGGCGGCGCTCGGCAAGTTCCTCCGCGCGGGCCTCGCTGGTGGCGGTCGCCGCAGCCGGCGCACCCGCTGGTGACGTGGCGCGCCTGGCGGCCACGACGGTCGCGGCGGCCCGCGGTGCCGCACTGGCGCGTGCGGCCGTCGCCCCGCCGTCGGCAAGGAGCACCCGGCGCGTCATCTTGCCGATCCAGCGCGCGTGCAGCGTCAGGTGCACGCCTACGCCTGCGACCGTCGCGACGCCGCTCCAGTCGTGGATCGCCCGCAGCAACGGCACGCTGATGGCGAGGATCGTCAGCCTGCCGTTCGCGAACGAGGTGGTCATACTTGTCGGCAGAAGGAACACGATCCCCGTCACGGCGCAGAGCACGAAGGCGACGGCCGTACCGAGGTCTACCCAGTAGTTGACGACGGCCTTCTTCAACGTGGTCATCCCCTCTCGCCGCGCCGGCGGGCTGGTTGCCTGTGCAAGTCCTGCGCAGATTGGACGCGGCCTCCGCGCGACGGTGTCACGGCGCACGCCGTGGCGCGCGACTGGCGCCCGGAGGCCCGCCCGATGGTAGGGCCTCGGCCTGGGAGAATGCTGAGCGCAGGTTGAGAGCGGCCTGGGACTCTAAAGAAGGGCCATTACGGAATGCGAAGGCCTGTGGCATGCCGCTGGTCAGCATCGACACTTGCATCCGCGGATCGCTGTCGATAAGCTGATGCATACGTCTTATGCAATGGAGGACCCTTGCCGCGAGCGGCCGTCATCGTCGATTTGACCAAGGTCACCGAGAACGCACGGCGCGTTGTCGGGCACTTGCCGGGGATCGCCGTGGTGGGGGTGACCAAGGTCACATGCGGCAGCCCCGAAGTAGGCGCGGCCATGTTGGCGGGCGGAGCGGTGGCCCTGGGCGAGTCGCGTCTGGAAAACGTTGAGCGCCAGCGTGGGGCGGGCCTCAAGACGCCGTTCTGGCTGCTGCGCGCGCCGGCTCCGGAACTCGCCGGGGAGGCCGTGCGCCTCACGGATATCTCGCTGGCCAGCGAGCTCGAGACGGTGGAGGCGCTCGATCAAGCCGGAGGACGGCAGCGCCGCCGGCACGGCATCGTTGCCATGGTCGACCTGGGCGATCTCCGCGAGGGCATGATGCCCGCCGATCTGCCGGCCTTCGCGGCCACGGTCGAACGTCTCTCTAACGTCCACCTCGCCGGGATCGGCGTCAACCTCACGTGCTACGGCGCGATCGTGCCCGACGAGGGCAACCTGGGCGAGCTGGCGGCGCTGGCGGCCCAGACTGAGCGCCGGATAGGTAGGCGGCTGTCCTTCGTCTCGGGCGGTAACTCGGGCTCCATCGCGATGGTGCTCGCGGGCCGCATGCCGGCGGCCGTGAACTCGCTGCGCATCGGCGAGACCATTCTTCTAGGCGTCGATACTCTGACTCGCGAGCCCGCCCTGGACCTGCACCTCGACGCCTTCGTCGCCGAGGCGCCGGTGATCGAGTGCAAGATGAAGCCGTCGCTGCCCACCGGCAGCAGCGCCCAGGACGCCTTCGGCAACCGGCCCACGTTCGTCGATCGCGGTCTGCGGCGGCGCGCGATCTGTGCCGTGGGACGTCAGGATGCGCCGCCCGAGGGGCTGCGCCCGCTCGACGCCGGCGTGGAGATCCTGGGCGCCTCCAGCGACCACCTCATCCTCGATGTCCACGAGATGCCCGACCCGCCGCGGCTCGGCGACCGGCTCCGCTTCGTGCCGAGCTACGGCACCCTGCTACAGCTCTTCACGTCACCCTACGTAGACAAGGTGTTCACTCCGCCGGCCTGACACTAGATCGTGGCGCGGAGGGACCTCTAAGCAACAGGAGGAGTGAGCATGTCAGGCAAGCGCACGAAGGTGCTGATCATGGGAGCCGCGGGGCGCGACTTCCACAACTTCAACACGTTCTTCCGCGACAACGAGGACTACGAGATCGTGGCCTTCACCGCCACGCAGATCCCGTACATCAACGACCGTAAGTACCCGGCCGAGCTGGCCGGCAAGCTGTACCCCGACGGCATCCCGATCCGCGACGAGTCCGAGCTCGAGGAGCTCGTCAGAACGCAGGGCGTAGAGCAGGTCGTGTTCGCCTACTCGGACGTGCCCTACGAGTACGTCATGCACCGCTCGGCGAGAGTGAACGCCGCTGGGCGCCGACTTCTGCCTGATGGGTCCCGAGAGGGTCATGGTGAAGAGCACCAAGCCGCTGATCGCGGTCTGCGCCGTGCGCACCGGCGCCGGCAAGAGCCAGACCACGCGCAAGATCCAGGCCATGCTGCGCGCGGCCGGCAAGAAGGTCGTCGCCATCCGCCACCCCATGCCCTACGGCGACCTCCTGAGACAGCGCGTGCAGCGCTACGCTACGGTAGAGGACCTCGCCAAGAACGAGTGCACCATCGAGGAGATGGAGGAGTACGAGCCGCACGTCGCGGCCGGCAACATCATCTACGCCGGCGTGGACTACGAGGCCATCGTGCGCGAGGCCGAGAAGGAAGCCGACGTGATCCTCTGGGACGGCGGCAACAACGACTTCAGCTTCTACCAGGCCGACCTTTACATCACGGTCGCCGATCCGCACCGTCCCGGCAACGGCCTCGTGTACTACCCGGGCGAGGTCAACCTGCGTCTCGCCGACGTGGTGGTGCTCAACAAGATCGATACCGCCGACCGGGCCGGCATTGAGGCCGAGCTCGAGGCCGTACGCTCCGTGAACCCCACGGCGCAAATCATCATGGGCGCCTCGCCGGTCACCGTCGACAAGCCCGAGCTGATGCGCGGCAAGAAGGTCCTGGTGGTCGAGGACGGCCCCACGCTCACGCACGGCGAGATGAAGTACGGTGCCGGCACCGTGGCCGCCCGGCAGCTCGGCGCCGCCGAGTTCATCGACCCGCGGCCGTTCGCCGTGGGCGAGATCAAGGCGACCTTCGAGAAGTACCCGGGCGTCGGTGTGCTGCTGCCGGCCATGGGCTACTCCGAGCAGCAGCTCAAGGATCTCGAGACGACCATCAACGCCTCGGGCGCCGACTTGGTCGTGATCGGCACTCCCATGGATCTGCGCCGCATCATCGCCATCAAGGCGCCGGCCGTGCAAGTCAAGTACGACCTGCAGGAGATCGGTCAGCCGACGCTCGCCGAGATCCTCAGCGAGCGTGGCTTCATCTGATAGCATCGCGCCTTACCGACGCGGCATCGCGACCTCGGCGGACGAGGCAACGCCTGGGACGACCCGGCCGGCGGGCGGCGCTACGGCGCCGGCCGCCGGCGCCGCCTGCGGCGGCGCTGAAAGACGGCATCGTCATCACCACAGAGAGGGGACCGCAATGACATCGCAGGCGATCAGCGCCCGTGTCTCCGAGCTGGGCCTCAGCGGCCGCAGCTTCCTCACCATCCACGACTTGGCGCCGGCCGCCGTGCAGGGGCTGCTCGACCTCGCCACAGAGATCAAGGCCCTGCAGAAACGGCGTGAGCCGCACGCCGTGCTCGCCGGGCGGGCCGTGGCGATGATCTTCATGAAGACCAGCACGCGCACCCGGGTGAGCTTCGAGATCGGCATCGAGCAGCTCGGCGCCCAGCCCATGTTCCTGAGCGCCAACGACATCCAGCTGCGAGTGGGCGAGACGATCAAAGACACGGCCAACGTGATGAGCCGCTACGTAGACGGCATCATGATCCGCACCTTCGCCCAGGAGGACGTTGACGACCTCGCCGAGTACGGGCAGGTGCCGGTGATCAACGGCCTTACCGATGCTCATCACCCCTGCCAGGGCATGGCCGACGCGCTCACCATCCGCGAGCACTGCGGCCGGCTCCAGGGCGTCAAGCTCGTCTACTCCGGCGACGGCAACAACGTGGCTCACTCGCTCGCCGAGGTGGGCGCCAAGACCGGCATGCGCGTGGTGATCTGCACCCCCCAGGCGTACCGCCCCGACGCGGCGATCATCGCCCGCGCCCAGGCCGCAGCGGGTGCCACCGGCGCCACCATCGAGCTCACCAGCGACCTCAGGTCGGCCGCCGAGGGCGCCGACGTGATCTACACCGACACCTTCACCAGCATGGGCCGGGAGGCTGAGCACGACGAGCGCCTCGCCGCGCTCCAGGCCTACCAGGTGAACATCGACCTGGTCAGGCACGCCGGGCCGCAGGTGAAGATCATGCACTGCCTGCCGGCCCACTGGGGCGAGGAGATCACCGAGGAGGTGCTGTACTCGGCGAACTCGGTGGTCTTCGATCAGGCCGAGAACCGCCTGCATGCGCAGAAGGCGATCATGGCGGCGATCATCCCCTGACGAGCCTGCGCGGCTGACTGAGCGGGCGAGGCGGGGTGCGCCGTAGGCGCACCCCGCCCTCGCCGTGTACGCTGTCGCGGCCGCCGCTAGACATCGCAGGCGATCTAACGAATGGGGCGCCGCAGGTGCACCACTCACTACGCTAGATCCAGTTGCGGAACCACATGATGTAGGAGAAGTGCGGGGGCTGATGGGGATGTTGAGGACGATGGGCAGGAAGGCCACCACGATGCCGATCACCATCCCGGCCAGCGCCAGGGCGAAGAAGGGCCTTCGTGAATGCAACCGCGGGGCCGTCAGCGTGATGACGAGCAGAAGGGCGAGAAACAGCCCGATGCTGAGCCCGACGAGGCCGAAGGCGGGCCCGATGCGGCGCGGCATCTCCCAGAACAGCCAGGCGCACAGCCTGCCGATGGGGTTCCAGAGAACGGCGGTGACCAGCGCCACGGCGGCCAGCACGAGCTCACCGTAGCGTGGCAGGCTGACGGTACCCGCGAACGCCACGAGGCCTGCCGCGGCGAGGATCGCCAAGAACGGGGCCACCGGCGTCATGTAGTAGAGGAACGACGTGCGCGAGGTGGCAAGCCAGGGCAGGTAGAGAACCGCGACCATGAGGGCCGCCGGCAGCAGAAGCGTGGTGCGTTTGAGGAGGGCCAGCACAGGGGCCGCAAACAGGCAGAGGGTGGCCAGCCACCACAAGAACGGGTTGCCAATGGCGATGATGCCGCGATACGTGGTGCCGCCCTGGAAGTAGTACCACACCGGTCGGTAGTCGATGATCCAGCTTGCCGGGATGGAGGCGTAGGTGTGGTGCGCATTGAGGTGCCAGTTGAAGTACCACGCCTGGCGCTCGAGCTCGACCCAGTCGCTGAACGTGTGGCCGACGGCGAAGTACTGCGTATAGCTCGCCATGAAGACGGCCGCCGGCAGAAGGACGAGCGCCGCCAGGGCCAGCAATACCGCGATGGTCGGAGCCTTGAGGGTGCCAAAGGCAAAGCGCCTACTGCCGGCGGACGCCACGTCGCGCGGCTCCGCGGCGGGCGTCGCTGTGTCGCCGGTTGTGGGCGCAGCTACCTCCTCGCCGGCCGCGATGGCCCGTACGGCCCTGCGGCGCGGCTCGCGGTCACGCCACCAGGCGATTATCAAGATGACACCGCAGACCAGGAGGGCCATGGCCCCCGACCACTTGGTGGCCGTCGCCAGCCCGCCGGCGAGCCCGCACAGCCAGAGCCAGCGCCGCCGCCGGCCGTCTTGCACGTAGCGCAGCGCGAACAGGATGCATAACAGCGTCCACACGGCCACGAAGATGTCGAGCGTGGCGATGCGGGACTGCGCGATGCCCAGCGGGTCGGCGGCCGCGAACAGCAGGGCGATCACCGACCAGGATGGCGACAACCCGAGCCTGCGCGCCAGAGGGTATACGCAGGCCAGCGTTACCATGCCGGCGATCACCGCCGGGATGCGCCAGCCAAAAGCACGGTTGCCGAACAGGATGATGCCGGCGGCGATGGCGAACTTGCCCATCTCCGGGTGCGGCCACGAAACCTCGTCGCCCGCCTCCCAGAGGTACGGGGGTCTGGGCTTCAGACGTCCGTCGATGATGGTCTTCGCGTCTTTCGCGTAGTAGATCTCGTCGAATATGTACTGGGAGGGCGTCGCCAGCTGGTACAGGCGGAGCCCGGCCGATACCAGCAGGATCAGCGCGATCGCGAAGGCGATGCGGCGTCGCAGCACGGGGTCTGTGAGGGGGAGCGGCGGTTGCAGCATTGCTCGGTGTGACCTCTTCAGTTTGGCCGACGGTGTGCCGACAGTATAAAGAATCCTGCGGGCTCAGGTGAGGTGGATGATGCGTGGAGTGTTCCCCGGAGCGTTGGTGCTCGGCTTGGCGTCAGTCGTGATCGCTGTGTGCTGCGCGCCCGCGGCGGCACGGATCTACACGTCGTCCGGCGAGCAGCAGCTCGTGCCGGGCGTCACTCAGCGAACCATCTGGAGTCAGGACCAAGTGGCGGTGTACCGGTTGCCCGAGAACGTCACCCACGTAGGCGACATCCATGTGGAGCTTACCTACAAGCCGGCCAACCGCGACCTCTACATCTGCCTGCTCGACCAGAACGGCGCCGTGGTGCCCGGTACGTTGGAGCAGGGCAGCCAGGGGCAGTGGCCCGGCAAGGAGATCATCGACGCCTGGGTGTCGACCGTGACCAACGCTGGCTGGAATCAGCCGGACGCAAGCGACGTCCAGGGAGACGCCTACTACGTGCTCGTGGAGGCGGTCAACGGAGTCTCGTCGTACCGGCTGAATGGTTACTTCCCCCGCACGGTACCTGGTAGCGACGACACCACGAGCCCGTCGACGTTCACACACGCCACGCTGCAGGTTCCCGCCAAGGCCACGGCGTGGGCCACTATCTCAGCCACTCCTTACGGCGGTGCCTGGGACTTTACGCCCACGTCGCAGGGTACCGTGTACGCACGGCTGCAGTACCCCGCGAACGCGCGCGCTCACACCCTGGCCGCCACCACGACGGCCATGCCGGCCAGCTTCGCGCAGTACGTCTATCCGGCGCTCTGGCAGACGGTTCACGGTGCGCTGCCGGTGAGCCAGCCCTCGGACATGTCGCACTGGGATCTGTGGGACCTCAACCATCACGACTCGTGCGCGCCGGTCGCCGGCGGGCCCTGGTATGGCCTCGAAGGCACATTCACGGTGCAGAAGGGCGGCACCTGGCAGCCCGGTGCCGTCTACCATTACGTTCCGGTGCTGTGGATGGTCGCGTCCAACCCGGCAGCGGGACCGGGCGCGCCGCCGGCCGTGGGCACTAGCACGCTGGGCTATAAGGCGACGCTGCTGATCCCCCAGAACCTGCGGCTGGCGAGTGCCAGCAAGACCGTGCATGGCGGAGGCACGGCGACCATCAAAGGCACGCTGGCGTTGCCCGCCGGGGCGTCGCCCGACGCCCCGGTGTCCTGGGCGCCGGCGGGTACCAAGGTGCAGATCCAGCGCCAGAGCGGCAACGCCTGGCGCTCGGTGAAGACGATCGTCACTGGCGCCAACGGGGCTTGGACGGGCAAGGTTGCGGTGAAGGCCACGGCCGTCTACCGCGCCTTCTGGCCGGGGAACGGCACGCTGGTCGCGGAGACCTCGCTGAGCGCCAAGGTCAGCGTCGTACGCTGACCCCGCGCCTCGCACCACGGGTTCTGCGCCGCGCCGCCGCGCGGCAAACCTTACGCGCCGGCATGTCGCGGCCCACTCAATAGTCCAAACTGGCCTGCGCAGACGGTTGGACCCGAATGCGTGTTCGTGATAGAACTCCGCGGGTTGTCGCGGTCGTGAGCGGGTCGTGAGCACCCATTCGTCCTCATTTTTCTTCTATCTAGTGGAGGCTTCGTTCAATGGCTGACGACAGAGTCACGCTGCCCCCGGGTACCCAGCAGATAGGCCCTATGGGCGAGAGTCGCGTGGTCATGGCCACGCTGCGCGACGCCACGGCCAACCCCGGCCCTCTCGGCCTCATGGCGTTCGGCATGACGACCTTGCTGCTGAACATCCACAACGCCGGCCTTATCCCGATCAGCGCCGTCATCCTCGCGGTGGGCGTGTTCTACGGCGGCATCGCCCAGGTGATCGCCGGCATCATGGAGTGGAAGAAGAACAGCACCTTCGGCATGACGGCCTTCCTCTCCTACGGCTTCTTCTGGCTCTCGTTCGTGGGCATCTTCGCCTTTCCCAAGTGGATGGGCTCGACCGGCCTCGATCTGGGCGCCACCAGCACGGCGCTCGGCTACTACCTGCTGGCGTGGGGGTTGTTCACCATACTCATGTTCGTAGGCACCTTGCGTGTCAATCGGTCGCTGCAGGTCGTGTTCCTCAGCCTCACCGTTCTCTACGCCCTGCTGGCCATCGCCGAGTGGAAGGGCAGCGCTACGCTCACCAAGGTCGCCGGCTGGGAGGGCATCTTCGTGGGCCTGTCCGCCATGTACGGCTCCATCGCCCAGGTGTGGAACGAGCTCTACGGTAGGGTCGTGCTGCCGATAGGTCCCTACAGGAAGAAGTAAGAGCCTATCCCGATAGGCCTGCACGCCCGACGGCGGGCTCGCGCCGGTGCCACAGGGCCGGGGCTGTGCACGCAGCCCCGGCCCTGTGGCACCGGCGTGGCGCGCCGCGCGCCGCACTGTGCCGTGCCACCTTATCCGTCCGAGCCCGTCCCTATCATGCTCCTTGACACGAACGTGTGTTCACTCTAAGCTCAACACGAACACGTGTTCGCCACAGGAGGAGGAACGGTGGAAGGTCTCACACCGCGGCAAGAGCAGGTCCTCGAGTTCATTCGCGAGAGCGTGCGCGCCAACGGCTATCCGCCAACGGTGCGGGAAATCTGTGCGGCGCTCGACCTTTCGGCGCCGTCGACGGTGCACGCGCACCTGGCCAACCTGGAACGTCTGGGGCTCATCAAACGCGATCCCACCAAGCCTCGCGCCCTCGACTTGCCGCGCGACTTGCGGCCGTCACGGCCGTTGCCTCTCGTTGGGCGAGTCGCCGCGGGCCTTCCCATCCTCGCCGAGGAGAACATCGAGGAGCTCGTCGAGGTGCCCGGGTTCCTGCGCCGCGACGACGACGATTTCGTCCTCCGCGTCGAGGGCGACTCCATGGCCGACGCCGGCATCTTCAACGGTGACTTCATCGTCGTGCATTCCCAGGACCAGGCCGACAACGGCGAGATCGTCGTCGCCCTGGTTGGCGACGAGGCCACCACCAAGCGTTTCTACCGCGAGGGTCGCAAGGTTCGCCTCGAACCGGAGAACGAACTGTACGAGCCCATCGTTGTCAACGCAGACGAAGTCCAGCTGGTGGGCAAAGTTGTGGGAGTGCTGCGCCGGCTATGAGTACCCAGTCCCTCGCCGCAGTGAGTTCCGCCACGCTCGCCGACGCCATCGATAGTGCGCTCGCCGCCGGTTTGGCCGGACGTGACGAGAACTGCGCGTGGTGCGGGGCCTCCGCGGTCGTGGTCGACGACGCCGATATCTGGAGCGGCCACGTCAAGCTGAAGTGCACCTGTTGCGGCAGCGAGCTCGCAGGAGTGGTGCCCCGGCAGCTGCGCGAGGTGCGACGGTGAACAGCGACCGCAGTCTGCGCGTCGCAGGGCGCACTGACGCCGCGGCGCTCCGTCACGAGTCCGCGCATCGGCCGAACAGGCCGGCGAGCCGGCGCCGGCTCCGCCGGCGCCGGCTCGCCGGCCTCGTGCGCTTCGTGGTGTTTCTACTGCTCATCTTCGTGGCCGTTTGGGCCGGCGTGCGCGTCGCGCACGCCGGCCCAAACGCAAGCGTCTATATGGGGCACACCTACGTCGTGCGCAGTGGCGACACGCTGTGGAATATCGCCGCCCGCCACTACGGCGAGACGCTCGATCTCCGCCGGGCGGTCTTCGACATCCGTGAGGCCAGCGGCCTGCAGGGGGCGGCGCTGGTGCCGGGAGAGACGCTGACGCTGCCGTACGAGGGGCCGTAAGAGCCTATCCCGATAGGTCTGCACGCCCGGAGGCGCTCGTGGGCACATCGCAGATGCAGCCCCTCCCCGGTTCCCACGTAGCTTGGCTACGAGGGAACCGTCTCGTGCCCGCCCTGCTCGGCCCACGAACGCCCCGGACGCACATGCCCTAACGGGAGAGGCTCCAAGCGGCGAGCACGAGCCTTCCCGCGATCGCCATGAGTGCCGGCAAGGACGGAGAGGTGAGGTATACTTGCCACGCGCCGGGACGTGGCGCAGCCTGGTAGCGCACCTGCTTTGGGAGCAGGGGGCCGGCGGTTCAAATCCGCCCGTCCCGACCATAGTACCTCTGCGGGCGGGAGTAGCTCAGTTGGCTAGAGCATCAGCCTTCCAAGCTGAGGGTCGCGGGTTCGAAGCCCGTCTCCCGCTCCACTTTCTCTCATCCGACCTCGCCCGCCGATCTTCTCCTTTCCCGACGGAACCAGCGCCGCCGTGCGACGGCACGGGAGAGCAGCAGGGCAACGCCGCCCGGCTGGGGCGCCTGCGCGCATCGTGACACCGCGGCGCCGCCGACCGCCGTATACTGAGCCACGTGCGCCCGTAGCTCAGCTGGATAGAGCAGGAGACTTCTAATCTTCAGGTCGCAGGTTCGAATCCTGCCGGGCGCGCCAGAACTTCGGGGTCGTAGGTTCGCGAGCTGTCCAGACGGTCTGCATGTTGTCTTGCGACCCACAGGGCATCCAAGAGCAGTCGCACCGGCGCCGACACGGATGACACCGACGCAATCTGCTCGATGCAGCTATTGGGCTACTCATAGTGTGACCACATTCGGAGCACCTTGACAACGTGCTGGTCGGCGAGCACCTGGTAGACCAGACGATGCTGGATGGTGATGCGGCGAGAGTAGGCTCCGGAGAGATCACCGACGAGCTTCTCGAATGGTGACGGAGAGCGGAATGGATGTTGTCGTCGGCCAGAACGCCGAGGAGCTCTTGCGCCTTGGTCTTGAGGTCCGACGCAGCTAGCCGCTTGGCGTCCTTCTGGGCCTGCTTCGTGTAGAGCAGGCGCCAGCTCACCAGTCGAGCTCTTCGTCGAGCGCCTCGATCGGTGCTGCCATGCCCTCAATGATCGACTCACGCATACCGGGGATGGAGAGCAGATGGAGCGTCTCCTGCACCGCTCGCCAGTCCTCCTCGCTCACCAGCACGGCGTTGCCGCGCTTGCCGGTGATTTTCGACGGCTCGTGGGATGCAGTCACCTCGTCGAGCAGGCGGTAGAGAACCTTGCGGGCTTGTGTGGCGGTGATGGTGGTCATGCCGAGCCTCCAGGAAAGCGTACGTAATAGCGTACCCTGGCTTCGGCAGAAGTCAACGCGCGGGGGGTTGGGCCTGGGCCTGTCGGCGGTGGACCCCCGCTGCGGTCTCCACGTGTCAAACTAGTAGTGTCATCTAGACAGTGGATTTCGTGGCGCAGGTTCCAAGGGCTGTGCAGTTAGGTCCACTCACCGTCGCGGCGACGCATGCTGCCCGGAAGGCGCGTTCGCCGCCAGGGTTGGCCGATCGGTGCGGCCGGCCCGTCCTGGCGAGGTGCGTCACCGCCGCCGTCGTGCCCTGCGAGACGGGAACCGCGACTACCGGCTGGTGGTTGAGCCCGAAGCCGACAAGGCGGAACGACCTCCCGTCTACGGCGCGGACGTACAGGTACTGGCCGGGGCCGGTGCCCGGCGTCATCGGCACGGAGGCGCCCTGGTACGGATTGGCCGGCCAGCGGGCGACAAAGATACTCAAGCCTTGGCTGGTGACCTGCGAGGCGTCTGGATACAGGCCGCCGTGATCGTTGGCCCACGCCTGGACGCCGAACTCGATGGAATAGACACCTGCTTTGACACTCGCCTCTCTGGCGAGGTCTCGCGGTGCAGGAAAGCCGGTATGGCGATGGCGGCCACGATCCCGGCGACGGCGAGAATGACGACGAGCACGCCCAGCACGATCAGGGCGATGGCCCAGCCCGGCAGCCGCGACGGTTGCGTCGCGGCGGGCGCCCCGTACTGGGTTGTCACGACCGGCGCTGCGGCCGCCGGCGAACCGGCGGTCGCCGAGGCGGCCGCCCGACCGGCGGCGTCTACGTAGGCCGCGCATGAACCGGCCGCACTCGCGCAAGCCGGCGTAAGCCCACTCGATCTGCCCGCGCCGGTCGTAATCGAGGAGAGCGTGCGGCGGCACCGGGCCGTAGCCTTCAAGGGTGAACACACCATTGTCGTAGTCGATGCCCCGACCGACCCCAGCTCGTGCTGGGCCCGAATGTGGCGACACGCATGCGCCCTCCCGCGGCGGATTCACCGAACTTAACGCGATGTGGCGGCGGAGGCAAGGCCGGCGGGGGAGCTCGGCGCCCCAAAGCACCGTCCCGGCGCCGTGACCCACCATGCCGGCGTAGTGACGCCCCGGCGTGATGACGCAAATACCGGGATGGTGGTATCCTAACTCGCCGGCCGTCTGGCCCGGAGCCCTCACGCGCGGCACCGGCCGGCGGCGGTGACCGGTGGTGGACGTAGCTCAGTTGGTAGAGCTCCAGGTTGTGGCCCTGGTGGTCGCGGGTTCGAGTCCCGTCGTTCACCCCATCCAGGCGATGTACCGGCCGGCGCGGGCGCCGGCCGTCGACCTAACGACATGCGGGTGTGGCGGAACTGGTAGACGCGCTAGACTTAGGATCTGGTGAGCTTTGCTCGTGGAGGTTCAAGTCCTCTCACCCGCACCACAGGCTCCAGCTTCGCCCCCGCGCAAAAACACACGGCGGACGGCGCCCGCGGCGCCTGCCGTCGTCCGAGTAAGAGACGGAGATCCCATAGTGAAGACGAACGTCAACTCCACAGCCGAGAACGAGGTCGAGCTCTCCGTCGAGATTCCCCCGGAGGCCGTTGCCAAGGCGTACGAGCGCACCATCGCACGGCTCCGCGGCGAACTGCAGCTCCCCGGCTTTCGCAAGGGCCGCGTGCCTCCGGCGCTCGTCGTCTCGCACTACACCTCCGAGCTCATCCGCCACGAGGCGCTAGAAGACGCCATCCCCGAGTGGGGCGATGCCGCCCTGCGCGAGGCCGGTCTGTACGACGATGCGGTAGGCACCTCCGATCTCCAGGCCGGGCCTCTCGACGAGACGGCCGCCTACTCGTTCACGCTGAAGGTGCAGACCATGCCGGTGCCCTCGCTCGGTGAGTACCTGGACCTGCGCGTGCCCAAGCGCTCTGTCGAGGTCACCGACGGCCAGGTCGACGCTCAGCTCGCCATGCTGCAGGAGCGCCTCGCCAGCCTGCAGCCCGTTGAAGATCGCCCCGTAAGGCTCGGCGATTTCGTGCTCATGGACCTCGAGAGTTCACGCGACGGCGAGCCTATCGAAGGCGCTCAGGGCCAAGACCAGATGTTCGAGATCGGGCGTGGCAATCTCATTCCCGGATTCGAAGAGGCTCTCGTGGGAGCCCTGCGTGGCGCGGAGGTCACCTTCGACGTCACCTTCCCGGACGACTACCAGGCGGAGGAGCTCGCCGGTGAGCCGGCGACCTTCAAGGTCATGGTTAAGGAGATCAAAGAAAAGATCGTCCCCGAACTTGACGACGCTTTTGCCGCCGACGTGAGCGAGTTCGAGACCATGGCCGAGCTGCGTGCCGATGTGCGCACGCGCCTCGAGGCCGCGGCCGAGGCCGGCGTGGCGCGCGAGTTCAAGGCCGCGGCCGTCGAGAAGGCGGTGGAGAATGCTCGGGTCGCGGTGCCGTCCACGATGATCGACCGCGAGGCGCACCGCCTCTTCCACCAGCTTGGAGCGCGTCGGCGAGCCGGTCTCACCATCGAGTACCTCGGCGTGCTGGAGAAGACGCCTGAACAGATCGAAGAGGAGATGCGCCCGCAGGCCGAGTTCGTCATCAAGCGCCAGCGTCATGGAGGCCATCGCCGCCGCCGAGAAGCTCGAGGTCAGCGACGACGACATCCTGGAGATGGTGAAGCGCGACGCCGAGGCTCTGGGCCGCGATCATCTGCAACTGATCAAGGATCTACGCGAGTCGGGCAGGCAAGAGGCGGTGCGCGACGAAATGCTAGTAGCCAAAGCGGTCGACTTTGTGGCCGACCGTGCGGTGGCCGTGCCGATGACCGAGGCTGAAGAAGCAGCCGCCGAAGACGCGGCGGAAGCCGCCGACGAGGCCGACGCGAACGAGGCCGACGAGGCCGACGACGACGTGGAAGTGGCCGACGAGGCCGACGCCGAGGTCGCCGATGCGGCGGCCGAGTCTGAACGTTAGCGACTGGGAAACTAGAGAGCAGAACTCGAAACACAAGAAGGTGAGCACGTGACTCCACTTGTACCATTCGTGATCGAGCAGACCAGTCGTGGCGAGCGCTCGTTCGACATCTTCTCGCGCTTGCTCAACGAACGCGTGATCTTCCTCGGCACGCCCGTCACCGACGACGTCGCCAACCTCATCGTGGCGCAGCTGATCCGCCTGGTGCAGGAACGACTCCGACAAAGACGTCAACCTGTACATCAACAGCCCGGGCGGCTCCGTCTACGCCGGGCTCGCGATCTACGACACCATGCAGTTCATCAAGCCCGATGACACCATCTGCGTCGGCAGCGCCATGAGCATGGGCGCGTTGCTGCTCGCGGCGCGCCAAGGGCAAGCGACTACGCTGCCCAACGCGCGCGTGCTCATCCACCAGATCATCGGTGGCTACGAAGGGCAAGCAACCGATATCGAAATCCATGCGCGTGAGGTGATCAGCCTGCGCAAGCGGCTCAACGAGATCCTCGCACAGCACACCGGCCAGGCAGAAGAACGGGTGCGCGGCGACACCGAGCGTGACTACTTCATGTCGGCGGCCGAAGCCAAGGAGTACGGCATCATCGACGACGTCATCGCCCACCGATAGAGCGGGCGCGGCGCGTCTTCCTCGAGGAGGAGCAAGAGGTGGGGCACAGCCCGACGGCAACGAGCACTACTCTGTAGCTTCTGCGGGCAAGTCGCAGCGGCAAGTCAAGAAGCTGATCGGCGGCCTGCGGCGTGTACATATGCGACGAGTGTATCGATCTCTGCAAGGAGAATTATCGACGAGGAGCTCGCCGCTCCAGTGGCGCTCAACCTCGACCAGCTGCCAAGCCTCGCGTGATCGTACGCCATCCTCAACGACTACGTTGTGGGTCAGGACGAGGCCAAACGGTCACTGGCCGTGGCCGTCTACAACCACTACAAACGCGTGCAGGCCGTCTCCTCCGGCGAGATCGACGTCGAGTTGCAGAAGAGCAACATCCTGCTGCTCGGCCCCACCGGCTGCGGCAAGACGCTGCTCGCCCAGACCCTGGCGCGCATCCTGAACGTGCCGTTCGCCATCGCCGACGCCACCGCCCTGACCGAGGCCGGCTATGTCGGCGAGGACGTGGAGAATATCCTTCTCAAGCTCATCCAGGCGGCAGACTTCGACGTGAAGCGCGCCGAGACCGGCATCATCTACATCGACGAGATCGACAAGATCGCGCGCAAGGCCGACAACCCGTCCATCACCCGCGACGTCTCAGGCGAGGGTGTACAGCAGGCGCTGCTCAAGATCCTCGAGGGCACGGTGGCCAGCGTGCCGCCGCAAGGCGGGCGCAAGCACCCGCACCAGGAGTTCCTCACGATCGACACTACCAACGTGCTGTTCGTCTGCGGCGGCGCCTTCGCCGGCCTCGACAAGATCATCGAGCGGCGTATGGGCAAGC
This sequence comes from uncultured Thermoleophilia bacterium, assembly GCA_963848545.1. Classification (GTDB taxonomy): domain Bacteria; phylum Actinomycetota; class Thermoleophilia; order UBA2241; family UBA2241; genus CAIXSE01. Next base: position 21,111 of record CAWKEZ010000019.1, read on the forward strand.
AGGGCGTGGGCTTCCTGGCCGACGTCATCAGCAAGGCAGACAAAGACCCGGGCACCATCTTCACGCACGCTCTGCCCGAAGACCTGCTCGACTTCGGGCTCATCCCCGAGTTCATCGGGCGTCTGCCCGTGGTCTCGGCGGTGCACAGCCTCGACGAGGCAGACCTGCGGCGCATTCTCACCGAGCCCAAGAACGCCCTCACCAAGCAGTACCAGAAGTTCTTCAGCCTCGACGGCGTCGACCTCGTCTTCGCCGACGAGGCGCTGAGTGCCATCTCCGTCAAGGCCCTCGCACGCGGCACGGGTGCCCGCGGGCTCCGCTCCATCATCGAGGAGTCGTTGCTGGGCGTCATGTTCGACCTGCCGTCCCGCCGCGACGTGCGCAAGTGCGTGATCACTCGCGAGACCATCGAGAAGGGCATCGACCCAACGCTCGTCACCGAGGCCGATAAGTCGGTGCCAGAGCGTGACGCCGAGTCGGCCTGAAATAGGGGCGGCAGCCGAAGGCTTTGCCGCCCCCGTCGCAGCATCGCCGGCGGCCACCGAGGCGGCCGGAGCCGGGCGGGACGAGCCGGAAACGGCAGGCGCCGCGCCGGAAGGCTCGGGCCCCGATTCTCTGCCGCTGCTGCCCACGCGCGAGCTGGTCGTCTTCCCCAAGATGGTGGCGCCACTGTTCGTGGGACGCGAGAAGTCCATCAAGGCCATCGAGCTGGCCTTCAACGAGAAGATCTCGCTGATCCTGTGCTCGCAGCGCGAGGCTGCTGTCGACGACCCAGGCGCCGACGACATCGTGCCCACCGGCACCCGCGTGACGGTGCTCCAGCTCTTCAAGCTTCCGGACGGCAGCGTGAAGGCGCTCGTCGAGGGCGAGGAGCGCGTGCACATCGACGGTCTGCAAAGCACGGTGCCCTTCTTCATGGCGCGCTTCACGCCCCTGCGGTCTCTCGACCGCGCGCGGGTGCGCTGCCGTTCTCTCGCCCGCCGCGTGGCCAGCGACTTCGTGAGCTACGTGCAGCTCAACCCCCAGATCGCCGACGAGGTGCAGTTCGTGCTACAGCAGGCCGGCGATCCCGACGAGCTGGCCGACATCGTGGCCGCGCACCTGCAGATCGCCACGGAAGAGAAGCAGGCGCTCCTGGAGATGGAATCCACTCAGGAGCGCCTCATCGCGCTGCTCGAGGCCCTGGCCGAGGAGAACGCGGTGCTGGGCATGGAGCACGGAGATCACCGCCAAGGTGCAGAGTCGCATCGAGAGCGCGCAGCGACAGCTCTTCCTGCACGAGAAGCTGCGCGTGATCCGCGACGAGCTCGAGGAAGGTGGCGAGAGTGCCGACGAGGAGGTTGCCGACTACGCGCGGCGCCTCACCGAGGCAGATCTCTCGCCGGCCGCCGGCAAGCTCGTGGGGCGTGAGCTCAAGAAGCTTCGGCAGGCGCCGCCCATGAGCCCCGAGGTGGCCGTGATCAGGGGCCTGCTCGACACGCTGTTCGAGCTGCCCTGGGGCAAGGTCGCGGCGTCTGACCTGGACGTGGCGGCGGTGGCGCGCCACCTGGGGCGCACGCACTACGGACTCAAAGACGTGAAGGATCGCATCCTCGAGTACCTCGCGGTATGCAAGATGCGCGGCGTCGATCAGCCGGCCACGATCCTCTGCTTGGCCGGCCCTCCGGGCACGGGCAAGAGCTCGGTGGCGCAGGCCATCGCCGACGCGCTCGGACGCCCGTTCGGGCGTGTCGCCCTGGGCGGTGTGCGCGACGAGGCCGAGATCCGCGGGCATCGCAGAACCTACGTGGGGGCCATGCCGGGGCGCATCATCGAGAGCCTCGCCAAGGCCGGCGTAGACAACCCCGTGATTCTTCTCGACGAGATCGACAAGCTCGATAGCGACTGGCGCGGCAACCCGGCGGCAGCCCTCATGGAGGTACTCGACCCAGCCCACAACCACAGCTTCCGCGACAACTACCTGGAGACCGAGTACGACCTCAGCCGCGTCTTCTTCATCGCCACGGCGAACGACGTGGACGGTATTCCGGCGACGCTGTACGACCGCCTCGAGGTGATCCACCTCACCGGGTACACCCTCACCGAGAAGCTGGCCATCGCCAGGCGCCACCTGTTGCCGCGTACCGCCGCCGACACGGGGTTGCGCCGCGCCGACGTGAAGTTCGGCCGCGGCGCGCTGCGGACCATCGTGCGTGGTTACACGCGAGAGGCCGGCGTGCGCGAGTTGGAACGCAGCTTGCGGCGCATCGAGCGCAAGGTGGCCCGCCGACACCTGGAGGACGGTGTGCCGCTGCCCGTCACTGTAGAGGTTGGCGACCTCCATGGCTATTTGGGCGAGGCGGTCTGGCTCGAGCTCGAGCTGCCGCGCGCCGCCCGTGTGGGTGAGAGCCTGGGCCTCGCGTACACCTCCGACGGCGGTGAGGTGCTTACTATCGAGGCGACCATCGTGCGTGGCCGTGGCGAGCTGGTGCTTACCGGCCAGCTCGGGGACGTGATGCAGGAGTCCGCCGCGGCGGCCTGGGGTCATCTGCTGGCCAGCGCCGAGCGCGATCCGGCCCTCAAGGCGTACGTGCGGCGCTCGCCGTACCTCACCAAGGACGGTCTCGACCTGGCGAACCAGGACGTGCGCGTGCACGTGCCGGAGGGCGCCGTGCCCAAGGACGGCCCGTCGGCCGGCCTCGCTCTCGCCGTGGCGATGCTCTCCGCTCTCGGTCGCGTGCCGGTCAAGCCGCGGGTGGCCATGACCGGCGAGATCACGCTGGGCGGGCGTATTCTGCGCATCGGCGGCCTCAAGGAGAAGCTACTGGCCGCCACGCGCGGCGGCCTGCGCACGGTGGTGTTGCCCGCCGCCAATCGGGGCACCGTCGAGGAGCTGCCACGCGACGTAATCGCGAAGCTCGAGCTGGTCTACGTCTCGACCTTCGCGGAGGCGCTACCCCATGTGCTTGCGGTGCGCCGCCGTGCGCCGGCAACGCCGTAGGGAGCATGCGTGCGCCGGCAACACGCGGCGGGGCCGCAGGCCGAGGATCGGCCGTCGGCGAGGTAGGGTACACCTGAGTCGAGGTCCGAAGGCCAGCGGTCGCAGGGGGCGAAAATGACAGACGCACACGATCATCAAACCCCGGGATCCACGGAGGAGCCCGGTGTAGACGCCGTCACTGGCAAGCTGGAGCGGCACTGCTCGCAGTGCGGTGCCGTGATCGAGGGCTCGGATGATTTCTGCCAGGTCTGCGCCATCGAGGCCAGCGGCGGCGAGGCAGGCGGAGATCGAAGAGCAGTAGGCGGGTCCCATGGTGGACTATATGCCTCCGAATTTGGGAACACCGCCGCCAGGATCCTGCGTGAGGAGCGCGCGGGGCCCGCACCTTCCTGCTGCGACGCTGTGACGAGGAGAAGTGCCGCGCGGCGTGAGCTGCCACGCCGCGTCGTGCGCGGCCAAGAGGGCGAACGGGTGAGAAGGGGGACGTCGTGGCAGACGTGCGCCAGCGCATGGAGGTCGTCGAAGGCGATATCACGCGGCTCGAGGTCGACGCGATCGTCAACGCCGCCAACCAATCATTGCTCGGCGGAGGCGGCGTAGACGGCGCTATCCATCGCGCCGCGGGGCCGGGGTTGCTCGAAGAGTGCCGCACGCTCGGGGGCTGCCCCACCGGCGAGGCGCGCCTGACGGGCGGGTATCGCTTGGCGGCGCGCCATGTCATACACACCGTTGGCCCGGTGTGGCGCGGCGGGAACGCCGGCGAACCGGAGTTGCTGCGCTCGTGCTACCGGGAAGCGCTGCGGCTAGCGGCCGCGGCCGGCTTGCCGACGGTCGCCTTTCCGGCGATCTCGACCGGTGTGTACGGGTATCCCAAGGCCGCGGCCTGCGAGCTGGCCGTGGAGACGGTTGGCGAGTGGCTGGCGGCGCACGAGCTGCCGCGCCACGTCACGTTCTGCTGCTTCGACGCTGTCGACACGGCCCTGTACGCGGCGCGCCTGAACGCCGGTGCCTGAACGGCGGCGCTCAGCTTACGAACGAGGATGATCCGTCCGGCCCTGGAAGTACCGTAGACAAACGGCATTCTTCCGGGGGCGTGAGACATGAGCGAATCGATCCTGTGGCTGCTCGTCGTCGTGGTGGCGATCAACACGGTGCTTCTCGGCACTCTGCTGGTGCACGCCCGGCCCCGTGCGGCCAGACACGTCGATCCGCTGCGTGAGGAACTGCGCGGCGCCCGAGAGGAGGCCGGCCGGGCGGCGCGCGAATCTCGTGAGGAGCTCACCAAGGGCTTAGCCTCGGCCAACGAGACCCTGGCCAAGACTCTTACCAGCATGGGCGAGGTGCAACGGGCGCAGCTCGGCGGCCTTTCCCAGAGCCTTCAGGAGTTCGGTGAGTGCAACCGCGTCAGCCTGGAGCGCATCCGCGTTACCGTCGATGCACGCGTCAGAGAGTTGCAAGACGGCAACGAGAAGCGCCTCGAGGAGATGCGCAGGACGGTCGACGAGAAGTTGCAGAGCACCCTCGAGAAGCGCCTGGGCGAGTCCTTCAAGCTCGTCAGCGATCAGCTCGAGTCGGTACAGAAGGGCTTAGGCGAAATGCAGAGCCTGGCCAGTGGAGTCGGCGATCTCAAGCGCGTTCTCACGAACGTCAAAGCACGAGGCACCTGGGCCGAGGTCCAGCTCGGGGCGCTGCTCGAAGAGATCCTGGCGCCAGGGCAGTTCGAGAAGAACGTGCACGTGGAGCCGGGATCACGAGAGATGGTCGAGTACGCCGTGAAGCTCCCCGGTCCCCGAGACGAACCCTCAGCCTGCGTGTGGTTGCCCATCGACTCCAAGCTGCCGCAAGAAGACTACCTGCGCATCCAAGACGCGGCCGATTGCGGCGATTGCGAGGCTACACAGCGCGCCACCGAGGCCCTGGCCAGGGCCATAAGGCTGGCTGGGCAAGACATCCACACCAAGTACGTGAAGCCCCCGCACACCACCGACTTCGCCATCATGTTCCTCGCCACGGAAGGTCTCTACGCCGAGGTGGTGAGGCAGCCGGCGCTGGTCGACGACTTGCAGCATCAGTATCGGATCGTGGTGGCGGGTCCCACTACCCTGGCGGCGCTTCTCAGTAGCCTGCGAATGGGTTTTCAGACGCTGGCTATCGAGCAGCAGGCCGTGGAAGTCTGGAGGGTGCTGGCGGCGGTGAAGACCGAGTTCGCCAAGTTCGGTGAGGTGCTCGACAAGGTAAAACGGCAACTCGACACAGCCAGTCGCACCATCGAGCAGACCGGGGTTCGCACGCGCGCCATGGAGCGCAAGCTGCGCTCGGTAGAGCGGCTGCCCGAGGCCGAAGCGTCCCAGCTCTTCAATCTCGCCGACGGCGAGACGCGGGACGCGGCGTTCATCGCTTTGGGCGAGGAGGAGACCACCTAACAGCGGCAGGCCCTCGGTCGGTGTGCCGGCGACGTGCCTGCCGCAGGTTGACGAAGCCCCGGCCCGGGGAAGGTACCGCCGCGTAGCCGCCGTCCAGAAGCTATCCGGCGGCTCACCGGGAGGCTCGCCCGTGAGCACAGACCGACTCGAAGCGTTCAGCGACGGCGTCATCGCCATCCTTATCACCATCATGGTGCTCGAGCTCAGGGTACCAGGCGGCGCGCACCTCGCCGACCTCAGACCGGTGCTGCCCACGTTTCTCAGTTACGTGCTGAGTTTCGCGTATCTGGCCATCTACTGGAACAACCACCATCACATGCTGTACGTCACGGAGCGCGTCACCGGTGGCGTGTTGTGGGCCAACCTGCACCTGCTCTTCTGGCTATCACTGGTGCCGTTCGTGACGCGGTGGATGGGGGAAAACGGGTTCGCCTCCACGCCGGCCGCGTTGTACGGCGTGGTGCTTCTGCTGGCCGCCATCGCCTACTACGTCCTACAGCGCGCCATCATCTCCACGCACGGCGAAGGCTCTCTGCTGGCCCAGGCCATCGGCAGGGATGTGAAGGGCAAGCTCTCGCCAGTGCTGTACGCGATCGCTATTCCCGCGGCGTTTCTGCAAGCATGGATCGCCTACGCTCTCTACGTGGTGGTCGCTCTCATTTGGCTGGTTCCCGACCGGCGCATCGAGCGTGCCGTGGCGGGGCGAGAGGGGAGAGGCCGCGGCTGAGACCGGGGTGATCTCGGCAGCAGCGCCCGCCTCCCGGTATACTGTCGATTCGGCCGCGGGCGGCGTAGCCGGCCCCGCGGCCGACCGGCGCGCGCCGGGCGAGCCCACGTACAACACCACCGAGGCCTCATGACCGACGCACAGAACAACCTCCCGCAGGGCGACATGCCGCGACGCGACGCCCCGCAGGGCGACGCCCCGCAGGGCGACGGGCCCCACAGCGGCAGCCAGTATCTTCGCGAGACCACCCGCTACGAGCCGGCCGCCGTCGAGGCGCGCTGGATGAACGCATGGCTCGCGGCTCACCTCTTCCACGCCGAGCCAGACGCGGCGCGCACGCCGTATGCCATCGTCATCCCCCCGCCCAACGTGACTGGCAATCTCCATATGGGTCACGCGCTCAACGGGTCCATTCAGGATGTGCTCACGCGCTACCACCGCATGCTGGGTGAGAACGCTTGCTGGCTGGTGGGCACCGACCACGCCGGCATCGCCACCCAGAACGTGATGGAGAAGATGCTGCGCAAGCAGGGCCTGAGCAAGGAAGACCTGGGCCGCGAGGAGTTCACGCGGCGCATGTGGGAGTGGCGCCGCGAGTACGGCGGCACGATCATCAAGCAGCTCAAGAGCCTGGGCTGTTCCTGCGACTACGAGCGCGAACGTTTCACCTTCGACGACGGGTACGTGCGGGCCGTCACTAAGGTGTTTGTGGCGCTCCACGACAAGGGCTATATCTACAAAGACAGCTACCTGGTGAACTGGTGCCCGCGCTGCGGCACGGCGATCAGCGACCTCGAAGTGGCGTACAAGGAGTTGCCGGGGACGCTCGACTACATCCGCTATCCGATCGACGGGGGCGGATCGGTGACCATCGCGACAACGCGCCCTGAGACCATGCTCGGCGACACCGCCGTGGCCGTGCACCCAGACGACGAACGCTACAAAGGCATCGTCGGCAAGACGGCCACGCTGCCTCTGCTGGGCCGCACGCTGCAGATCGTGGCCGATGCGCGCGTCGACCCGGCCTTCGGCACCGGGGCCCTCAAGATCACGCCGGCCCACGACCTCACCGACTTCGAGATCGGTCGCGACCACAAGCTCGAGAGCGTGCAGGCCATCGGCCAGGACGGTCGCATCACGGCGGCCGGCGGGCCCTACGCCGGACTCGAGGTGGAGGAGGCCGCGGCGCGCGTGGTCGCTGACCTCGAGAAGATCGGCGCGCTCGTGAAGGTGGAAGAGTATACGCACAGCGTGGCGACCTGCGACCGCTGTGGCACGCCTATAGAGCCGCTCATCAGCGAGCAGTGGTTCATGCGCATGGACGAGCTCAAGGGGCCGGCCACCGCCGTAGTGCGCGACGGCCGGGTGAAGTTCACTCCGGAGCGCTGGGGCAAGGTGTATGTGGACTGGATGGAGAGCCTGCGGCCGTGGTGCATCAGCCGTCAGCTCTGGTGGGGCCATCAGCTGCCGGTATGGTACTGCGAGGCTGAGGGCTGCGCAGAGATCATCGTCGCCGAGTCGCCGCCCCGGGCGTGTCCGCGCTGCGGCGGCACTGACCTGCGCCGCGAGACCGACGTGCTCGACACGTGGTTCAGCTCGGCGCTGTGGCCGTTCGCCACCTGGGGCTGGCCGGACCAGACCCCCGACCTCGAGTACTTCTATCCCACCAACGTGCTCAGCACGGCGCGCGAGCTCATCTTCTTGTGGGTCGCGCGCATGGTGATGATGGGCCTTGAATTCCTCGACGAGGTGCCGTTCGACGACGTGTACATCCACTCCGTGATCCAGGCCGCCGACGGGCGCCGCATGAGCAAGAGCTTGGGCACGGGCATAGATCCG
>CAWKEZ010000020.1:0-17059 GCA_963848545.1 uncultured Thermoleophilia bacterium
TTCTCTTCTTCTTCTTCTTCTTCTTCTTCAAAAAAAAAAAAAAGAAAAAAAAAAAATGGCACAAACCTGCACCCAAACCTGTACTCTACACTGCACCTGCACAAAAAAAAAAAAAAAAAAAAAAAATACAAAAAAAAAATTTTTTTTTTTTTTTGTATAATCCCAACACCTGCTAACACCTGCACACCTACACCTACTCCTAAAACAAAAAAAAAAATTTTAAAAAAAAAAAATTTTTAAAAATTTTGGAAAATTTAAAAGGAAGGCTAAAAATGGAAACTAAAAAAAAATTGGGGGGGGGGGGTTTTTTTTTTTTTTTTTTTTTTTTTTTTTTTTTTTTTTTTTTTTTTTTTTTTTTTTTTTTTTTTTTTTTTTTTTTTTTTCTTTTTTTTTTTTTTTCTTTCTTTCTTTCTTTCCCTTTCTTTTCTTTTCTTTTTCTTTCTTCTCCTTCCCCTCCCTTCCCTCTGCCTGTTTGTTGGTTGGTTCCTTCCTTTCTGTTGTTCTTTTCCTGCCTGTGTGTCTGTGTCAGGATTTTTACTCCTCCTAGGTGGTGTCAGCATATGGCATAGGTGGAGATCTGAGAGAAAGTGCAGTTGTAGGCGGCGTTTCGAGTACCCCCTACTTTGGTAGCCCTTAAGCGGCGCGGGCGCGCGGCGCAGGATTTCGGCGGTACAGGGTCGAATTTGCCCTGAGCTCGTTGCAGTACCGGCACGAGCTCCGAAGGGCTCCCCCGACCACCACGCGTAATGCCTGCCCAGGGGTCGGGCTGACCCGACCCGCCCTGTGAGTCGCCGGCCGGCCGGCGCGAGCGAGCCGTCGTCGCCACGAGAGCCTACCGGATGCCGAGTTCTACGAGCTTGACCGCGTACGTCCAGGTGTCGTCCGCGGTCGTGAACAGTGCGATCCCGACCCTGTCGGCGAGGCTCACCACGTCCTCGGCCGGGCGCTTGTCGTGGGCGAACACGACCATGGCGGCATCGACCACGTTGGCCGCCGCAATGAGGTTCTTGTGCGTCTGCAAGGTGACCAGCAGGCTGCCGCTGAGCGCCGGTGATGATGTCTGACGCCATGTCGGAGATGTACACCCCCGAGACGTCGGCGTCTTCCTGCGCATTGAGCGCCTCGAGCCCGGTCTTCTCGACGATCTCGGAGATCCTCACGGAGCCCACCTCCTCTCAGCTTGACCGGCGCGCTGCTACAGCTCTGTGAGCCCCGCGTCGGCGATAACGACGCCCGCGCAACAGTCGATGTCGCTGCACATGCTGCACGGCACCACCACGATCTTCTTGCGCCCGGAGCGCAGGCGCTGGTTGAAGTACTGGCCGAGAGCCGCGACCCCCTCGTCGCTCACGCAGCGACCGGAGGCGTGGGTAGAGTCGGCGCAGAGGGCCACGTAGATGGAGGTGCCCTTGCCTTGCTCGAGGGCCATGCGACCGACGCGGCACTCGGCGGTCTTCGCAGGTCGAGAGCATGAGACCCATCATGTCGCTGAGGTCGACCTCCCTGCCACAGAGGTCGCAGCGCAAACCGAAGGCGACCGCCTGATAGCCCGAGAGGTACCTCCACATGTGCTCACCCTCACGGTACTCCTCCATGGGCGCGGCCGGTTCCGTGGAGAAGAATGAGCCGCGAGCGCCGCAGTGGTAGCACCCTTCGACAACGAGGTACCCACTGCGAACGTCGGTCATCGACCAGTGGTGGGTGCAGGTGCTCATCGGTCCTCCAGTCCCGGATGGTCGCGCACGGCGAGTCAGTCGAGTCCCTTCAATATAGTACCACCGGCGCACCGGCTCTGGGCCACAAGTCGCCCGCTCTTACGGGTGATTCGTTGACGCGTCGGAGCGGCGATGCCACGATGAGGACGAGGTGGAGGGCGGGGGCTGACGGCAGGTTCCACACGAAGGGCAGCCTACGCGGACGCCGACAGCACCGGGCGGGGGATGGCGCGATGGACGAAGACCGCAACGCGGGCAAGCGCGCGCAGCGGGCCTTGCGGGCCAGCGAGCGCAAGTACCACTCCCTGTTCGACAGCATGCTCGACGGCTACGCGCATTGCCGCATGATCTACGACGAGCAGGGCCGGCCCGCCGACTTCGTGTACCTCGATGTCAATGAGTCGTTCGCCACGCTGACGGGGCTCAGCGACGTGGCAGGCAAGCGCGTCAGCGAGGTCATCCCCGGCATCCGCGAGAGCAACCCCGAGTTGTTCGAGATCTACGGACGCGCCGCGCTCACGGGCGAGAAGCGCCGCTTCGAGACGTACGTGGAGAGCCTGGGCATCTGGTTCTCCATCGCCGTGTACAGCCCCCGTAAGCACCATTTCGTGGCGGTGTTCGAAAACATCACCGAACGCAAGCGCGTCGAGGAGGCGCTACGCCGGCTCACCGCGGAGCTCGAAGACCGGGTGACGGCGCGCACGGCCGACCTGGAAGCCGCAAACCAAGAGCTCAAGGCCTTCAGCTACTCCGTGTCACATGATCTGCGGGCTCCGCTGCGCGCGCTCGACGGCTTCAGCCGGCTACTCCTCAGCGACTACTCCGCGGTACTCGACGAGCAGGGCCGCGACTACCTGCGGCGGGTGCGCGGCGCGGCACAGAAGATGGGTACACTGATCGACGACTTTCTGCGCCTGTACCGTGTGACCAGCGATGAGATGAACCTGACCACGGTGAATCTCAGCGAGCTGGTGCTCGGCGCTGTCGCCGAGCTGCGCCAGGCGGCTCCGGCGCGCCGCGTGAGCGTGACTGTGCAGCCCGGCCTCACGGTGCGCGGCGACGAACGCTTGCTGCGCGTGGCGATCGCCAACCTGCTGGACAACGCCTGGAAGTTCACGGCCGGCGAGAAGGAAGCGCGCATCGAGTTTGGCGCCGTCAGCGCGACGGCCGGCGGCCGCGACGCGACAGCCGCGCGCGGTGCCCTACAGTACTTCCTGCGCGACAACGGCGCGGGCTTCGACAACCGCTACGCCGACGCGGCCTTCCAGCCCTTCCAGCGCTTGCACGCCGAGAGCGAGTACCCCGGGTCGGGCATCGGCCTGGCGATCGTGAAGCGCGTGGTCGCCCGCCATGGAGGGAGTGTGGCGGCCGAGGGTGTGCCGGGCGAGGGGGCGACCTTCACGTTCTCGCTGGGCGACCCCTCAAGCTGACGCCCAGATACCCGCCGCGGTGCAGCCTTCCGCCGCGGTGCAGCCTTCAGCGGAGGCCAGGATACCGGCCGCGGCGCGACCGTTCTGCGGCGGCGTAGCTTCCAGCGCCCCCGCGTCGTTTCCCGGCAGGCGCATTGGGTTGCATTCGCGGCCGAGTTAGGATTGAATCCCGCCCGGATCTACACAGAAAGAGGCGCTCCGACGCCTCGCCCCGCTGCAGGTTCGCCTCCCTAACCTTTGTCCGACGGCCCTGCGGCATGGTTGGCGAGCACCGGGCGCCGGGCCGCCCGCCGGCACAGGCATCTGCCGCTGCCGCGCCGGGACACCGCGTCGGAAGGACGTTGTGCAGAGCAAAACCCTACTCTCACTCGCAGCGCTGGCCACGATCGCTGCGGCGCTCTACGCCCCATCGGCCGAGGCCTCCTCCCTCATCACACAGCAGACGAAGACCCACCTTCAGCAAGACAGGGCACACTTCCGCCGCGCTCGCCGGGGCGCCGCCCAGGCAGCTATCAACGCCGCCGGCGCCCGTGAGCTTGAAACCCTCACTCCTTCCACGACCCCAGTTACCCCGCCCGCCGGCATGGACCAGGCGCTCGCCGCCCAGATGCTCGCCGACGGCGTGGTCACCGCGGAGGAGGTGGCCTGCGTGCAGGCCCGCGCCGACCACCTCAAGGGCGCCGCCCACATTTGGGCGAGGCGCGTGCGAAGGCTCGGCAAACGCCTGCGCCGCCTCGTGCAGATCGACGAGTGGGCACAGCGCGGAAAGTGGCAGCCGCTGATGGCCATCGCGGGTCACACCTACGGCGTGAGCCCTACCGGCCTGTACCGCATGATGATGTTCGAATCTGGCGGCCGGCGCTACGCCAACGGTACCTACAAGGGGCTGTTCCAGTACTGCTCGAGCGCTTGGACGGCGTCGTGGAACCCCTGGCGCCACGCGAGCATCTTCGATGGCTGGGCGCAGATCCGGGCCACCGCCCTGGCCATCAGCAAGGGTATGGGACCAAGCCAGTGGCCCAACACATACCCCCGGGCGTTCTGACACAGGAACAAGGAAGTTGACGGGCCGGGGCCGGCGGTCGCGAATGTGACCGCTGGCCCCGGCCCGTCGCGCGGGGCGCGAGCCGCTATCGAGTGGTGCGCCTGCGGCGCCCCACTCGGTGGACCGCCTGCTCCGCGCTAGCAGAGTCGGAACAGGCGCGGCGGCCGCACGGCCCTCCGCGTGTGCTCACCGGTCTTGGGCCGATGAGCTTCGCTGGCTAGCGCTTCACCAGATAGACGCCGTCGAGACGCGTGACCACCTTGACCGGCACGTTAAGCTGCGAGACGGCCTTCTTCAGCCCTGCGACGATGGTCGCCGGCTTGGCGTTGCCCTCCACCCGAGCGCTCTCGTACCCGGCATTGCCGAACTCTCGCACCATCTCAACGTACTTGCCGGTGGCTCGCGAAGCGCGTGGCGGCAGGGGGGCCGGCACGAGCTTCAGTTTGCGTTCTGCCATTGTCCCAACCTCCTGGCGCGAAATGTATAACGCGACAGCGAGGGTACTCCATTAGACGTAGGTATAACAATAGAACATGCCTCGGGCAGACTTCCGCTGATACTCATCTTCACGAATCTTGGCGCAGCCACGCCCGGCGACCGTGACGCAGGTGAACGTCAAGCGGCCTTACGCAGGCACCCGGTGCGCCAAGAGGGTAGACGGCAGCGCCGGCCGGCGGTGACCGCGCTTGACGGCCCGGCCGTTCAGGGGGTGTAGTGGTGCCTGTGACCGAGCGGGACCACAAGGAACGCTCCCGAGTGGCCTTCGACCGCCAGGCCGGCGAGTACGACACGGCGGCGTTCGGCCGCCACGCCCGCCGCCTCGCCGACGACGTCACGGCCGCCGTCGGCGGCTTGGCCTTCGATGCCCTGCTTGATGTGGGCTGCGGCACCGGGGCCCTGCTGCAGACCATCGTCGCGGCGCACTCGCGGGTGCACGCCTACGGCATCGATCTTTCGAGCCAGATGATCGCCGTCGCGCGCCGTCGCCTCGGCGACACCGCCGAGCTACAGGTGGCCGATGCGGAGCGTCTGCCCCTCGGCGACGGCGCCGTCGACCTGGTGGTCTGTGTTGACTCGCTGCACCACTACCCGCACCCCGACGCGGCACTCGCCGAGATGCACCGCGTCACACGTCCGGGCGGCAGCTTGGTGATCGGCGAGTGGTACGTGGGGACGCCGCTGCGCCAGCTCATGAATGCCCTGCTGCCGCGCCTGCCCGAGGGCGATGTGCGAATCTACACGGGTGGCGAGCTCACCACGCTGGCCGCGGCGGCCGGCTTCAGCGTGCTGCGCCACGGCCGGGCCGGTGTGCGTGGTCAGCTGCTCGTGGCGCGGCGCGCTACGGAGCCTAGGCCACCCTGAGCGCCTGCCTGAGGTCGGCGATCAGGTCGTCGCAGTCTTCGATGCCCACCGAGTAGCGGACCAGCCCTTCGGGGATGCCCATGGCCTCGCGCTCGGCGGCCGTGCACTCCACGTGGCTGGTCGTCGCCGGGGGCCCGGCGATGGTCTCTACCGCGCCGAGGTTGGCCGCCCGGTGGGCCAGCCGCAGGCGCGGCAGCACCCGTTTGACCGCCTCGAAGCCGCCGCCCAGCATGAAGCTGAGCACGCCGCCGAAGCCACGCATCTGACGCGCCGCGACCTCGTGGTACGCGTGCCCCTCGAGCCCCGGGTAGTACACGGCGGCCACCGCCGGCTGCTCCCGCAGCCAGCCCGCGATGCGCAAGGCGCTCGCGTTCTGCTGACGGATGCGCAGAGGCAGCGTCTTGAGGCCGCGGATGAGCAGGTAGGCGGCCATTGGGTCGAGCGTTGCGCCCGTGATCTCGCGGTAGTGGAACACTCTCTCCACCAGCGCGGGCGCCCCGCAGATCACCCCGCCGAGCGCGTCGGCGTGCCCGCCGAGGAACTTGGTGGCGCTGTGGATGACCAGGTCCGCACCGAGCGCCAGGGGATTCTGGTTAACGGGCGTCGCCAACGTGTTGTCGGTCAACACGAGAGCGCCGGCCTGGTGCGCCGCGCCGGCCAGACGGGCGATGTCCATCACTTTGAGGGTGGGGTTGGTGGGCGTCTCCAGGTAGAGAACCCGGCAGCCGGCGGCGATGGCGGCCTCGACCTGCTCATGATCGCTGGTGTCGCAAAGCTCTACCTGCACGTTCACGCGAGGAAGGAAGTCGAGGAAGAGTCTGTTGGTGCCGCCGTAGGTGTCTTTCACCGAAACCACGCGATCGCCGGGCGCGAGCAAGGCGAACAGCGTATTGCTCACCGCCGCCATGCCGGTCGCGAAGCTGGTGGCGGCGGGCGCGCCCTCGAGCGCCGCGACTTTCTGCTCGAAGGCCTGCACCGTGGGGTTGGTGTTGCGGCTATAGATGTGGCCCGGCTTGCGGCCCAGCGCGACGTCCAGCCATTCGTCGACATCCGGGTAGCCGTAAGCGGCGCTGTACACGATCGGCACCTGGGTCGCGCCTTGCGCCAGGGAGGCGCCCTCGCCCGCCCATACGGCCAGGGTGGCGGGCGCCAGCGCGCCGGACGAAGCGTCCTTCAACGGTTGCGTCGGATCGATCATGCCGGCTCCTTCGGTTACTCGGACGGCGCAAGCGCCGCCCTCCTCGTGCGGCCAGCATAGCGGCAGGCACGCGGTGGAGCGAGCGCGATGGGCGGGCGTCAGCTCGCGCCGCGCGAACCGCTCGGGTGGGCGTCGGGTGCGCACGGTAGACCAGCGCGGTCGCATAGCGGCTGGATGGCGGTCGCACCGCACCTGTACGGCGGTCGCGAACGGCGCCCGCAAACAAACGAGGCGGCGGGCCTTACGGCCCGCCGCCTCGGCGTAGTAGCGGCCTGGGGCTTAGTGCACGGTCAGCTTCGTTGCTGCCCAGCACGGACTCCGCGTTGCCCGCCTGGTCCAAGGCGTGGACGTAGAACGTGTAGACACCCTTGGCCAGGGTGCAACGCCACGAGACGATCGGCGAGTTGAACTGCTGACCGGTGGCGAGCCACCCGATGGGGAGGGTCTTGACGATGTCCTCGCCGCGTTCTTGACGGTGATCGTCACGTTGACCTTGTTGCTGAGGTTGTCGTCGGCCCAGAAGGCAAGCACCGGATGGGCGCCCCTGACCACGGAGGCGGCGGCCGGCGCGTAGGTCCGCGGCCCGAGGGTATCGACCGTGACCGTGATGTGCTTCGGCACCTCTTCGCCGCCCTTCGCCAGCCAGAACGGGTCGAGCTCGAGGTTGCCTACGTTGTCGAGCGACTGGTAGTACACCGTGTGGGTGGTGCCGGGCGGATCGCCGACCGTGCTGAAGGTCACGGTGGTGCCGTACTGCCAGGCCCAGTTGTCCCAGTCGCCCGCTGTTCCGCTGTTCGCGTCGGCGCCCGGGGGATCGACGATCCACCGTGTCCAGGCGACGCCAGACTTCGCGTCTGTGGCCGAGAGCGTGAAGATAGGTGCCTTCAGCCAGCCGTTGGAGGGCTGAGGCGTGGTGGTGGGTGCCAGCCGGTCGAACGAACAGGATCGTGCCGTGGTCGCCCACCGCCCAGATGTTCAGCCAGTCGACGACCGCCAGGCTATGGAGCTGGTTGTCTTGGCCGCTGCCGCCCGAGTGGTTCAGCAGGTGGGTGCTCTTGACCACAACGAAGCTGACGGTGCTGATGCCGGTGCCGGCGGCGGTTGTCACCGACACGGGCCCCGAGACGGCGCCGGCCGGCACGGTGGCGGTGATCTGCGCATCGGAGTTCACCGTGAACTTCGCCGCAACGTTGGTCGAGAAGTCCACCGCCGTGGCGCCCGTAAAAGCGCTGCCGCTGATGATCACCTGTGCGCCGACGACGCCCGTGGGCGGGAGGAACCCGGTGACGGTGGGTATGGCGGCCGCTTCCCGCGAGGACGATGCTCTGTGCGCCGGCCCCGGCGGCGATCATGGGGCCGGCTGCTGTTACGGAGAAGTTGGTAGGACTGGTGGCGGTGCCCAGAGCGGTCGTGACGGTGATGGCGCCGGTGCCCACGCTGACGCCGGACGGCACGACGAGCTGGAGTTGGGCGTCTGAGACCGGGGTAAACACAGCCGCGACGCCCTGTACCGTCGCCCCGGTCGCGTGGCTGAAACCGCCGCCATACACCGTGACCGTGGAACCAACGGGCCCGGAGGGCGGCGTGAAGTCTGTGATAGAGGGCGCCACGGTCACATTGAACAGGCCGATGCTGGTGCCGATGCCGCTCGGGGTTTCGACGCTGATCGTGCTAGTCCCCTGGCTGACACCGCTCGGCACGACGAACTGGAGCTCGGTGTCTGAGATCGGGGTGACATTCGTGGAGGGGACGTCCTGTATCTTCACCGACGAGACGTCGGTGAAGCCGCTGCCGTACAAGGTGACGGTCGCGCCTACCGGGCCGTAGGGAATGTCGCAGCTGGAAATGACCGGCGGCAGCTGCCACAACGGCGCCGACCCCGCCCTGTTGTGCGTCCACACGTCACCGCCGTCGGCCAGAATCCATCCGTCGGCGTCGTCGGCCGCCACGAGGGCACCCTGGGGGATAGTGCATAGACCGATGTCGAAGTAGTGCGGATACGGCGGGTCCTGAGTCAAGTCGTCATTGATCGCGCTGTACGTCCAGGTGAGCCCGTCGCCCGAGGTGTAGATCTGGCCGCGGTCGCCCACCACCGTGATGGTGTTGAGGTCCATCTTGATGGAGCGTAGTGGAGCATCCGGGGCGGGCTGAGGACCAGGGTTCGTCCACGTTACGCCGCCGTCGGCGGTGCGCCAGATGACGCCGCTGGAGCTGACCGTGCCGGTCTCGCCGCCCACGGCGATGGCCGTGTGGGCAGCCAAGAACTGCACGTCGCGCAAGGTCACGGTGCCCACCGTCCTGAACCACCAGGTGCGGCCGCCGTCGGTGGTGCGCACCACGAGGCCGTCACTGCCCACGGCCATGCCGATCTTGGTATTGAAGAAGTCGACCCCGGCAAGACCCGGGCTGGTAGCGCGATCGATCTGGAACTTCCAGTGAAGACCGCCATCGGTGGTCTTCAAGACGACGGCGCCATAGCCGGCGTCCAGGTCGGCGTAGGGCACGTGCGGCCCAGAGCAGCCCACCGCCCAGCCGATCTTCTTGGTGACCATGTCGATGCTCTCCAGGGAGATGCCGCCCGGCACGCTGGCTGCGCTCCAGGTGCGCCCGCCGTCGATGGTGCGCAGGATGGTCGACTTCCAGCCGACCGCCCAGCCCAGGTTGGCGTTCAGGAACTGCACGTGGGTGAGATTGGCGCGCACGCCCGGTGCGGTCTGGCTCCAGGTGCCCGTGCTCGCGTCGCGGGTGAGGAAGAATCCGCCCGCGCCCACGGCGATGGCCGTGCTGGAGGAGAAATCGATGGCCTGCGGCTTGACCGTCTCGTCGCTGTACTCCTGCTTCCAGGTTGCGCCGTCATCGGTGGTGTGCAGCACGAAGCCCTCCCAGTCACCCAGGCCCTGGGTTTGGCCGCTCGCGTAGCATTCGCCGCTGGCGGAGGCGGCGAGATCGGTGATGGTCGCGCCCTCCATGGTGGTCGAGACCGCCCAGGTGGAGCCGCCGTCGGTGCTGTGCCAGATCTTCGCCGGCGCGTAATCGGCCACGGAGGCCGTGGCCACCCAACCTTCGCTGGCGCTGGTGAAGTCGATGGCGTTCAGGTTGGCCTGGCCGTCGCCGAAGAGGCTGGCCGTCCAAGTCGTGCCGCCATCGGTGGTCTTGAGCAGGATGTAGCCCCACTTGGCGGTGCCGGAGTCGTACCCCCACCCAGTTGCCCAGCCATCCGAGACGTTCACGAAATCGACCTGCTTGAGAACCTTTACGTTGGCCGGCAGGGTCTCCACGCTCCACGTATCGCCACCGTCCGTCGTCGCCAAGATGCGGTAGCTGGTCGCCCCGATCGTGGGCGTAAAGAGCCCGCAGACCCAGCCGTGGGTCGCGTCGACGAAGCTCACGTCGGTGAGCTGGTAGAAGCCGCTGCTGCCGTTGGGGAGATCCACGCTCGCCCACGTTACGCCACCGTTCGTGGTTGCGATCAATCCGCCGGGGCCGGCCGCCCAGCCGTCCGAGGCGTTCACGAAATCGACGGCGAGCAGCTTGCTGTGCAGGCCAGACCTGCGTTGCGTCCACTTCACGCCGCCGTTGGCGGAGGTGAACACCACCCCGCCGTCGCCCACCGCGACCGCTCCTGAGGAGGTCACCGCGAGGTCGTTAAAGGAGTAGCCCTGAAGCAGAGGGTTCTGCCAGTACCATCCTCCTGTGGTGCCCTCAAAGGCCATGGCCGCGCCCGCGCCGAAGACCATGAACGCCGCGCACAGCGCCGCGGCGAGGAACGAGCTACGAACTGACCATCGTCTCATCAGACACCCTCCGTACTTCACGTAAGTCGCGGGCCGCCCGTCATGAACCCGGGTGATGGCCCACTACTGCAGCGCCTGGAGCTCGTCGATCCCCTTCTTGAGCTCCGGCCGCCCCTGGGCTAGTTTGGACTTGCCTGCTTTGAGGGAGCTCTTGCTGCTGTTCTGGGCGGCGTCGATCAGATCGTTGGTCGCGGCCCGCACCAGTTTCAGCCCCTCGATGTACTCTTCGAAGCCGGCGGCGACGCGAGAACCGGCCGGCTGCTTGGCGATCCAGGTATCGCACTGGTCCTGAATGAACCCCATGTCGAGGCAGAACGAGGTCACCACGGCGTCGTCCCACGGCAAGGGCTGAGCCATGGTGACGCTGTCGGAGTCGAGGATGCCGGCAAGCCACGAATCGAGGGCGACCATGTCGGTGATCTGCTTGGACTCGGCCGCCGTGAGGCTCGGCTTGGGTTTGGCGGTGGGGCTGGCGGTAGGCTCTGCCGTGGGGCTGCCGGTCGGCTCCGGAGAGGCGCTCGGCGAGGGTGAAGGTGTGGGCGTGGAGCTGCTGGTTGTTGTGGCCGCGAACGTCGTAGGGTTGCTGCCATAGCGGTCGCGCAGGGTGGTGGCCAAATCGCTGACGTTGCCCACGCTGCTCGGCAGAGCCGCAGCCAGGGCCGCGACCTTGCCGGCGATGGTCGTCTTCTCGGTGGCGCTCACGCTGCCGGCGTAGTCGGTGGTGAGCTGCGCCATGGCGTTGACGCGCTGCATGAGCGCGTGCACGCTGTCGTGCAACCCGAAGAATCGGCGGCTCGGCGAGGGCGTCTCGACCCACACCGTCGCCTGCCGTCCCATCTTCTTGGCGAGCACAGTGGCGGCTGACGAGCCCGTGTCGGGTAGTTGCGCGTACTCGGCCGCCTCGGCGTTGATGGTGGCCCAGGCGACGTCGACGTTGCGCAGGTAGCTTTGCTCGGCGCTGCTGAAGCCCTTCGCGCCACTCACCGTAAGGCTGAACAGCGAAGCTCCCGGGTTACTCACCTGCGCCCACACCGGACCCACGGCCGTAGCGGCGCTGGCAGAAGGCTGCGGCGCGGCGGAGGGCTGCGTAGGCGACGTGCTGGAGCCGCAGCCGCCGAGCACGATCAGAAGGGCAGCGGTGAAACAGGCGGCGGAGAGAACGCTCGCAGCCGCGATCGCGCGGGCGAATCGATGCGCGCCACGGGCTTGGTGGCTGGTTGAGTGCATCGCCCCCCTCCTTAGTCGCTGGCCGTGCAGCCCCGGCGCCGCGCAGCGTGAACATGCCATAGCACAGTACTTGCGAACATACTCTCGGCACTTCTGGAGCAACACTTGAGTACGACGGCAAGGCGCCCACACCTACGCTGAGCCCCCCGCGAGGGCGCGACTACTCCCCCAGCACCTTGATGATCAGACGCTTGCTACGCCGCCCGTCGAACTCGCAGTAGAAGATCGCCTGCCAGGGGCCGAGGTCGAGCCGGCCGGCGGTGACCGGCACGATCACTTGATGGTGCACCAGCAGGTTCTTCAGGTGTGCGTCGCCGTTCTCCTCGCCGCCGCGATGGTGACGGTAGTCGCCACCCTGGGGCAGCAGCTGCCTAGCCACGTCGTTCGCCGGCGGTTGCCACGACGGCGGCGCCAGCTTGTCGAGCCACTCCAGGGCATCGGCCTGGATGCCGGGCTCATCGTCGTTTACCCACACGCCTGCTGTGATGTGCATCGCCGAGACCAGCACCATGCCTTCGACGATGCCCGCCTCGTCAACGGCCGCTTGCACGTCCTCCGTGATGCGCACGAAGGCGCGGCGCTGATCGATGCGGAAGGTCTTGTACACGGTGTGTGACTTCATGCCTCCTCCTGGGTTGACGCCGAACGAAGAACCTCGCGCGCGAGCGACTATACTCGGCCTTGCGAGACTTCGCCTCAGCGCGTACCTGCCTATGGGGACTTACGTGACGAGCGGCAGCCGATCAACCGGAGTCACTGACGGCATCGCCGCCAGAGCGACCCACGGCATCGTCACGGCCAGACCCAATCGTGGCACCCTCGCGGCCATCGCGCTGCTGGCTGCGGCGGCACTGCTGCCCTGGCTGCACAAGGCGGCGTTCCCCGATGAGCACGTCTCCCTGCGCTCCGCCCGTCTGAGCTGGGGCGCGCTCTGGCAGCACTCTCATGTGATCGATCTGGTGTTGCTGCCCTACTACTCTCTACTCCATCTCTGGATCCTGCCGTCGGGGAGCATCGCGTGGGCGCGACTCCTCTCGCTGCTCGCTTTCGGGCTCACCGTCTACCTGAGCGGACGCCTCGGCGACCGGCTGGGCGGTCGCCTCTGCGGCGTGCTGGCCGCCCTGTGGGCCGCGACCAACCCCCTTCTGGTGGCGGCAGCGCTGAGTGCCAGGCCATACGCTCTGTCGGCCCTGGCAGCCACCGCCGCCGCGGCGGCGTTCGTGCGCTGGCTCGACGGCGCCGCCGTGCGCTGGCTGTGGTGGTTCTGCCTGGCCTGCCTCGCCACCATGCTCCTTCAGCTGTTCGCCGTGCTGGTGCCGCTCAGCGTCCTTGCGGCCGCGCTGGCCCTCGAGCCAGGCAGGTTCCGTAGCGAATGCCGTTCGGTGATCGCGCCGCTGGGCATCGTGCCGGCCGCGACTCTGGCATTGGCACTGCTGGCCGCGAGCCAGCGGGGCCAGATCGGCTGGATTCCCTCCCTCTTCACGGAAAAGCAGCTGATCACCGCCCTGACCGGGCCGGCGTCCGGCGACCATTCGCTCTACGCGCTGTTCGCCTTGGCCGTGGCCGTCGCGGCATTGGCCGTGTGCCGGCGCGCCTGGAGGCTCGGCTTTCGCCGCACGCGCGCCGAGCTCCAGATCCTGGCGATCGTCGCGGTCTGGGCTGCTCTCCCCACGGCGATCCTGGCCGCCGTTTCGCTGGCGAAGCCTGTCTTCGTCGATCGTTACGTGACCTCGTCGGCTCCCGGCTTGGCCCTGACCCTTGCCCTGCTCGGCAGCCGGGCGATCGACCTGCTCGACGCGCGAGCGCTCTGGCTGCCCGCCGCCCAGGCGCTCGGCCCGTCCGGCGCCCAGGCGCTCGGCCCGCCGACCGCGCGGTGGAACGATCGCTCACGGGCCCTCGCGGGCGGCGCGGCGCTGGGAGTTACGGCAGTGGTCGTGTGGTTCGTCTGCTCGGTGCCGGCGGCCGAGGCCGTGTATCGGGTTGGCCGGTGAGCTCGAACAGGGCGCCGCCGGCCCCGCATGGATTGACGGGTGGCCAGAAAGCTGCGGACTGGCCAGGAGCAACGCGTTAGCAACGAGCAACGCGTGACGAGGTACAACGGATGACCGAGAATCCGCGCGAGACCGTCTCACTGGCCACGATCTCGCGCCAATGGTTGCGTATCGGTGCGATCGGTTTCGGCGGACCGCCGGCGCACATCGCGCTGCTGCGGCAGCTCTGCGTGGAGCGGCGCCGCTGGCTGTCTGAGCGCGAGTTCGAAGAAGGCATCGCGGCCACCAACCTGCTCCCAGGGCCCGCCTCCACACAACTCGCCATCTACTGCGGTTGGCGGCTGCGCGGCGCGCTGGGGGCAATCCTCGCCGGGGTCTGCTTCATAGCACCGGGCCTCACCATCATCCTGGCCCTGGCGGCGCTCTTCCTGGCCGCTCATCCGCCCCTGTGGATCCAAGGCGCCGCCGCGGGCGCCGGCGCCGCCGTGCCTGCCGTGGCGGTGCAGGCGGCGAGGGGCCTCGTGCCTGGTAGCTGGCGGCGCACGGGTGGCAGGCGCGCGGGGCAGGTGCGCTGGCTCACCTACCTGCTCGCAGGACTTGCCGCGGCGGCAACCGTTGGCCCCTACCTCGTGCTCGTGCTCATCGCCTGCGGTGTGGCCGAGACCGTGGCGCGACACTCTGCGCACAGCGACTCGCCGGGGCAGACGAAGGGACTCTTCGCGGCGCCTCTTGCCCTCGGCACCACGGCGGCCGGCGGACTCGCGGCCCTTGCCTGGGTCGCCTTCAAGGTGGGCGCGCTCTCCTACGGCGGCGGGTTCGTCATCGTGCCGCTCATGCAGCACGACGCGGTGAGCACCTACCACTGGATGACGGCCGCGCAGTTCCTCAACGCGGTGGCCCTAGGCCAGGTCACGCCGGGCCCGGTGGTGCAGACGGTCGCCGTGGTGGGTTACGCCGCGGCGGGGGTGGCCGGCGGGCTCTTTGCCGCGCTGGTCGCCTTCGCGCCGTCGTTCGCCTTCGTCATCGGTGGAGGCCCGCACTTCGGTCGGCTGCGCACGAGCGCCGCCGCGCAGGCGTTTCTTACCGGGGCAGGAGCAACCGCCATCGGGGCGATCATGGGGGCCGCCATCCCGCTCGGGCTCGGGCTCGCGCACCTCTGGCAGGTCGGCGTGCTCGCCCTGGCGGTCGTGTCGTTGCTGGCGTTGCGCCGTGGCGTGGTGATTGCACTCATCGGCGCGGGCGTGCTCGGCGTGATCGCGGCGCTCGTCGGCGCTCCGATCAGTCACTGACGGCCGCGTGGCGATAAGCGCGCGCCGTTCGGCGGGTACAAGAAGTCGGGCAACGGCCGCGAGTCGCCGCTTCGGCCTCGGACTACCTCGAGACCAAAGCGCTCATGGGGTACGAAGAGTCCTGACCGCGATGAGCGAAGGAGATGGCCATGACCGAGCCACACGAGATCGCCGAAGAGGTCGAACAGACCGCGGACGGCTTGTACCACTGGCGCATTCACAACGCCAACATCGGCGGCGCGATCTCGAGCTCGCACGCCTTGGTCGACGGTGCCGGGTGCGTCTTCGTCGACCCGGTGCGACTCGCCGACTACACCCTTGCCGCCCTGCCCACGCCGAGCGACGTGGTGCTGACCGCGCGCTGTCACCAGCGCGCGGCCTGGCGTTACCGACGCGAGCTCGGCGCGCAGGTGTGGCTGCCGGCCGATGCGACGCCCGCCGAAGAGGAACCCGACCGCCGTTACGGCGAGGGCGACACGCTACCCGGCGGCCTCGTCGCCGTACACACGCCCGGACCGGAGTGGCCGCACTACTCGTTCCTGCGCGCCGCCGACCCGGCGGTGCTGTTCTGCTCCGACCTCATCTCGCACGCCGGCGGCGGCGAAGTGCGCTTCATCTCGCCTGCGTTCCACGAGGATCCGGCCGAGACGCGGCGCAGCGTCGAGCGGCTCCTCGAGCTGCCTTTCGCCGTCCTCTGCTTCGCTCACGGCGCACCGTTGCTCAACGATCCCAAGGCTTCACTGCGAAAGCTGCTGGCGTCGTAGGTCTCAACGCTGGGTTTCGTGGTGTTGGCGGCATACTATCCTCGGACGAGCGCTCTCTGCGCCCGGGGATGAAAAGGGCACCAATCCACGCGATCCGGCCGGCAGTGGCCGACGCACGCGCGGGCAGAACAACACTCGAGCCGCAATCGAAGGGGGAGAAGATACCCAGAAGAATCAGAGTACTGGCGTTCGCCGCAGTGAGCTGTGGGGCACTCGCGCTGGCACTCGCGGGAGCGGCTATTGCATCATCGTCGGTCACGAGTTCGAACCACGTCGTAAACGGGGGCGCGGAACTCGGCCAAGCCGCGGCCGACGACACGCAGATCATCGCTCCACAGGGGTGGAAGACGACGGGTGAGTTCACGGCCGTCCAATACGGCACGAGCGGCTTTCCCGACGCGACCGTCTCCGCGACGATTGGCGGCGGCAAGGCCTTCTTTGCAGGCAGCAACAGCGCTATCTCCACCGCAACGCAGACGCGCGCCGTACCCTCCGGCTGGACTAGCTGGGTGCAGCGCGGTCGCGTCAAGGCCGTTCTTTCCGCCGACCTCGGTGGCTATGCGGACCAGCGGGACGACGCCACCGTCACTGCTGTTCCTGAACAAGAGCGGCAAGAAGCTGAATTCGCTGCGGATTGGCCCAGTCGCCCGCGGCCCGCGCCGACCAGACCACACTGCTACCGCGCAGCGCGACCCACGGCATCCCGACCGCGACGCAGAAGATCAAGATCGTGATCACGTCAACGCGCTACGACGGCACGTACTGCGACGGCTACGTCGACAACGTGAAGCTCGTCTTGAAGGAGGTAGCCGCCTGATCTCTGGGTGGGCCGCTCGCAGCTCCCCTGACTGGCGTTCCGCAGCTGTTTCGCCCGATAGTCCACGAAACGTGCCGTCTTTGCAGGTAGGAAGCGAGCGCGAGTGCGAACACGGCGTGTATCTATGCCGGGAGAGGACCGGTGGAGGTCAGGAGGCCGCGTGGCGGGGCCAGCTCCTGGATGCGGGGCTGGCTCTGGGAGCTCGAGCTTGGCGAGGATGGCCCGCTGGGCAGCCGTGATCTCGGTGCGTTGACGGAAGCTGCCGGCGGCGCCTTCGAAGGTGCCGACCTTGATGCTGCTCGAGCTCACGACGCAGGTAGGGCCAGCTTCGTCGCAGGCGGTCTCGGCGACGCGGATGAGCAGCAGGGCCAGCCAGCAGAGCACGCACGTGAGCGCGGATGCGCTCCTCCTTGCGGTGGTAGACCGG